>JBFFMM010000007.1:0-33909 GCA_041554075.1 Draconibacterium sp. | reverse complement strand
GCACTTTTAACCTTCGACGAAGTTGAAACGTTCTTGCACGAATTTGGTCACGCTTTGCATGGAATGCTGGCCAACTCAACTTATTCAAGTCTTTCAGGAACCAGTGTTTACCGCGACTTTGTGGAGCTTCCTTCACAAATTATGGAAAACTGGGCCGTTGAAAAAGATTTCCTCGATCGTTTTGCAAAACACTATAAAACCGGTGAAACCATTCCGGCTGAATTGGTAGAAAAAATTGTGGCTTCACAAAATTACCTGGCCGGTTATCTTTCTGTTCGTCAGTTGAGTTTTGGTTACCTCGACATGGCATGGCACACACTTGAGCAGCCATTTACTGGCAGTGTAAAAGACTTTGAAGAAAAGGCATGGAAAAAGGTTCAAATCTTCCCGGTAATTGATGAGGTTTGTATGAGCACACAATTTAGTCATTTGTTTGCCGGAGGTTATGCCGCTGGTTATTATGGTTACAAATGGGCCGAGGTTTTAGATGCCGATGCGTTTAGTGTTTTTAAAGAAAAAGGCTTGTTTAACAAGGAAGTGGCGGCTTCTTTCCGCGAAAATATTCTGGAAAAAGGAGGTACAGAACATCCAATGATTCTTTACAAACGTTTCCGTGGACAAGAACCAACTGTTGATGCTTTGCTGGAAAGAAGTGGCTTGAACTAACAATTGGAACTGGCAAGTAGTACCAATGATATAACAAAAGGAAGGAATCGTTTATAGCGGTTCCTTTTTTCGTTAAAAACCTTTGTACCAATGTTTCGCATTGGCCGAATAAATTTTGTCAAGCACTTCTTTGGGGAGTTGAAGTCCGCGGAATTCTCCGTCGATTAAGTCGCTGTTCATTTTGTTTTTTGTGGCTAAATATTCCCAGTCGCGCAACCAGGTTTCATGCATTTGTTTCTGAAAATTCTCTTTGTTATTTCCACGATCGATGATATCCGTTCCGTACAGAATTCGATCCTGATATTTGATAAAGAAATTACGCACTTTATCCCGGTCTTCTCGGGTTTGGTAAAAAAGCTGTCCCAATCGGGCAGCCATATCAACAGCAGCATTGGGATATTTATTGAGCCACTCCGAAAGTGTGTCAACACTCCATTCCAAACTAGCCAGGTGGCAGCCAATAAAAATCAAATCCGGATTTTTGTCCAGCATTCGGTCACGAGCAACCATTTGTTCTTCATAACTTGGTAATTCAGGATGTTTAAACATATGGTAGTGTGGATTTTGGGCGAAGTAACTACTATCGTTTTTGGTTGTCATTTCGTTTAAAGGCAGCCAGCAGTTTTTAGGTTCTCCCAAATGAGCCACCATCGGAATTTGATTTTTAGCCAAATGGGCAAAAACTGCATCAAATTGCGGATCATCAATCATTATCAGTTTTTCATCTTTATCCCGAAATTCCATTCCAATATTCTTCCATACTTTCACCGATTTTGCACCGTCTTCAATACATTGATCAATCCAGGCAATGGTATTTTCTGTCCAGCCCGGTTGATCCCAACCACTTAAACAGAAAGTGGCCGAATATTCAAAATCTGAAGGGTACGAGGTGTTTAATTTGTTCAGCCATTGGTGTGCTTCAACCACGCGCTCGCAATTGCCCGAATGTGTATTAATGGACAGCAATTTGAAATTGTCATTTAGAGCTTGTTCCATAGCAGAACTTTCCGCAGTATAGATATGGAAATGAGCATCGATTTTTTCTACTGAAACAAAATCCTCCATCGAATAGTGGTTGCCACAGGAAACAATTATTACGCCGGTAAGAAAAAGTAAAATTCGATTAATGTTCATGGTAAACAGGTTGAGTTGAGAAGTTGAAGGTAGAAAATAATTTGTTTGTAGAACGAAGAAACCTATTTTTAAAGACTAAAAAATAGAACTATGATTGACATTTTAAGAAAACGAAGAAGCATTCGAAAATATACGAATAGGATCATTGAGCCTGAAAAGATGGAGGTATTAAAAGAAGCTGTTTTGCGGTCGCCATCGTCGAAAAATGTAAATCCCTGGGAGTTTGTTTTTGTCGACAACAAAGCTCTGATTGAACAGCTAAGTACTTGCAAAGCACATGGTGTAGCACCTCTAA
This sequence comes from Draconibacterium sp., assembly GCA_041554075.1. GTDB lineage: Bacteria > Bacteroidota > Bacteroidia > Bacteroidales > Prolixibacteraceae > Draconibacterium. The sequence continues at coordinate 31,814 of JBFFMM010000007.1, read as the reverse complement.
AAACTGCTCCACTGGCTGTTGTGGTTTGTGCCGACGAAACTAAAAACGATGTGTGGGTGGAAGACTGTTCCATTGCCTCTATTTTATTACAATTAACAGCGCAAACATTGGGCTTGGGAAGTTGTTGGATTCAAATCAGAAAGCGTATGTATTCCGATGAACTTTCTTCAGAAAAATACATTCAGAATGTATTAAATATCCCTGAAAATTGTCGCGTATTAAGCATTATTACAATGGGTTATGCTGAACAACAACGCGATGGAAAACCCTTTAAGGAACTTCAGTTTGAAAAGATTAGAATAAATGGATTTTAGCCATTGTTGTCATTCCGAATGAGTACAACGAATGAGAAATCTGTCGCAAAATGAGTTGGACTCCTCAAATTGTTCTGGAGAAAATTAAAAAAAGGATAGCATCTGTTTTTATACGACTTAAACAGATGCCATCCATATGTTGCCTAATATTCCGAACTAACTTCTATTTCCTAAAAGAAATCATCAAATTCAGCTGGTTTATTTTCTTTTTTCTCCATCTCGTCGCAATCAAGATTGATATTAAAGTTGAGTGGTTTTTTGAATTCCATCTCATCTTCTTTAATTCCCAACGATTCGTCGGCCAGAACTTTTTTGTAAAAATAGCCCCAAATTGGCAAAGCCATATTTGCACCTTGTCCTGCGCCAATTGATCTAAAGTGAATACTTCGCAAATCGGCACCAGTCCAAACTCCGGCAGTTAATTTTGGTGTGGTTCCAATAAACCAACCATCGGAGTGGTTTTGTGTGGTTCCTGTTTTTCCGGCAATTGGCATGGTAAATTGCCCATACTCTTTTGTTACTCTTTCGCGCCAAAGATTTGAACCACGTATGCGAATTCCCGTACCTTCGTTAATTACTCCTTCCAACAAATTCAACATTAAATAAGCTGTTTCTTCGTCAATAGCTTCATGTTTTTCAGGATTAAAACGGGCAATTACATTACCATGTCGATCTTCAATTCGGGTTACAAAATACGGTTTGGTGTAAACTCCTAAATTGGCATAGGTATTGAATGCTCCAACCATTTCGTAAAGTGTTACATCCGAAACACCTAAAAACATGGAGTTTACAGCTTCAATCGGGCTATAAATACCCATGCGTTTCATCACATCAACCACAGCTTGTGGATTAAACTGCTTTAATACCCAGGCCGAAATACGGTTTTTAGAGTTGGCAAGTCCCCATTTAAGAGTGACCATTTTTCCATCCATTTCCGGATCAACATCAGCATCTTTGGGTTCGTAAATACTGCCGTCCCATTGTTGAAATTGTTGACTTACATACGGCACTTTTGTGCAAGGTGTTAGTCCGTTTTGCATGGCCAATGTATATAAAAATGGTTTTACGGTTGATCCCACCTGGCGTTTGCCGCCTTTTACCATGTCGTACATAAAGTACTGGTAGTTTGGGCCACCAACATAAGCTTTTACTTTTCCTGTTTCCGTGTCCATTGCCATAAACGACGAACGGAAATAGCGCAAATAGTATTTAATCGAATCGATGGGTGCCATTAGTGTATCTACTTCGCCTTTCCACGAAAAGACTGTCATTTCAATGGGTTCGTTAAATTTCTTTTTTATTTCCTTGAAATTTTTACCCGCAAGATTCATAACCCGGTAGCGTTCGCTTTTTCGAATTTCGCGATTAAGAAGACTTTCAACCTCTTCTGCATCCATATTGTTCGCAAAAGGTGGATTGTCTAAATCCTTCATACTGCCGTCAAACAAAGGCTGAAGATCGTAACGAAGATGTTGTTCCACTGCTTCCTTTGCATATTTTTGCATGCGCGAATCCAGCGTGGTATAAATTTTTAAACCATCGGTATAAATATTATAATTTTCGCCATTGGGTTTTTGGTTTTTAGTACACCAGCCAAAAAGCGGATTATTTTTCCATTCGTCTAAGTCTTCAATGTATTTTTGTTCTTGCCACGATGCATAATTTTCTCGTTCAGGTTTTTTGGCCGATAATGTTAAACGCAAATATTCGCGAAAATAGGGTGCTGGCCCTAGTTTGTAATCCACCTTTTTGTATTCTAAATCAAGTGGTAGTTTTTGTGCCGAATCTTTAATCGCTTTTGTAATGTAGCCGTATTTTTCCATTTGGTTTAAAACTACGTTACGTCGTTGCTGTACCAACTCGGGGCGGCGCACCGGATTGTACAACGATGAATTTTTTGCCATTCCTACCAGCATAGCTGCCTGGTGAAGTTGCAAGGAGTCGGGTGGAATATTAAAATAAACCAAGGCGGCCGATTTTATACCAACAGCATTATTTAAGTAGTCGTATTTATTTAAATACATTAAAATAATCTCCTCTTTAGTGTAGCTACGTTCCAGCTTTACCGAGATTACCCATTCTTTGAATTTGCGAAGAACAAGATCAACCGAGCTTGAAACACCATCGCGTGGAAAAAGCATTTTGGCGAGCTGTTGGCTAAGTGTACTTCCTCCACCTGAGCTTGAGTCGCCGGTAGCTAATCCTTTTACTACGCGAAATAATCCGCGAAGATCAATCCCCGAATGGTCGTAAAAACGTACATCTTCGGTAGCAATTAAAGCATCTATTAATTGTGGAGGTAAATTATTGTACCCTACAAAAGTTCTGTTTTCACGAATAAAATATTTGTCGATACCTTTGCCATCTTCAAAAAATATTTCAGACGCGAGAATACTTTTTGGGTTTTCCAATTCCTCGAAACTAGGCATAAAACCTAGCTTTCCTTGTGCCAGCAAAAAGAAGAACAGCACCGTAGAAGCAATGGAAACTAATACGATAGACCAAAACCAGATGATATATTTTTTAAAATTGATTTTCTTTTCGATCATGAATTTTTTGGATTTTAATAAGGCAACAAATATATATGATTATGCATTCGTAACAATTGTTTTAACGACGCGAAATTGAATAATATTTTACTTTTTAAAAAATAAAATCATCATTTTCAATTAAATAGAAAATAAAAAATAGCACAATAAATTTTGATGTTAGCGTTTCATTTTCTTTAATTTGCAGAAATTTTGAGAAAGGATTAGAAAGCATATGCACGAAAACCTGGTAATTGTCGAGTCGCCTGCAAAGGCAAAAACGATTGAAAAATTTCTTGGAGATGGATTTGTTGTGACCTCAAGTATGGGGCATATCAGAGACTTGGAGAAGAAAGATTTTGGTATAGATTTAGAGAAAAATTTTACGCCCAAATACATTGTATCGCCTGATAAGAAAAAGATAGTTTCGGAATTGAAGAAACTGGCTAAAGCAGCTGATACTGTATGGCTCGCATCCGATGAGGACCGCGAGGGAGAAGCAATTGCATGGCACCTCAAAGAGGTGTTGAAATTGAAGGATAATAATACAAAACGTATTGTTTTTCATGAGATTACGAAAGAAGCAATCATGCGGGCGGTTGAAAATCCAAGGGACATTGATATAAACCTGGTAAACGCGCAGCAAGCCCGAAGGGTGCTCGATCGTATTGTGGGTTTCGAGGTTTCTCCGGTACTTTGGAAAAAAGTGAAACCTTCGCTTTCTGCGGGTAGAGTACAGTCGGTTACTGTTCGTTTAATTGTTGAACGCGAACGCGAAATAAGAAACTTTACAAGTGTTTCTTCTTTTAGAGTGAATGGTTACTTTTGGGTTCCTGATAATGAAGGAAATTTAACGGAGTTAAAAGCTGAACTGCCAAAACGTTTTAAAACACGAGATGAGGCAAATGCTTTTCTCGAAAAATGTAAAACAGCCGAATTTTCAGTTGCAGATATTGTTAAAAAGCCCGGTAAACGAACACCGGCAATGCCTTTTACAACTTCAACGTTACAACAGGAAGCAAGTAGAAAGTTGGGATTTTCGGTTTCGCAAACCATGGCAGTTGCACAGCGTTTGTACGAAAATGGAAAAATTACCTACATGCGTACCGACTCAGTGAATCTTTCACAATTGGCTTTAAATACTTCAAAGAAAAAGATTGAAGATCTTCACGGAGAAAAATATGTGAAGATTCGAAAGTTTAAAACAAAAGCCAAAGGTGCGCAGGAAGCTCACGAAGCCATTCGTCCGACATACATGGAAAACGAAACGGTTGACGGATCGTCACAGGAACAGCGACTTTACGAACTTATATGGAAACGCACCATTGCCTCGCAAATGGCCGATGCAATTTTGGAACGTACCAACGTAACCATTAATGTTTCAAATGCAACCGAAAGTTTTCAGGCCACAGGAGAAGTAATTGTTTTCGATGGTTTTTTAACAGTATATATTGAATCGACTGATGACGAAAATGGGGGTAACGGAAATGGACAGACGATTATTCCGCCCCTGCATGTAAATGATAATTTAGAAATGTCGTCGGTAATTTCAACCGAACGATTTACACAACGTCCACCGCGATTTACAGAAGCTTCACTGGTTAAACGCCTCGAGGAACTTGGAATTGGTCGTCCGTCAACATATGCTCCAACCATAACAACGGTTCAAAACCGAAACTATGTGGTAAAAGAGGAGCGTCCGGGAGTGGAACGTAATTATACAGTGCTTTCATTGGAGAAAGGCGAAATTACAGAAGAGCTTAAAACTGAAATTACCGGTGCCGAAAAAAATAAACTTTTCCCTACTGATATTGGAATTGTGGTAAACGATTTTTTGGTTGACAATTTTGATCAGATAATGGATTACAATTTTACCGCTAACGTTGAGAAAGAGTTTGACGACATTGCGGAAGGAAACTTAGTTTGGAATGAAATGATTGATAAGTTTTATCAACCGTTTCACGGGAAAGTTCAACATGCACTTGAAAATGCCGAGCGTTCGAAAGGAGAGCGTATCTTGGGAGTTGATCCGAAAACAGGTAAAGAAGTTTCAGTAAAAATTGGCCGTTTTGGTCCTTTGGCTCAAATTGGAGAAACGTCTGCCGAGGAAGGAGCTGAAAAACCTCAGTTTTCTAGCTTACGCACCGGTCAGCATATTGAAACAATTACTCTGGAAGAAGCTTTGGAGCTTTTTAGACTTCCAAGAGAAGCTGGTGAGTATGAAGGGAAAAAGGTTACTGTTGCCATTGGCCGTTTTGGTCCCTATGTACGTCACGATAATAAATTTGTTTCTCTGGGAAAGGAAGACGATCCTTATTCGATAGGAAACGAAAGAGCCATAGAATTGATTGAAGCAAAACGTGAAAAAGACCGTTTAGCCGTTGTTAAAGTGTTTGAGGAAGATGCAGAAGTGCGTATTTTGAACGGAAGATGGGGACCGTACATAAAACATGGGAAGAACAACGTTAAAATTCCCAAATCGATTAAGGTGGAAGCAAAAGACCTGTCGTTTGAAGATTGTATGAAGATTATTAACGAGGCTCCGGAGCCAAAATCAAGGCGAGGACGAAAAAAATAAAGAATAAAGGCAGGTGATTTCATCATTTGCCTTTATTTTTAAAGAAAAAAAATGAACCTGCAACATTATTTCGATGCCGTTGATTTTGCTGATTTTGCAAAAGACATTTCTTATAACTGGAAATATTCGTTTGGTGCGAACATCGAAAAACATACTCTTAAGTTTCGGGACGGGAATGTAAAGAACATAGAAATAGCAATTGTAGGAGTTCCTTTCGAAAGCAAGGGAAATGATTGTGTGCCTACTGATGTTCCTGATTTGATACGCAAGGAATTGTATCAGCTTGCAGGCCAAGGCAAATTAAATAGTATCGACTTTGGAAATATAAAGGAATCCAATAGTCCTAAGGGAAACTATCTGGCTTTGCGCGATGTTATTGATTACCTCAACGAAATGGGTATTGTAACCATTATTCTGGGAGGAAGTCAGGATTTTAGTTACGGTGTTTGTCAGGCTTTTCGTAGTAATAAATTTTTCTCCTTTTCAACCATCGATGCATTTCTCGATGTTAAAAAAGGAAAAGAGGCATTTAGTCCGACAAATTATTTATCCCGAATTTTTACCAGCCAGCCCAATATTTTTCAATTTAATTTGTTGGCTTACCAAAGTCATTATGTGCCATCAGAATATTTTGCAAAAGTAAAAGGTGTAAATACCCATTTCAGACTTGGTCAGTTACGTGACGATATTACTTTGGCTGAGCCTGTTTTTAGAAACAGTGATTTTCTCTCTTTCGATTTTCAAGCATTAAAATTCAACGAGGCACCCGGAACCATTAATTTACCCAATGGTTTAAGAAACGAAGAAGCATGTCAGTTAGCAAGATATGCTGGCTTAAGTAACAGGCTTACTGTTTTTGGTTTATTCGGAATTGATGCACAAGTGACTGGTAGTGATATTACAATTCGATTAGCAGCCCAGGTAGTTTGGTACTTTATTCAAGGGTATTTAAAACGAAGTATTTTGAATCCTGAAGATAAAAATGGATTTAGTGTGAATAAAGTGGATATATTGGAATTAGACATGCCACTGATTTTTTATAAAAATATTGAAACGAATCAATGGTGGATTGAGGTTCAGGCAATAAATAATGAAATAATTTATTTGGCGTGTTCAGAAAAGGATTATGATGATGCATGTAACAATGAAATTCCTTATTTTTGGTTGAAATTTATTCAAAAAATAGACGAAATATTAAAATAATACAAACTTAACTACGTTCTTTGCATACCTTGTTAACACAAGATTGTTACAAATATTTTTTTTTTGTTTCTTTCGCAATCTGAGAAAAGGTTAAATTGACCCATGAAAAGAGAAGTATGAGAAGAACTGTTTCTTTCCTATTTTTAGTTTTGATAGTTGAGTTTGCGGCTTACGGTCAGTCCGATCCACAATACACCAATAATATGTATTATAAATTAGGTGTAAATCCTGGATTTGCTGGTACAGGTGATGCTATTACTGGGTTAATATTAAATCGGTATCAATGGTCGGGAGTTACTGGTGCTCCAAAAACACAGGTATTTAGTGTTGATGCTACTGTTAAAGCTTTTGGAGGTTCTGAAGGAATTGGAATAAATGTTTTAAGTGAGAAGTGGGGATTTTACAATAATACCTGGGTGACATTTAGTTTTGCCCATAGGATAACAACATCTTTGGGAACTTTGGGATTAGGAATCTCGCCAGGCATATTTAATTATAGTATAAACGGAGAGTGGGAAGTTCCACAAGATGATATGTACACGCAACCAGAGTCGGATCCTTCAATACCACAGGGAGAAGCCAGTCAGATGGCTTTCGATATGGGGTTTGGAGCTTTTCTTTATACGAATAAGTACTATGCGGGATTCTCGGTTACGCACCTAAATCAGGCAGCAGTAAAGTATGATGATGTTGCAACCGACTTTTTAGCGAGGCACTATTATTTGATGGGAGCTTACAATATTAAGCTGTCAGATCCGTTGTTTGAATTGTGGCCATCGTTTATGGTGAAAACCGATTTGGCGTCGATGCAGTTTGATGTAAATGCAAATATTGTTTACAATGAACGGTTTTGGGGCGGTTTTTCGTATCGACACCAAGATGCGTTGGTACTGTTAATGGGAATGGAATTATTTAATGGATTGAGAGTGGGATATTCGTTTGATTTGGTAACTTCGGCCCTTAGCCGAAAAGGATTCGGATCACACGAGATATTTTTAAGTTATTCGATTGATTTAGAGAAGAATCGTAGTCAAAAATATAAGAGTATTAGGTTTTTGTAATCTACACTAAAATGTAAAAGTGTTTGGAATACAGACTAATATTTTCTTATTTTATTGCATATAAGTATATTTACGATAGCTAACGAAGTTGTGAGAAAGAAAAAAAACATACTATGAAGAAACTACTTTTAATTGCAGTGGTGTTCTCTATTGCACTTGGTTTTACCGGATGCCTGGGTGGTGGTTCCGGTGGAAACGGAGAATTGACCGGGGTGCAAAAAAGGCAACGATTTAAAGAAACACAACCTTATGGAATGGTATATATTCGTAGGGGGAGTTTTAATATCGGGCCTAGTGACCAGGATGCAAGTAGCGCAGGTGTTCCAACAAAAACAGTTTCGCAAGAACCTTTTTGGATGGACGATACTGAAATAACCAATAATGAATACCGCCAGTTTGTGGGCTGGGTAAAAGAATCAATGGCTCGCAGAATGTTAGGCGATCAATATCCCGAATTTTTAATCACTGAAGACAGAAAAGGTAACCCTATCGATCCTCCGTTAATCAACTGGCGTGAGAAAATTGATTGGGAAGATCCCGATTATCAGATGGCGATGGAGGATTTGTATGTGCCTGAAAACGAACGATTTTTTGGGAAAAAGGAAATTGATTCCCGTAAATTGGTGTACGAATATTGGTGGGTTGATTTAAATCAAGCCGCAAAACGCAGCAACAGTTTTAATTACGAAACACAACGATACGAAGGTAATGTTTACAACGTGGATGGCGATTTGATTCCTATTGAAAACCGATCTTCATTTATGATGCGCGATCAGGTGCATGTTTATCCTGATACCCTTTGCTGGATACGCGATTTTACTTATTCGTATAATGAGCCACTTGCCACAAGGTATTTCTACCATCCCGGATTCGACGAATATCCGGTAGTTGGTGTAACCTGGAAACAAGTAAATGCCTTTTGTAATTGGCGTACCAAAATTCAAACAGATTATTTAAGTGAGCGTGGAGAAGCTACTTTAATGGCCTATCGTTTACCAACCGAAGTGGAGTGGGAATATGCAGCCAGAGGCGGGAAAGAATTTTCAATGTATCCTTGGGGTGGTTATTATCCCAGAGACGAAGACGGAGTATTTCTAGCAAACTTTAAGCCTTTACGCGGAAATTATGTTGAAGATGGGGCTATTGCAACCATTAAAGTAGGAAGTTATGATCCAAATGAATATGGTTTGTATGACATGGCCGGTAATGTGGCAGAATGGACGAGTACTGCTTACGACGAGGCAGGCTATAATTATTTTAGCGATTTGAACCCAACTTTCACTTACAATGCACGAAAAGACGATCCACCGGTAATGAAACGAAAAGTAATCAGAGGTGGTTCGTGGAAAGATATCTCTCAATTTGTTCAGGTGTCAACCCGAAACTTTGAGTATCAGGACACAACAAAATCATATGTTGGATTCCGTTGTGTTCGTTCTACATTTGGCGAAGAATTTTAGATCTTTTTTTTATAAAACTTTATTCCAAACGGATATGAATATTGGAGAACTTTTTAAGTCAAAACGCTGGAAAACATTCATGGGGTATGTTTATGGATGGGGTGCTGCAGTTGTAATGATTGGTGCTTTATTTAAATTACAACATTGGCAATATTCCGGCGAATTATTAACAGTTGGTTTGCTTACCGAAGCTTTTATTTTCTTTTTATCAGCTTTCGATCCGCCTGTTGAAATTCCCGAATGGGACAAAGTTTATCCAGAACTAAGGGAAGACTATGATTTGGAAGATTTTGAAGAATTGCAGCCTAAAAAAGGAGGTTTAGATAAACTATTCGGAAGTTCGGAATTGACTCCTGAATTACTGGATAAAGTAGGAAAAGGTCTAAATGAATTGAGCAATACCGCAAGAGGAATTAGTGATATATCATCGGCTACTTTGGCTACGGATATGTATGTGAAAAATTTGGGCTCTGCATCTGAATCAATGAATTCGTTTGCTCAAATTAATAATAAGGCCAACGATTCAATAAATAAATCGGTTGATTCATTGGTTGATTCATATTCGGTAGCAGCCACACAACTTTCTGAAACGGGGAAAAAACTTTCTGCTACCTATGTTAAATCGGCAGATGTTATATCCGGTGAATTGGAAAATATAGGAGAAAGTTCAAAAAAGTATTCTGGTAATTTAGAAAGGTTAAATAATAACCTCGACACTTTAAATAACAATTTCGAAGGTCAGTTAAAAGAAACACAAGACCAGTTTAAAGCAAGTCAGAAGTTTAATGCCGATCTTTCAGAAATGAATAGCGTATTGACATCATCGGTTGATGAATTAAGAAAATACAAAGAAAATGCAGAAATGCTCAACAATAATCTGCAAGCCTTAAATGAGATTTATGGTAATATGTTGGGTGCAATGAGTTACAAAAAGTAAAACTCTGAAGAAGAAAGCTTATGGGTGCAAAAAATTGTCCGGAAACCCCGCGGCAAAAAATGATAAACATGATGTACATTGTCCTTACCGCGATGTTAGCGTTAAACGTTGCGGCTGAGGTGCTTGAGTCTTTCAGGGTGGTGGATACTAGCCTGCTGCAAACCCTTGAGGCAGTGAAAATGCAGAATGCTCAGATTTATTCATCGTTTGAACAAGCTTATGCTGAGAATCCAGCCAAAGTAGCAGAATGGAAAAAAAAGGCGGATGATGTTGAAGCCAAATCGGCAGAAATGATTCTTTACGTTTCTGCTTTGAAAGATGAACTAGTAAATTATTCGGGGAGTAAATTGATTGATGAGGAAAATCCAAGAACTGAAGAAGATTATATTCATGTTACTGTTGATGGAGATACGTTGGAAATGGGGAAAGTGGATGACCTGAATGGTCCTTCTGAATTAATGATTACGCAGAAAAAGGCAAATGATCTTAAAGCAAAAGTGAATGAGTATCGTGATTTTCTTGTGTCATTAATAAGTGAAGATGATACGGATTTAAAACAAACCATTCGAAGAGAACTGGATACGTCCGATCCAAATACCAATTTGAACAGTAAGCGAGACGCGAAGTCATGGGAATCGGAACATTTTGAAGATAAACCATTGATTGCAGTATTAACATTACTTTCAAAAATTCAAATCGACGTTAAAAATTCAGAAGCGAATCTTGCTAAATATTTGTATTCTGAAATTGATGCGGGATCGTTTAAGTTTAACCGTTTAGGTGCGCAGGTTATTGCCAATTCAAACGTTGTTTTAATGGGGGATAAATATCAGGCTGATGTATTTCTCGCCGCTGAAGATACAACTCAGCAACCACAAATATTTATTAATAACCGAGAGGTACAAGTTAAAGACGGTAAAGCTACTTATAATGGGAGTACAGAAAAAGCTGGTGTCTTTAAATGGAGTGGATTAATTAAATACAAAACACCTGGTGGGATAGTTAAAAGTTATCCTTTTGAACAGGAATATCAGGTGGCGCAACCCAGTGTTACCATGTCGGCAACTAAAATGAATGTTTTTTACCGGGGGATAAAAAATCCTTTTGAAGTGGGTGGCGGAGCAATTCCAAACGAAAATCTGGATGTTACCATGACGAATGGTAAAATTTCGAAGGTGGGCGATGCTTATGTAATTGAACCCAATGAATTGGATCCAAATCAAACAAAAACAAAAGTTTCGGTTTATGCCAATATTGGAGGACAACGAAGACTAATTAATACAACCAGTTGGAGGGTAAAAAAAGTTCCCGATCCTGTGGCGCAAATAAACGGTCAAACAGGTGGAGACATTCGGAAGGAAATTTTATCAATACAAGATGGAGTATTGGCGGTGTTGGTGGATTTTGATTTTGATTTTAAATACACCATTACCCAATTTACGGTTGAAACAAGTGCGGCCGGCGGTTTTACAAACCGTTATCCTAGCCGTTCAAACCGTTTTACGTCAGAACAAAAAGAAGCGTTAAAACGTGTAAATGTAAATAGTATAGTTTATATAGGTGATATTAAGGCTGTTGGCGACGATGGATCAACAAGGGATCTCGATCCGATATCATTTAAAATAAAATAATAAAATATGAAAAAGCTAGTAATCTATGTCGGAATAGTTTCAATAATAATGTGTTTTGCGCAAAAGCGTACAGATGCTCAAATTGTTAACGGAGCTTTTAAGCAAAACGATATTTACGCTAAAAAGCCAATGCCCTTGGTTTCGGTTCGCGAAGCAGATGTATTTTGGTCTAAAACACTTTGGCGTGTTATCGATTTACGTGAAAAAATGAATCTCCCGCTTTATTACCCTACCTACGAAATGGCCGATCGGGTGAATTTGATTAATTTATTGTTACAGGGTGTTGAAAACGGACAAATTACACCCTATGATGCGCAAGCTGATGATGATTTTAAAATTCCGATGAGTTATGCGCAGGTGAAAGAACGGTTTGGTGCTCAGGCAACAACGCAGAAAAAAATTAACTTCGATACGGGTATTGAAGAAAATGTAACTGTTCAGGGAGACATTCGGGCGAATGAGATAAAACAGTACATGATAAAAGAACAGTGGTATTTCGATAAGCAAACCTCCACAATGAATGTTAGGATATTAGGTATTTGCCCCGTTCGGGAATACATGCGTGAAGGAGATACTTCAGGCGAGGTTCAGCGTCAGAAAGTATTTTGGGTATATTATCCTGAGGCGCGTCCTCTGTTGGCAACAAATCTGGTTTTAAATCCATACAACGAAGCACGTCAAAATTCATTTGACGATCTGTTTATAAAAAGAATGTTCAGTAGTTATATTATAAAAGAATCAAACGTATATAACAATCGTGATATTAGTGCTTACCTTCAGGGTAAAGACGCGATGTTGCAGTCAAAAAAGATTGAAGATGAAATCTTTAATTTTGAACAAGACCTTTGGGAATACTAATTCAACAAAAAAATATATGAAGCCTTATGGAAACATAAGGCTTTTTTTTGAAACAATTTACAAGCTTTACATACGTTAATAGAATACACTATTCGGATAGTAATATAAATGAAAAAAGCACTCACATATTTATTTGTTGCGGCAGTGATGCTTTTTACTTCGTGTCAAAAAGACACTACCAATCAGTACCTTACGCTCGGGAAAGGGAGTAGGGAGAAATGGTTTGAACCCATTCCATTTGGAATGGTGTATGTTGGGCGAGGTTCATTTAATTTAGGACCCAACGACGATGAACTTTATGACTTACTTCCTACTCGAACCGTATCGACAGAAGCTTTTTGGATTGATGACACTGAAATTACGAATAACGAGTATCGACAGTTTGTGTATTGGTTAAGAGATAAAAAAGCACGGGAATTGCTGGGGCAAACTTACACTGATTTTGCAATTACCGAAGATAAATACGGAGCGCCATTAAAAGAACCGAAAATTAACTGGGATGAACGTATTGAATGGGACGACCAGGAATATCAGATGGCAATGGACGAATTGTATGTGCCGGAACAAGAACGTTTTGTTAACAAAAGAGAAATTGATACCCGAAAACTGGTTTACGAATATTATTGGATCGACTTTAAACAAGCTGCCAAACGAAGTAATAGTTTTAACTATGATTCTCAAAAATACGAAGGGAATATTGTAAATGAAAAGGGAGAACTTGTTCCCATTCAAAACAGGAGTTCTTTTTTAATGCGTGAGTCGGTACCGGTTTATCCCGACACATTAGTTTGGATTCGCGATTTCACCTATTCATACAACGAACCTTTTACGCTAAAATATTTTTCACATGTTGGTTTTGATGATTACCCTGTAGTTGGTGTCAGCTGGAAACAAGCCAATGCCTTTTGTAATTGGCGCAGTGGTTTACGGTCAATAACGTCTGATAGGCTTAAGGAAACACCGGCGCATGATTATCGTCTCCCAACCGAAACAGAGTGGGAGATAGCTGCACGTGGAGGTATGCACAACAATATGTATCCATGGGGAAGTTATTATACCCGAAATGTAAACGGTTGTTTTGTGGCCAATTTTAAGCCCTTACGCGGAAATTATGTTGCCGATAGTCCAACTACCACAACAACAATGAAAGTAGGCGAATTTGATCCGAATCCATATGGTGTGTACGATATGGCAGGAAATGTTGCCGAGTGGACTTCTACGGCTTTTTATGAGGCCGGCTACAACACGATAGACGATTTCAATCCTGAAATTCAATACAATGCTCGTCCGGATGATCCTCCGGTCATGAAACGGAAAGTAATTCGCGGAGGATCGTGGAAAGACGTAGCTTATTATATTCAAACCGGTACACGAACTTTTGAATACCAGGATACCGCTAAATCTTACATCGGCTTTCGTTGTGTTCGTACTTCGTTCCGAAATGATTTACAAAAACAATAGCTCATCTTTTACCAGTATTTGATTTTTTATCAATTGAATATTGCTAGTCTTCCAACTTTTGCATAACAATTTATCGTTTTTCAATTTTAAAATGGAACTGAATCGTACCATTTAGAAGATAAAACTAAGTCCGGAAAAGACAGTGGCCTTTGGCATGGTATAATACTGATTTACTTCGTATTTGGTGCTCAGCAGATTTTCACCACTTATAAATACCTTTAAATTACGAGTTAAGTGATAAGTGGCTTTTGCATTTAGCAAAGTATAACTTTCCAAATTTACAGCAGATGTTGCATCGTTATCTAAATTCGAAATTTGCTGAATGTTTGCAACCAGCTGAAGCTTTTTAAGGCGATAGCTTGCATTAATAAATAAATGGTGTTCTGGTGTAGCAAAAACCGGATTTTTCATGTTTATGTAACTGTAAGTAGCGTTTAGTTTAAGGTTTTGAATGGGCTCGCTAATTAAAGCAAATTCAATTCCTTTATTCGAAACTTCACCTGTATTTTGAAATCCAGTTGGTGGGCCCGCATTTACAATCAGGTTGTCGCCCTTTAATATAAATACAGTTAACTCAGTAGATAACTTGCGGTTAAAAAATGATTTCGAAATTCCGGTTTCATAATTCCAAATTGTTTCCGGATTTAACTTAGGATTGGGGCCCCATAAAAATAACTCGCGCATGGTTGGGCTTCTAAATCCTTTCGAGACGGTTCCTTTCCAGGTGCTAAGTTTTCCCAATTCGTAGGCAAAGCCGAGCGAAGGAATCCATTGACCGCCATATTCGCTGTGATGTTGATAACGTAGTCCGGCATTCAGAGTAAGTTTTCGTGCAATATTTTGTTGCATTAATGCGTAAATTCCTTGTTCGGTTATTGTTGTGTCGGCAAAAACAATTCCCTTGCCTCCCATTGCTTTTTTGTTTTCAGCCAAACCTCCGTAATTCATAAAATCGTAGCCGGTAGTCAAGGTGTTTCCTTCAAACAGATGAAAAGCTTCGTAAAGATTTATTCCATAATTATGATCGGTTGAATGAAAACCATCTGTAATATCGTGCTCGCCAAAGTTGTAAAAAACCTTTATGGCTCCCGAGGCTTTTTCAAATTCGTTTAAAATAGTTAAGGCCCAGTAACCACGTGTAATATCAATGCTTTCTCCTGGAGCGGCATTTAGAGTATCGGGGCCAGGATCCGACGCTTTAAAGGCAGCCAGACTGGCATCACCCGAAACAAAAAAATGTTCGTTAATGTCATACCCCAATTTCAAATAGCCGTTGCTTATTTTAAAATCGGAATTAGGTCGGTGGCCATCAGTTTGATCGTGGTTGCCCGAAACAAAAGCACTAAACTTATCCTTTTTAAAACCCACAGAACCCATGTATTTTTGAGTGTTGAAAGAACCATACGAAAGACGTGCATTGCCATGAATTCCTTCGGTGTTTTGTTTTTTTGTGATGATATTGATTACACCGCCCATGGCATTTGAACCATATAGAATGGAAGCCGGGCCACGGATAACTTCTACTTTTTCAACATCGGAAGCAATATACGAATCGGGAAGTGGATGTCCCATAATTCCCATAAATTGAGGATGCCCGTCGATAAGCATTAATACGCCGGTAGTGGGATTACCTCCAATTCCCCTGATTGAAATCTGACCGGCAGAACCAGCGGCAACACCAAAGCCTGTTACTCCACGTTCGGTTACAAAAAGTCCTGGAACCCGGCCATTCAATATGGGTAAAAGTGCCGATTCATCACTCTCTTCAATTTGGGTTCTGTTCACCACCGAAACCGACATTGGAACATTGTTTTTATTTACTTTTACCTGTGAACCGGTAACAATTACTTCGTTTATTTCGATGGTATCCTCGGTTATATAATGCATTTGTGCATTTACTGCTGATGAAAAAAAGATAAGGATTGAAAATGCAGGAAGTAATTTGATGAATAGACTTTTCATATTTTGGCAAGTGTTACTATTTGTTGGAAACGTGTTACTTCGTTGGCAAAAAAATATTATGCCTTGCTCATTACAAGTTTACCATGTTGAATTCCTTTAATGCTAATTAGTTTTTCTGATATTTCAGTTAGTTTTCTTGAAGGACCCTTAACTGCAATAATTTCCATGTAATTTTGATCGTTTAAATAAAAGCCTTGAACCGAGAGAACAAAATTTTTATAGTCGAATTGAATGTCTGACGATTTTTTAAGAATTTCTTTTTTCTCGTGATTGTAAACCAACACAACGGCGCCGGCCACAACGTTGTCGCATTTCCATTTTTCTTCTACCATGTTTTTTTCAATCAGGTGACGAATGGCCTGTGAACGATTGGCAAAAGCATTATCTGCAACATACTCATCCAAAGCCTTTAAAAGCTTTTCATCCAACGAAACTCCAAATCTGGATACCGACATCGTGTTACTTATTTGTTAATTCGTAGCACGAAGATACAAATCTTTTGCAGCATGAGAACAGTTTCAGTAGAAATAAATTTCAATCGACAAAAATTTTCGCAATCCTGTTTTGAACGATTTTGAATGACTAAAATAGTTGTATATTTATAAATGAATGAAACGATTTAATTGATTAAATAATAAGCATATAAAAGAGAAGAATGACAACTGTTAAAACACTTTATCTGGGTGAACTTCGTACCGAAAATGAGCATTTGCAATCAGGGAATAAGGTTATAACCGATGCTCCAACCGATAATCAGGGAAAAGGAGAATATTTTTCACCAACCGATATGTTGGCCACGGCACTTGGGAGCTGTATTTTAACAATTATGGGCATAAAAGCACGTGACAATAATATTGACATTGAAGGCACTGAAGTTAACGTTACTAAAATTATGGCTTCAGATCCAAGACGGGTAGCGGAAGTAATTGTTGACTTTACATTCCCTCAAAAAGGTTATACCGAAAAGGAAAAACAGTTGGTAGAAAGTGTTGCCGGAACGAGCCCTGTTCCTTTAAGTTTGCATCCCGATTTGAAGCAGACGATTAAGTTTAACTGGTAACAGGTAAAATTAGCGACAATAGCATTGAAGCTTTGGTTTTAGAAAAGTGTGGCTAAAATCTGTACTTTTTCACCTTTTTGAAAATCATTTTTAAGTTATGAGTGTTAAAGTATTGAATTGAGAATTTAAAAATATGAGTATGGAAAGTTTTGAAAACAAAGATATTAGACGACACATTCTGGAAGAATTTAGGAAAGCTGATGCTTTTTATGCTCAATTTAAGAATGACTTTAATGTATCGATTCTGAAAATACTTAATAACAATTTAAAGACGAAGGAATACAATATTCTACTTTCTGATCCGATATCGATTTATGCACAAGAAATAATTAATGCCACCGAATCGGTTATTGATAAGGATCGGAATTACCCTGAATATCGTTTAAATGAAGAGCTCGAACGTATTCGTAAAGTGGTTTCACAGTTGTCTGTTTATGCCATTGATGCAGATCTGATTTCTGAATTGCATGCTAAGGTAAAAGCTTTAATTATAGAGTATTTTGGTGGAATTTTTGATTTGACAGCCAACGGCTTTATATTACTCGAACTGAATACTAAAATATATACACTGCGCTTTTTAGTTACTTATCAAAATATAGTAAGTGGGAAAATATAGAATATATTTCAACTAAATTTCAAAAAAAATTAGCATAAAGAGTTTGGATTGGAATAATTTATTGTTTGATTATTTTCTGATTAAAAACGGAGTTTAGCGTTTCAATTTGTACTAAATAAACTCCTGCCTGAAGCTTTGATAGATCAATTTCATTTGTTTTACCAAAGCTTTGTTTTTCACATTTTCCATCAATTGAATAGATCTGAATTTGTACTAAATCTTCACCGTTTGGAAGAGATACAGTTACTTTATTTGTTGCCGGATTGGGATAAATCCGTACTTCATTTTGTTTGCTAATATGCAGATTACCTACAATTTGATCGCTTTTACAAAGCATCCGGTCATCCGGATCAATCACAATCTCTTCAACAATAAATCCTGGATTGAGAACAAATTGTTGATGGTTGCTTGTGTTGTTTAATCTGAAGTTGGCAGAATCGGTTTTGTTGTTTCCATAAACACGAATGGGAACAGGCATCTCAAAAAAATCAACTGATTCATGTGAAGTTGTTTGAGAAAGTTCGAGCGAAAGAAGTTCAGGATTATTTTGTTGGTAGTTTATGAAATAAATAGGATATCCTTCTCCATAAAACCAATCGTTAAAGAACTCTGTAAATGTTGTGTCGCCAACAGCTTCAATGTGTTTTATCCAATCTTGTGTAAAGGCAAAACCATTAGCAATTTTTTCGTCGGCAAAGTAATTCTTAAGGGCAGTAAAAAACATTTCGTCTCCCAATATCCAACGTTGCATATGCAATAAAAAACCACCTTTTGCATACGAAAGTCTGGAGCTAAATAATCTGGAAATTGAAGCGGTATCTTGCACAAAAACAGAGCCATCGGGTTGACTTAAAACTTTATTTTTGTATTCTTTTTTCCAAATGGGCCACCATTGAGGCTCGGCCAGTTTTTCGTGAGCCAGGCCGGTTAAGTAGGTTGCAAAACCTTCGTTTAACCAAATGTGCTGCCACGATCCAAGAGTAATACAATCGCCAAACCATTGGTGAGCCAATTCGTGTGCAATTAATCCAAAGCTAAAATTACCCATAAAACTCATGGTTTGATGTTCCATGCCACCTCCCCAGCCAAATTGTGCATGTCCGTATTTTTCCGAGGCAAAAGGGTATTCTCCAATCAAGGTATTATAAAGTTCTATTAATTCCGCTGTTATGGGCGTTTGGGTTTTTGCCTTTGCCAAATTTTCAGGGTAAACATAGTTTAGAATTTCAATTTTCCGATCATCATTTAAATCCAAATAATCGGAATAACTGGCATAGTTGGTTACTGCAACTGCCACCAAATAGGTAGCAATGGGAAATCGGTGTTTCCAGTGCATAATTCGTTTGCCGTGATTAATCGTTTCCGAAACCAGTAGCCCGTTGCTTGCTGTTCTGTAAACTTCCGGCGAACGAACAATTACATCAATTGAATCGATTTTGTCGGTTAACGATTGTTTGCAAGGCCACCATTCTTTTGCGCCATAAGGTTCGGAGAGTGTCCAAAGAATTGGGATTTTATCTTCTCCATGTGTTGTTTGTGTAAATGATCCAAAACCTGATTCGGGTGGAATTCCGTGGTAATAAATACAAACAGAGTCGATTTGGTTCTCGGATAATTCTGTTACTAGAGGTATCGTAACTAGTTCTTCTTTATGTTTAAATTCAATATTCTGATTATTCTGAATAACAGAATCTACCTGAAGTGTATCGCTCAAATCAAAATAGACTTCATTTAACACCGGAATCTGACTCTTAAAATATGTTGTAATTTTTCCTGAAATATACCTGATTTCAGGATCGATTTCCCATTCCATCCGTTGGTAAATAAAATCGGTTTCAGCTGATGATTGATTTTCGTTAAAAGCTGATTTGTTTTTAAAGATCTGACTTTCTTGCAAAGCAATTTTATCGCTTAAAACTATCGACATTTGTGCCTTGCCATAACAAACACAAGCAAGTACGAATAACAAAAGCAATAGGATTCGATTCATGAGCTAAAGGTACGAAAGAGATTTAAGCATAAAAAAACAGGAACCGAACGGCTCCTGTTCTTTTAGAACAATATGTGTAATCTTATTTGTCTAATTCTTTCCAAACCAATGCACTGGCACCAACAATGGCTGCATCGCCTGATTTTAATTCCGAAGGAAGAATTTTAATTTTATCCTGGAAAATTGGAAGCAGGTGTTTTTCCATGCTTTCTTTTGTAGGCTTAAAAATGTAATCGCCGGCAGCAGTTGGTCCACCAAATAAAAATACTGCTTCAGGACTTAAGTGATGAACGGTATCGGCTAAACCTTGTCCCAACCATTCTCCTGTTTTTTGAAACACTTCAAGTGCCACCTTGTCTCCTTTTTCTGCGGCATCGTAAATCATTTTCGAATCGAGTTCGTTAAACGATTTGTCGGCCAGTAAACTGTCTGTAGCATTGTATTGTACCATCAGTTCAAAGGCAGTTCGTTTCATTCCGGGAGCTGAGCAATACGCTTCCAAGTGACCAAGTGCAGTACATCCGCACAAACGTCCTCCGGGAATAAGAGTTGTGTGTCCACATTCTCCGGCAAAACCATCGTGACCATAAACCAAATCGCCGTTTACAACAATACCACTTCCAACGCCGGTACCCAATGTAAACATCACAAAGTTTTTCATTTCTTTTGCACCACCGTAAATCATTTCACCAATTGCAGCGGCATTAGCATCGTTTGTCAGTGCCAAAGCTTTCATATCGGGGAAATGTGCACGAAGAAGTTCCACAAGGTGAACAACTCCTTTAAACGATAAGTTTGGAGCGTATTCAATGGTTCCACTATAGTAGTTTCCGTTTGGAGCACCAATGCCAATACCTAAAACCTGAATCTGGCTATTTAGAAGTTTAACCGATTTTATTAATTCTTTAATGGCAGTAGCTAAATCCGATATATAAAGAGTAATATCTCCATGTGAAGGAGTGGAAATATTATCTTTTACCATTACATTTCCAGCTTCATCAACAACTCCAATGGCAGTATTTGTTCCGCCTATGTCAACTCCAATTGCAACTTTCTTCATTGTGTATTTTTAATTTACTTGTTTTTAATATTTTTAAGTTGTAGTTCAGCAAATTTAAAAATATTATACAATTCTGTGAACTTAAAAACTGCGATTGACTCTATTTATTCTAATTTAAAACAAGCGTTAACTTTTTTTAAGACAGATTATTCCAAATCTTTTAGTTTTTTAAGCAACTGAATTAAAATTGTAGCTTTGTAGCACAAAGGATGAAAAAGTTAGGACAGGCAATTGTGAGATTTCTGGGGTGGATTTTATTGATTCCGATTTATGTTTATAAATATGGAATTTCGCCCTATACACCCGCTTCGTGTCGCCATGTTCCCACATGTTCGGAATATGCGGTTCAGGCCATAAAAATGCATGGTCCAATTAAAGGATTTATTTTAAGCACCAAGCGTATTTTAAAATGTCATCCTTGGGGAACGCATGGTTACGATCCCGTGCCTCCAAAAGAAAAAAGGGAATAGTTAATTGAAAAAAATCTTTGTCGTATTTAAAAAACATAAAACTAAATTTGTACTACTTTGTTTGGTTGAGACACGCAAAATATTGATTAATGAAGAAAATAATAGTATTGTTCGTAATTGCAGCTTTTGTTGTTTCATGCGGTTCGAAAAACAGTTCAAAAAAACAGCAAGAGAATAATGTAATAACGGTGAGTATTTTACCCCAGCAAACTTTTGTGAAAAAAATTGCCGGCGACGATTTTGAGATAAATTTACTTATTCCTTCGGGGGCTAGTCCAGCTGCTTATACTTTGTTGCCCTCGCAGTTAAAAAGTATTTCGCGTTCGGCGGTTTGGTTTCGTATTGGTTATATTGGTTTCGAGCACTCGTGGAAAGATAAAATTGCTGAGGCCAATACCGATATGAAAGTTGTAAATATTTCGGAAGGTCTTGATTTGATTGCTGACAAAGCGGAACAACATGGCGATCATGTTCACATGGATGGTGTTGATCCGCATGTGTGGTTATCTCCGAGTTTAGCTAAACAAATGGCTAAACGAATTTTAGATGAGCTGATACAATTAAAACCGGAAAAGACAGCAGAATACAAGGCGAACTATGATGGTTTTGCAAAAGAATGCGACGAATTGAACATCGAATTAAAGAACAAACTTGAACCTTACAAAAACAGGAAGTTTATTGTATTTCACCCTAGCTTGTCGTACTTCGCCCGCGAATATGAACTGGATCAATATTCGCTTGAATCGGGAGGAAAGGAACCCACCCCGCAGCATTTAAAAAATGTGGTCGATATGGCGAAAAAGGAGGGGATAAAAAAAATATACATTCAAAGTGAATTTGATCGGGAACATGCCCGTGTTTTTGCCGATGAAATTGGTGGAGATATTATTCAGGTGTGGCCTTTAAACCCTGAATGGGCCGATAATTTGCGCAGTATTACCGATGTTCTTATTGCTAATTTTTAATGGAACCATTACTAAAAATAGAAAATCTGACGGTAGGGTACGACAAAGTTCCGGTACTCAAAAATGTAAATCTCGAAATTTTCGACAATGATTTTTTGGGAGTAATTGGTCCGAACGGAGGAGGTAAAACTACTTTGTTAAAAGCGATTTTAGGATTGCTTAAACCGGAACACGGTAAAATTCTGTTTCGCGACGATATGCACGGACGAAAAAAGCCCATTGGTTATTTGCCACAGGTGCGGCATATCGACAGAAAGTTCCCAATTACGGTTTTCGATGTGGTGCTTTCGGGGTCGATTATGGAGAATCGGAAAAAGGAAAAGGCTGAGGCAAAGGCAAAAGTTGAGGATTTGTTGCACGAAATGGGTGTAGCAAATATTCGAAACAAAGCCATTGGAGAACTATCGGGAGGACAAATGCAACGCGTATTTTTATGTCGTGCGTTGTTGAGTAATCCAAAGCTTTTAATTTTAGACGAACCGGATACATTTGTTGATAATCGTTTTGAAGGAGAGCTGTATGAAAAGCTACGACTGCTAAATGAAAAAATAGCTATCATTCTTGTTTCACATGATGTTGGAACAATTTCGAGCCACGTAAAAACCATTGCCTGTGTAAACAATAATTTGCATTATCATCCGAGTAATATTATTAGCCAGGAACAACTGAATGGTTATAATTGTCCGATTCAAATTCTTTCTCACGGAGAAATTCCGCATACTATTTTAAAGCATCATCAACATTAATATGAGCGCAATTATTGAACTCTTTTCATACGATTTTTTTCAGAAAGCCTTTTTAGCTGCTGTATTTGCTAGTATTTCGTGCGGCATAATTGGTGGTTATATTGTTTCGCGCCGCATTGTTTTTATTAGTGGAGGTATTACGCATGCTTCGTTTGGAGGAATTGGTCTGGCCTTTTTTTTGGGTTTTAATCCTCTTTTGGGAGCTGCATTGTTTGCTGTTTTATCGGCACTGGGTATTCAGTTTTTTACAAAAGTTGCCGAAATCAGGGAAGATTCGTCCATTGCCATTTGGTGGTCGTTGGGAATGGCACTTGGAATTATTTTCGTCTTTCTTACTCCAGGTTACACACCCAATTTAATGAGCTATCTTTTTGGCAATATTCTTACGGTAACTACTTCTGAGCTTTGGTGGATGTTTTCGCTGAATGTTGTAATTATAGCACTGGTTACACTTTTTTTTAGTAAGATTCTTTACATCGCTTTTGATGAGGAATTTGCCCGTGCTGCGGGTTTGCCGGTGGCTTTGTTTAATTACTTAACCATGACTTTGATTGCACTCACTGTTGTCTTAAATATTCGGGTTGTGGGTATCATTCTTATTCTATCATTGCTCACCATTCCGCAAGCAACAGCCAACCTGTTTACCAAAGATTTTAAAAAATTACTTATCCTTTCTTCGGTATTCGCTTTTATCGGAACAATTTCAGGATTGTTCTTTTCGTATTTTCTTGATATTCCATCGGGAGCGGCTATAATTTTTACTTTGGTAATTATTTTTACCGTGCTTCGGGTTGTAAAATCGTTTGTATAATGTTGGGGCAAAAAAAGGAGAAGATTTATACATGTGAGGCTTGCAACTTCCAATTTTCAAACCTTGATGTTTTGCGAACTTGCGGGAATTGTTTTGCCTGCACCGGTTGCGAAATTTATATCTGTCCATCCTGCAATTCCGAGGTGGTTATTAAACCAATCAAACCGTTTAAAAAATCGAACGAATAAAATAAAAATTCAAAAGATAAAATATTTGGTCGATTAAATTTCTGCTTTACAAACGTTTTGTAAACGCTTAAATAGTTTGTTTAAAAACAAAAGAAAATGTATTTTCGAAGGATAGTTATCCACTAATCAATTCGGGATTACTTACAAAAACTGCCCACTCTGTTAAACAGGTGGGCAGTTTATATTTTTATGCGAATGTTGTTCTACATCGATTCTTTAAAGTACTTCACAGTTCCTACTTTTAGTTCCATAGTGGCATCTTCATCGCAAACAATAATTCCGTTTGCATGATTTTGTAAAGCCGAAAGTGTCCACATATGATTCATGCCGTTTTCAACAACATTTTGTAAGGCACGCGCTTTTTTATAACCATTCACTACTATTAATACCTCTTTCGAATCAAGCACGGTTTGTACTCCAACAGTAAGCGCTTGTTTAGGCACTTGGTTTAAATCGTTGTCGAAAAAGCGCGAGTTGGCTACAATGGTATCGTAGTTTAAATTAACCAACCTGGTTTTTGATTGCAGCGATGATCCGGGAACATTAAAAGCCAAATGTCCATCGGCACCCATTCCTCCAAGAAACAAATGAATACCTCCTACTGCCTGTATTTTGGCCTCGTAATTCTCACATTCTTTATTCAAATCGGTAGCATTGCCATTTAAAATATTAATGTGTGCTTTTTGAATGTCGATGTGTTTAAAGAAATTTTCAAACATGAAACTGTGATAGCTTTCAGGATGATCTTTTGCAATTCCAACGTATTCGTCCATATTAAATGTGATCACGTTTTTGAACGATACTTTTCCGGCTTGATTAAGTTTAATCAGCGCTTTGTAGGTTCCCAGAGGCGATGAACCAGTTGGCAATCCCAATACAAAAGGTTTTTCTTCTGATGGATTAAATTTGTTAATGCTCTCTGCAATATAGTTGGCAGCCCACTGGCTTAATTCATCGTAAGTTTTATGAATTACTAACTTCATTTTTCAAATAATTTTAAAAGATTATAAAATTTCTGCCATTGCTTTTTCAAGCTTAAAGGCCTCATCTAAGAATTGATCGACACTTAAATCGCGGTGGTAAATAACACCATGCGTTGCCCGTAACAATGGCGATTCGTTTTGGTAGAAAAAGTTCTTTCCAAGTAACAACTGAATTTGTTTGTGTTGTTCGAACCAAACACGCTGTGTGAGATCGCTAAATTTACCATCGAGTTGATAACTAGGGAACGATGCATTTACCTGAGTAATGTAACATTCAGAAAACGATTTGTCGAGTGTTGCCAGCGAGTTTAAAGAAACAGGGACAATCACTTCAACATCCCACGGATTGTATTTAAACCATACATTTCGGTAACCTACAATTCTGAGATTGCTCAAATCTTCTTCTTTGTTCCAGGCATCAACTGCTTTTGCAATGGCTTGTAGTACTTTGTAGTGGGTGTCGGGCCCGCTTCCCTGCGGATCCATGGCCAAACTTATCACTGTTGGTTTGTACTTTCTGAAATCTTCAAGAATTGGTAAAACATCTTTATCGTAATTCGATTCGCCCGAGTAAAAACCTAATCGTAAGTGATGCACATTCTTTACCATAATTCCATAGTGAGCCCAGACTAATTCTTCTTCAAACTCACGAATCATTCCTTTCAGCTTTTGCACTCTCACTGGATTTTTCCCTCCGTCGTAACTGTTCTTCAGAATGGTCAGGATTTCGTAGATTGTTTCTCGCAGTTCGTCCTGATCTTTAATGTTCCAGATAGAAACCAAAGCTCTGATAACACGATGACAAACACCACGGCGTTTTTCCTCGGTGTTTTGAGCTGCAATATTGTCGAGATAGTGGTAAATGTCTTTGTCCCATTTGTATTGATACCCGTCTTTAAAGAAATCGGGAAAATGTATCATTTCAATTTTTCCCTGGTTAATCAGGTCTTTCGTGTCAACCAGCAAATCGTATAAGAAACTGTTTGTTACTGCTGTAAATCCAGATGTTAGTACCGAGAAATGCAATTCGTTGCTTGCATCGCGCGACTGACGGTTTGTTGATGGCATAATTCCCAGCATAATATCGTCGTGGTGCGGTCCGGTATGATAATAAACCTGATTTACTTCTTTCTCCATTCCTTTGTGGAGTTTAACAAGAATTGAGTCGATAACAGATTGTACGGTTTCTTCATTTAAATCGGGAATTTGACTGCAATACTTGTCCGCTTTTAAATCTTCCAAATCGAGTTTTGACCCAAATTTGTTTATCTTTTTACACAGCTCGATTACAGCTCTTTCCGTTTTTTGATGTGTCCATGCCCCGCATTCGTAGTAGCAATCAATACTGTCTTCTAATTTTACAGCAGCGCCTTCAGTTAAATAGAAACGGGCATTTGTAAGCTTTTGCAGCGCAGTAGCCGGATATGAAACAGTTGGTTCAAACTCCAACGATTCTTTAATCGTGTCAGCAATTGCTTCACCAGCTGCATAGATAATGGCTTTATTGTCAGGATTAAATCCTAAAGTCCCAAGGCCTATTGTTATTACCAAACGGTTACGCGAAACTTCTATCCCACCCAGATCGGCGGCAGTTATTGCCTGTGTTTCAAAATTGGTTTGTGTTAAACGTGTTGATGAAAAATGATCCGATCCACGGGTGTTAAAGGCAATGTGTCCGTCGGGGCCAATTCCGCTTAGGAAAAATCCGATTCCTCCTTTTTCTCTGATTTTGTTTTCATAATCGGTACACCAATTGTCGATTTTAAAAATGGATTCTTGCTGTAGCTTTTCTAAATTCGATTTTGCCTCGCGGTAGCGTAACGACAAGTCGATGGTAAAATCAGGAAATATTTCCGAAAAATGTTTTCCTTCTGCCAATTCAATTTCTTCAGAATTGATAAGTAGCGCTTTTTCTTTATCCAACCCAAAAGCATCGATATACTGCTGCATAGTTTTGTGATAGAGACTGTTGTGTTGTGTTGGGTCGATTGGGAAAAATTCACCCATTTGCACAAAAGTAAGATTGCTTAAATCTGGTTTTTTTACTTCTTCCAAGCCATATTTGCTAAGCAGTTCTTTCC
Source organism: Draconibacterium sp. (assembly GCA_041554075.1). Taxonomy (GTDB): domain Bacteria; phylum Bacteroidota; class Bacteroidia; order Bacteroidales; family Prolixibacteraceae; genus Draconibacterium. Next base: position 4,851 of record JBFFMM010000007.1, on the reverse strand, counting down.
CTTTTTTATTGTGCCAGTTTTCGAGTAGCAAATGAGTAAAATCAAGAAAATACTGGGCTGTTTTACCTGTTGGGAGACTAACAACACCAGAGGGATTATTGCTTACCCACTCTAAAAAACTTAATGCCGATAATAATCCTAGCTTTGGAAAACTTTCTGTGGTTATGTAGGGTATGCGGGTTGAAATCTTCTTCGCTTCGCTTTCCTCAAAAAATGCTTTCTCAACCCTTGTAAAATTGACTTCCATTTATTTTTATTTTGAAATTCTCTCTAATGCATAAGCAGCTGCACCCATTGTTCCGGCTTTTGATCCAAGTTCTGAAAACTTGATTTCTGTCTCGTTACTAATGTCGCGGTTGCTAAAAGTATGAATGGCTTGTTGAATTGGAGCTAAAATAAACTGGTTGGCAACTGCAACCTGTCCTCCAATAATAATAAGCTCAGGATTAAAAATTTGGATGAGATAGGCCATTCCTCTACCTAACCATTCTCCAACTTTCGAGAAAAGTGAAATGGCAAACTGGTCGCCCGAATTGGCTGCTTGTATTACAGTGGAAATTTCGATTTTGCTTAAATCGTTGTTTACCAATTCTTTTATCAGCGAAGAGTTCCCGTTTTCAATTCCTTCGCGCGCCTGACGCGCTATGGCGTTGGCCGAAACTATGGTTTCAAGACATCCTTGTTTGCCACATACACAAAGCACGCCGTTGTCGGCTAGTGGAAGATGCCCAAACTCGCCTGAGAAACCCGATTTACCAGCATACAGTCTTCCGTTTACAATTATACCTAAACCCAAACCCCAGTCGGCTTGCAGCATTAACACATTTTTTTTGCCTTTGGCCAGGCCAAAATGCATTTCGGCGAAAGTGCGTACTTTTGAATCGTGGTTAAAAAATACTGGGATACCAAAGATCTTTTTTAGTTCGTCGAAAAGATTTTCAACATTGGGGAAATAGGTTTTATTAATTCCTTTTTTCTGATCAATTAAACCGGGAAGTTCAATTCCTGCAACTAAAATTTTTTCAGGAGCGATGTTACTTGCCCGAACTACTTCTTCCAGTTTTTGGTTTACCTCCTCAAAAATTTTAATATTCGATTGCATTTTAATGGGGAAGTAATGTGGGCCGCTAACTTCTTTATTACAACTGTTAAAAATTGAAATTATGGTACGTGTAACGTTTATGGTTATTCCAACCACATAAAAACCATCTTCCACCAAACCATAAATATTTGGTCTTCTACCTCCACTCGAATCACCACGTCCCAATTCTTCCACCAAACCATCGTCGATAAGTTCCACCAAAAGGCTGTTAATTTTTGGAGTACTTAGTTTTATAGATTTGGCTAATTCTGAATTAGATAGCGCGCCATTGAAATAGATAGCCCGTAAAATATGTTTCTTGTGCGCAGTTTTTTTGAGTTCAACTGCCTGGCTTTGATTTCCTGTGTTTTTAAATAATTTTTCCATAAATGTCGTTTGTAAAGATCAGAATAATTTATACATCAAACAAGCGCCTTTTTAAAAATATTAAAAAGAGACACTTAATTCACCTAAAATTAATGATTCATTTACAATTCATAAAAAATTAATGCATAAATCTTTAATTGTTGGGATTTTTGAAAGATATTTATAGTCGGGTAAAAAAATATAAATATAGTCCTATGATTCTTAAGAAGTTGGTTTTTATTCTGTTTGTTGTTTTCCTTTTTCAAACTGGCAATGCGCAATCGCGCCGGGTAATAAATATTCCCGATATTGAAGGTTATACTACATTAAAGTGCGATTTTCATATGCACACTGTTTTTTCTGATGGAATGGTTTGGCCAACAGTGCGAGTTGAAGAGGCATGGAAAGAAGGACTTGACGCAATTGCGATTACCGATCATATTGAATACCGGCCACATTCAATTGATATTGATGCCGATCATAACAGAGCCTACGAAATAGCCGAGCCGCTGTCGAAACAATTGGGAATAATTTTGGTGCATGGAACAGAAATTACTCGTAGTATGCCTCCCGGTCATTTAAATGCTTTGTTTATTAACAATACAAACTTATTGGAGCGTGAAGATGTAAATGATGCCATTAAAGAAGCACGCGATCAGGGCGCGTTTATAACGTGGAATCATCCGTGTTGGAAAGTTCAGCAGCCTGACACAACCCGATGGTGGGACGAACATTCGTACCTTTTTGAAAATGATTTGTTGCACGGAATTGAAGTTTATAATTGGGGACTTTGTCCGGAGGCACTTACCTGGGCGAACGATAAAAACCTGACAATTATTGGTAGCACCGATGCTCACGATCCATTGGACGTAAACGAAGGGCACCGGCCTATGACTTTGGTTTTTGCAAAAAGTCGCACAGAGGGTGGATTAAGGGAAGCTATGTTTAGCCAACGCACAGCCGTTTATTACGATAATAATATTGTTGGCCATTCTGCTTTGCTGGAACCTTTATTTTTTGCTTCACTGAAAATACAAAAAGACCCGATAAAGTTGAAAAACGGAACCAATGGAATAGTAAGCATAAAAAATAATTCGGATGTGGATTACGAATTGGAGCTGGTTCAACCGGGAGTAGGATTTGATGCCCCCGAAACAGTACTATTAAAAGCACATCATGTTACTCCTTTAATACTAAGTGGAAACTCAGATGAAGTGGGTAACGTTTCAAAAGTTGATGTATATTACCGCGTAAATAATATGTTTACGGCTGTGAACGAAAACCTTGTTGTGACGTTTACCTTCAAAAATAATTAAGTTGTAGATGTCAAAATCAAGGAAAAAGGAGCCACCTCTTTTTGAACAAATCATTACAAATAACGAAGAAATTTCGCCCGGAATACATGTGATTTCGTTTCACCGCAATTTTGAATTTTTACCCGGGCAGGTTGTTAAAATTGGTATTGATGCCGAACATCCTCCGCGCATTTACAGCATTTGCAGCGGTAATCATGAAGATGAAGTGCGTATTCTTTTTAATATTAAGGAAGATGGCTTTTTAACACCAAAAATGGGAGCTATGATTCCGGGAGATGCACTCATGGTTTCGAAACCTTATGGAAGTTTTTTAGGAACGAATGATGCGGCCTGGTGGATAGCAACCGGAACGGGCATTGCTCCTTTTTACAGCATGTTCCGCTCGGGAATGGAAGTCGACAAAAAACTGGTTCATGGAGTGGCTACTTTAAATCAGTTTTATTTCGAAGATGAACTGGAATGGGCACTGGGCGAAAATTACGTACGTTGTTGCTCGCGTGAGTCATCGTGTGACGTGGTTCCCGGTCGTGTAACTAAATATATTGCTGAACTTGACCAACTTCCGGATGTGAAGTTTTATCTCTGCGGCAAACCATTAATGGTGGTTGAAGTGCGCGATCTGCTTATTGAAAAAGGAGTGCCGTTTGAAAATATTCTCGCTGAAATATATTTTTAAACGATTAATTGTAGTTTACCTTGTAATATTTGTAAATTGCTTCTACTAATTCAATATAAATTAGTAGTGAAATACAACACTTACCTTAAAAACAAAAAATCTTTACAATGAAACGTATCTTATTTTTAGCCGCCCTAATGCTTTTTGCATTTGTTGGAGTACAAGCACAATCACTCGAGAAAGTACTTGAGAAATATTATGCAGCCACCGGACACGAGAAAATGGCCGCTGTTAAAACCTACAGTATAAAAGCCAATATTAGTATGATGGGAATGGAAATGCCCATGACCATTAAGATTAAAAATCCGAATAAATTCCGATTAGATATGGAAGTGATGGGACAAAAAACCGTTAGTGCTTTCGATGGCACAAAAGGATGGGCAATTAATCCGATGATGGGTGCCGGAGTTAAAGATTTGGGCGGTGCAGAATTGAAACAGGCGATGTCGCAAACCGATATGGAAGGCGAGTTATACAATTATGCGAAAAAAGGACATTCGGCAGAATTGCTTGGAAAAGTGAATGGCGATGGGAAAGAGGCCTACGAAATTAAACTTACCAATAAAGACGGGTCAGTGAAGAACTACTTTGTTGATGCAAATACTTACCTGATTTCAAAAGTTACAGCAACTGTTGAAACCATGGGGCAAAGTATGGATATTGAAACCAAAATGGTGGAATACCAAAAAATAAACGGAATTCAAATGGCTAAAAAAATAGAAGTTGAAACTCCAATGGGTACTCAGTCGATTACGATGGATGAAATAAAATTGGATGAAAAATTGGATGATTCAATTTTTGCCCGACCGGCAAATTAGTGATCACAAAAAATACAATTCAAAGGGCGGGTTTCTGCCCTTTTTTTGTGGACAATTTTTAAGAAATGAAACACAAATTAGGAATAGTAATAAATTATTTTGTTTTGTTAACCCTTGTTTGATAGAGTTTTAACATCTGTTGGGATAATTGTGATGTAATTTGATTGAAATTTGGGTAAATCAAAAGTCACACAATATGAAATTTAAAATTCTACTTATTATCGCCATTGTATTTACATCATTTATTTCTCTACAAGCTCAAAATGTATTAAAAATAGGACATGTAAACGTGCAGGAACTGGCGCAAAAACATCCTGACATGGATAGTATTCGTGCTATTGTTGAACAGGAGACAAAAGATATGGAGGAAATTTATGGCGAAATGATCGCCGAGCATGAAGCAAAATTAAAAGCTTTTCAAAAAGAGAGTGCCGGCTATTCCGATTTTATGAAAACAAACAAAGAAAAAGAGTTGATGGAACTGGCACAAAAAATACAAACCTACAGCCAAAATGCACAACAACAACTTCAACAACGAAATAGGGAGCTAATTCGCCCGGTATATGAAAAAATAAACCAGGAAATAGCCAATGT
>JBFFMM010000006.1:0-34943 GCA_041554075.1 Draconibacterium sp. | reverse complement strand
TGTTACAGAATCATTCTTTTCTTGATATAACTTTGGCTGTCAATTTTTTGACTCTTAGTAATGACGCATTCAAAAAAGAGAAGTTACATTTTGGTGCAATTAATTTTCAGAACCAAAAGATTTATTTTCTAGTTAATGGTTAAAACCCCCGGCATATGTCCGGGGCAGGCTTTGCAATTAATTGCAGCAACTTTGGTTTCTACAAATGTCTAATCATAAAGCTCGAAGACGGGAGCCCGAAGTCAGCAGTTTTGTATTTACTTCGTTCTTCTCACTTCCGACTTCAAACCAAAAAGCATTTTGTGTGTATTTCTGCTGCATAGTGGTTTAGTTTTCTTTTTCAATAACATTTCCTCCCGATGAGCGCTCGATGTCTTTGGTGTCCGGATCGCCGTAATAAAAAATATTTCCACCACTGCTAGCGTTTCCTTTCAGGCTTTTTTCGGTTGTAATCCAAATGTTTGCTCCGCTACTTGTTTTTGCTTCGCAGCTTTGAGCCCTCAAATCTTTGGCTTTTATATTCGATCCGGAACTTGCTTTGCCTTCAAAACTTTTTGTAACACCTTTTAAGGTTACATTTGAACCGGCACTGGCACTTACCTTTGTTTTGTGTGTCTCTATTTCAAATTTAATGTTGCTGCCCGCCGAAGCAGAAATCTCCAGATCATCAGAATTAATGGTGTTTTCAGAATAGATATTACTTCCGGCAAATGCTTTTAAAGCAGACAGATTTGGAGTAGTTACATAAACCTTTTTTACTTTAGCCCTTCGAATGTTGCTTTTGGCCGAAATTTCCAAAACACCACCATCGTTCTCCGTTTTTATAATTTCCAGAAGGTTTTCATCGGCTTCAACCACAACTTTTGTTTCATCGCCTTGAGAAATATAAACGTTCATACCGCGGCTAACTTCAATTTCATCAAAAGCGCCTACATTTCTGGTTTGTTCCTGCACATTGCCATTTCCTTTTATGGAGGGAGAAAAAACACAAGAAGTAGCTATCAGAGAAATCAGAATGGCAGATAAGACTAAAATTTTCAGTTTCATGGTATTTATTTTCTAGTTAATGGTTAATACCCCCGAATTATGTCCGGGGCAGGCTCTGCAATTTTATTCGAATTTTTAAAACCTATGTATTTTAAATGCATGTTTTTGTTTGGCTTAAATTGCAGGTACAAAATATCGGAAACAATGGGAGTATTGAAAATTATTTCGTTGAATGGGTGATTCTACTCGGTGAAACATATAAAAACAAAAAGGCTATCGGATAAATCCAACAGCCTTAAATATTCTTGTTTCTTACTTTTATTTATCGTTTCATTATACCGTAGCACATAATTTTCAAAATAATGTCAACACTACGCTCCAGGTTTACATCGCCATAATTTCCGGCAGTTAATGGCATTTCAAGTCCTTTAATTGCTGTGGTAATTCCAATGGCCGCAAGGTTAAAATCATAAATTTCGAATTCATTTTTACGAACTCCTTCAATCAAAATTCGTTTAATCATTCGAATTTCATCTTGTTCGTACTTAATTTTTACCTCTTCGATAAAACCCACAGCTGTAACATCGTTTTCAATGGCGTGGTAAAAATTTGCCAGATTTCGAAAAGTGGCCAATTTTGTTAAAATATAGTCGCGTAACTTGTCTACCGGGTCGGTATTTCTATTGATAACAATTTCCAGCTCGTGTCCTAAAATCTCAACCTCTTTCATGATTACTGCCTGAAACAAATCCTCTTTACTTTTGAAATAGTAGTAAAGCGAACTTTTTCCTTTTCGGACAGCATTTGCAATGTCGTCGAGTGTTGTTTTTTTAAAGCCGTATTTACTGAAAATCTCGCGGGCTATTTTTAAAATATTCTCTCTGTTGAGGTCTTTTTTATTAGCGTTATCGCTTGATGTTTGCATGTGCAGAAACGTTTCCTTTGTTAAAACTGAAAACAAATATAACCAATTATTTTTCTCAAAACCTTTTTTTGAATATTTTACTTTTACAGACGATAATGGTTTGGTATTGGTAAAGCGCCTGTATTTAATTGATTTTATTGTACTTAATATTCGAAATCCTCTTTTTCTGACTCTTTGGCAAGTCGAAAGTCAAGTTGTTTTCTTTCCAAATTTGTACGCCATACTTTTACGTGTATCTTTTCGCCAAGTTGGTAGGTTTTATGTGAGTGCCTGCCTACCAGAGCATAATTTTTCTCATCAAAAATATAAAAGTCATCGTCCAACTCTGCGATCGGAATCATGCCTTCAATTTTGTTTTCCAGCTCAACATATATTCCCCAATCGGTAACTCCCGAAATGGTTCCCGGATAAATTTTGCCAATATGATCCTGCATAAATTCCACCTGTTTGTATTTTATCGAAGCTCGTTCAGCATTTGCTGCTTTGGCTTCCATGTCGGAAGAATGTTTGCACAGATCCTCGTATTTCTGTTCGTTTGCCGATCGTCCGCCGTCAAGGTATTTTTCGAGTAAACGATGTACCATCATATCGGGGTAACGACGAATGGGAGATGTAAAGTGTGAGTAATAATCGAACGACAATCCATAATGCCCAATGTTACGGGTGGAATAAGCTGCTTTTGCCATTGTTCGAATGGCGAGTGTTTCAACCACATTTTGTTCGCTTTTCCCTTTTACATCACTTAAAAGTTTGTTCAGCGATGTGGAAATAGCACGTGGGGTGCTCAATTGAATTCCATGTCCAAACCGTTTAATAAAGGTGTTAAACGAAACCAGTTTGTCCGGATCGGGTTTGTCGTGAATACGATAAACAAAAGTTTTTGGCGTTTTCTTTTCAGGAACTTTACCTACAAACTCAGCCACTTTTTTATTGGCCAAAAGCATAAATTCCTCAATCAACTTGTTTGAATCTTTTGCTTCTTTAAAATATACCGAGAGTGGTTTGCCATTTTCATCAATATCAAATTTTATCTCCACTCGATCGAAAGCTATCGAACCCGTTCCAAAGCGCTCATCTCGCAATTTTTTTGCAAGGTCGTTTAAAGTGAGTATTTCCATTGAAAAATCACCTTCGCCGGTTTCAATTACTTCCTGTGCCTCTTCGTAGGTAAAACGGCGATCGGAGTGAATAACCGTTTTCCCAAACCATTGTTTTTTAAGCGTGGCGTTTTCTGTCATTTCAAATACTGCCGAAAAACAAAGTTTGTCTTCATTGGGCCGAAGCGAGCAAACTCCATTCGAAAGCCGTTCGGGAAGCATGGGAACAACGCGGTCGACCAAATACACTGATGTGGCACGATTCTGAGCTTCTGTTTCAATGATAGTATTGGGCCGCACATAATGGGTTACATCGGCAATATGAACGCCAACTTCCCAGTTTCCGTTACTCAGTTTTTTTAGCGAAAGTGCATCGTCGAAATCTTTGGCATCCAATGGATCGATGGTAAAGGTGGTTGTTTTACGCATATCCCTGCGATTTTTAATCTCCTCTTCCGAAATTTCAAGCGGTATTTTTTCTGCTGCTTTATCCACATTTGCCGGGAAAATATGTGGTAATTCAAATTCGGCAAGAATGGCGTGCATTTCTGCATCATTGTCTCCGGTGTCGCCCAGCACTTCCAAAATCTCACCAAACGGACTGCGCGCTTTTGCCGGCCAGTCGTTTATTTCGGCAATAGCTTTTTGCCCGTCTTTTGCATCATTCAGCTTGTCTTTCGGAATAAAAATATCGAATCCTACTTTTCCGGTTGGAATTAAAAATGCAAAGTTGCGCGATACCTGAACAGTGCCTACAAAAACTGTTTTGGCTCGTTCAAGAATTTCAGTTACTTCTCCTTCCAAGTCGTGTTTTTTACGACGTGCATATACATGAATGCGGACTTTATCGCCCGACATGGCATGTTTTAAATTGCTGGAAGAGATAAGAACCGGTTGCTCCAGCTCCTCACTATTTACGTAGGCAAAGCCTTTGGGCTGCATTTCAACAATTCCGGTAGCGGTTCCGGTTTTTGCTTTTAATTTGAATTTTCCTCGCGAAATTTTATCCAGTGCTCCATCGTCTGCCAATTCTTGTAAAACAACGTTTATCAGTTTTCGTGTCTCGGGATCTTTAATTCCGAGCATTCCAGATAATTGACGGTAGTTTACTGTCTTTCCGGGAGTTTCGTAAAGAATTGAAAGAATTGCACTTTTGAGTTTTTTCTTGTTGTATGTTCCGGATTGTTTCTTCTTCCGAAATTTGTTTTTTTTATTTTTTGCCATTGTATAAATGTATAAATCAAAAACAAGTTATAACAATTCTGAAATAACTTTTTATAATAATGAATTAAGTTGTGAAAAATTATGGTTTGAATGGTTTTCTTACGAATTCGTATTTGCGGCGAACATGGCATTTAGAGCCACATGTTCCGTTTTTTCCATAATTTTTCCAGTTACAGCCACTGCAGGGATTGATAAAAAAGAAACGTATTTTTTTAATCGTTCCATAGGCAATAACAGTTGCAAGAATTGCCCCAAAAGGCCAGTGCCAGAATGGAATAGCATAAGTGGTGGGGCCTCCAACGCTGTCGCCAAAAATGAGCGGGACACAACATTGCTGAACCACTAATTCTCCCTGAACACGGTAAGCATGGTATTGATAATCGGGGAAAACAAACTGGTCGGTTATTAAACCGGCAATTAAAGCAATTACGATTAGGGATAATGCATAAAAAAGTGCAGGTTTGGTTCCCATTGAATGACGGATGGCGTTTAATTCGCCGAGGTTGGTTGCAGGTCCGGCAATCATATAGGCGATGGCTGCACCCGGAGTGGCTCCAAGTAATAGCAGGCCTTGCACTACTACCAACGATGGAATACTGCAGGCATAAACCGGAATTCCGAGTAATATTACATACAACAATGTGGTTAAATCTTGTTGACCCAACCAGGTTGAAATCCATTCGAGGGGTAAAAAGGCAAGAAGAATGGAAGCGATTCCCAGTCCAATTAAAATATCGACACTTACATCGGCTCCAAGGTTAAAAAACGACCATTTTAGTGTTTTGGCAATTTTTGCTTTGGGTTCTTTTTCTTCTGTTACCCGATCAAATTTATCCCCTTTTTTTACATGTGTTTTTTCTTTTTGTGGATTATTGAATATTCTATTTCCAATAAATCCCATAATGAAAGAACCAATAATCGCCGCAAAAACCAATGCAACTGTTAATTTCCAACCCAATAGTTTAAATGACATGGTAACCAGAACCGGAGAAAGGATGGGAGTAGAAGTCATAAATGCCAGCATGTTTCCGATGCTTGCACCACTGCGAAAGAGACCGATTCCGAGAGGAATGGTTCCACACGAGCAAAGTGGCAAAACGCAGCCCACTCCAACCGATTTAAACAAAGATGAAGTGGAACCGCTTCCAAGGTGCTGCTGAAGTATTCCCGGCGGTACATAATAGCGCATTATTCCGGCAATAATAAACCCCAGCACAATATAGGGTGCCGATTCCATTAGTGTATTAAAAAGAATGGTGATCAAAACTGTACCTCCTTTTTTTGTGTAAATTCAATTTTTGCATTGTCTAAAAAAAAAGCCGCGTCATAAGGTTGGTTGGTGTCAATTCGGAAAGTTCCGGTGACATTGACCATTGCGTCTATCATATCGGTTTGCGAAATTACCCAATCATCGGCAAGATTAATTCGAATGGTCCAGCGCATGGCAACTTCGGGAAGATGAATACAGGCATTTGCCAATCCCAATGTCGGGTACAGAAATAAAGAATGAACGGCAATTTTGTCGCCAATAAACTTACAACCGGGGCTAAAAAAGACAGCTGCACCGCTTAGTTTCATTTCAGTTCCGACCTTTGCTTTTAACTTTTGAGGAATATCGAATTCTGCTCTTTGTCCATCAATTATTGTAGCGCGAACTTTGTAAAAGTCTTCCCAATTACTGGCTGCCTCTTCGTATTTAAGATCATCGAGTGTTGGCATTGTTTGGGAACGAATAGTACCAGGTTCAATTTTACTGAATTCAATAAAATACAGTCCTGCAAGCAGGGCCACAATTAATATGGTAATTCCCCATTTTTTCATCTACTCTTCTCTACACTTTTTAAAATGGATGCTGCACTTTTGTCTCGTCAATGGGAATGTTTACTCTATCTGTTGATTAATTCAACGGATCCAGTTTCCAAACAGGGTATCCATCTTTTGTTCCGTTTTGATGGATGGTTCTTGGCCAACCCGGCATTTGTTTTGCCCCGGGTTTAGTTACGTCTGTAAAACGATCCCAGCTTTCGAACGTTACACTTTTCTCATTTTTATTAAAGCGGACCAACCCAAAACCACCCCGCGTGAAATTATCATCGGGATTGGCATAAGCAACCATTCTTATTTTATTCCCCATTCCGTCGAGGTAGTTGCCATTAAAAGGAAGTGGATTTCCCGGTTCGGGATTTTCACCTGCTTTTTCATTTTCAGGATGCCACCATCGGCTGTAATAATTATTTACAATGGCAGGGGCAACAAAAGCAAATGGCCCGTCGCCAAATTCATCAATTCCGTGTTGTACAATCGTAGGCAAATGTTGGTCGCCGGCCAGATGAACAGCTCCCGCGGCACGAATGGCCTTTAACGCTTTGTTGCGTCCGGTTTGCGGCCATCCGTTACTGTCGAGGTCGGCATGAAGGATGTTGTTAAAATTACCATGGCGGTGTGCACCACCACAAAAACCGGTTTGCGAAAGCACTGCTTTCAACGATACTCCGTCCCACTGTTGTCCCCAATCGTCGAGGAATGTTAGCTGGCGATCGCCTAAAAGTTTTAAGCCCGGAACATCAATTGTTTTTGGATCGTAATTTGGATCGCGAATATGGTCGGGGCGAGGGCCCATTTGCGGGATCGTTCCTGCCGGGCCGGTTTTAAATTTGCGGTCTTCAACAATGGCAAAATCAACTCCTCCAATGGTTAAACGTGTATAATATACGCCAATCCCCTGTTCAATTGGAGTTGGATCATAAGGATCGGGTAAATGCGAAGTTTGGCAACGTTCTACCATTTTTATGTATTCAGGATGATAAAAATAACCACCGTCGTTTCCTGCTGATGTCAAGGATTTTTTTCCATTTTGCCCCCAAAGATTTCCCTGCCCAATGTCATGGTCATCGGGAATAGTAATACAGGGCCGATCACGGAAAATATCACGGAACTGAATTCCGAAAAGCAACCAGGCAGCCGTGTGCTCTTTATGATCGTAACTCTGATCGCCTGCAAAAAACAACAGGTCGGGATTCAGATATTTTAAATTACGAATGTATTCTTCACGCAGTCCTCGCGTATGGTTCGAGTTACAGTTTAACGATCCAACCACAATCTCGTTTTTATCTTTTGGATTTTTACGGATTAATCCTTCAAAACTTGCGTTCTTTCCGTGTCGTAAACGGTATTCCACATCTTTGCTATCGTCCCAGTTTTCAATACGAAACAATGTTGACCAGCCAATGTCGTTTACTTGTTCAGTAGCTACTTTTTTCCATTTGTCGTTTTGTTTCAACTCCAGGCTAACTTCGCGGCTTTCTTTGGGGTAGAGTGGAAAAAGTTGTGCAGTCATTTTCATTATTCCATTCTGAACGGTATACATACCAAAACATATTACTTCATCACGTGGCACATCCACATCAATAATACGTTTGGGATTGTTTTTCATTTGTTCTGCATTAACCCACCAGTCGTTTACACAATAAAGATCGAGTTTTTCGAAAGGAGCTTTAACAGGAGGCTCTCCATGTTGAGAAAAAGCTATTAAAGCATAAAAAAGTGCAAAAAGTGCAATTGTAAGTTTTTTGGTATCCATTTCAGGTTTTTTTATTTAAGTTTTATTGATAGACAAAATTAGAATAAATGTTGAAACGAGTTTTTTAAAACAATGGGTATTCGAATTACCCAATTGTTATTTGGAATGTGAATTTAATTTTTAAGTTTTCAATATATTATTCATCATAAATATTTATGAATTTGAACATAAATAACTCGGAAGTGAAATAAAAACTCGTATACAATACCAATGGAGCCTTTTATTTACCTTCCAAGTTATTTATATGGGTGGAAGGATTAGTCCAATAATCCAGGATTAATATTTGTTTCAGCTTCAGGAATAGGCCAAACTTCGTCTACACCTTTATTGAATGCTTTTGTATCAACGTACCATCGGCTATAGCCTAATGGATCCGTTTTTTTCCCTTTATTGGTAGCGTCGGGGAATGAGGCACCCCAGAAATCGCCTTGCATTACATCACCAAGAATATCCCAACGTAATAAATCCCAATACCGGATTCCTTCCAATGCCAGTTCAATTCTTCTTTCTTTACGAAGTAATGGGCGCAAAGCGGTAGCATCTGTTTCTGTAATTGGAGGCATTCCAACCGATGTCCTTCCCCGGGTTTTATTAATGGTCATATCAAGCATAGCCTGAGTAATTGGAGTACCTGCCTCTAATTCTGATTCAAGATAACTCAATAAAACTTCGGCATAACGAATGATTGGAATATTACCTCCGTAGCCGCTTCTTAAATCGCCTGTGTAACCCGGATCGAAAAACTTGCGTAACCCATATCCTGTTCGTGTGGCTTGTTTCGAGTAGGTTAATTGATCTACTGAAGTGGAATGATCGGGATGACAATCGTAGATGTTTCCACCAAATTCGCAACCATCGTATAAGAATGTAGCCGCAAAACGGGGATCGCGGTTAGCTGCCATATTTCCCGAATCAAAACGTGGATCGTCATAAGAAAATGGTGTTCCATCGATAAAATCATATTGACTTGCCAAACTTTCCAGTGGATTTACAATGTGCCATCCACCTTTGTTTGCCGGAAGAGCATGTTGTGGAAGTGCATTACCTGCTAAGCCCTCGTAATATTGAACGCTAAAAATATTCTCAGCACTCATTTCATTTGCAGGGATAAAAATACTGGCATAATCGGGATCGATAATATTATCGCCAAACTCGATAATTTGCTTATAAGCAGCAGCAGCTTCTGACCATCTTTTTTCAGCCATCAATATTCTGCCCAAAAAGGCAAGAGCAGCCTGTTTTGAAGCTCTACCAAATTCGTCGCCTCCCATATCTTTATATCGTGGTAAATCGTTAGCTATTGCACTAAACTCATCAATAACAAATTTCACAACTTCCGATTTGGCAGTTTTTGTAACCACATTGGCTTCTTCGGGAGTTAATGTATTTGTTACCAGCGGAACTGCACCCCAGAACTGCGACATGTAAAAATATTGAGTAGCGCGAATAAAACGGGCTTCTGCTTTCATTCTATCCTTTTTCGCCTCATCCATTTCAACTCTGTCAATATTTTCTATAAAGTCGTTACTAATGGCAATCCGAATAAATGAACCCCGCCACAAAGTATTTAATACAGCATTATTTGCCAGCAGGTTTCCATTTGTCATTTTATTTTGGTTGGCATTTTTACCGCGACGATCGAAAGCATTGTCGGTACAATGTTCAAAAAATACTAGTCCGCAATAGGTCCACCAATCAGAAGGATTAACTTGTGTTCCATAATTAATATTTCCACGGTAAACACCTGCGAGACCAATCATTGCATTGGATTCATTTGTCCAAAAATTTGCTTTATCAAACTGGTCTTTCGGATATTGTTCAAGTTCATCGCCACAAGAACTCACTCCAAAAAGTAAAATACTTAGGAGAAAGCCTGCCAGTATATTTTTAAATTTCATATATGTTTTCATTTTTACCTGTTTTTAAATTTATGAATAAAATTAAAATTTGACATTTACTCCTAATGAAAAAGTTGCCAGAATTGGGTAGTAACTTCCATTGGTGTTAATTTCAGGATCCCATCCTTTACGATAATTATTAAAAGAATACAGATTCTCAGCACTTAGGTAAACACGAAGACTGTTAATCTTTACTTTATTCAAAAGAGATTTGGGCAATGTGTAACCAAACTGGAGGTTTTTAATCCTCAGGTAAGCTGCATTTATCGTCCAGAAATCGGAAAGAACGGTATTGGGTGTTCCACTGTTAGTAACAATTTCCAAACGGGGATATCCCGGATACTGAACTGGATTTTCGGGATCAAAACGTTCATCGATTTGCCATTGCTGAATGGTTCCCAGGTTATTAAATGCATATCCGACATAAGCTTCCAATCGTCCTTTTACACCGGCCGCACCTTGTAACAAGGCACTAAAATCGAAATCTTTGTAATTTGCCGATAGGTTAAAAGAGAAGGTATGTTTTGGGATACGTGAACCAATGTAAGTGCGGTCGTAGGTAGCATCTACTTTACCATCAGGAACACCTTCGGGGCCATTTATATCTTTATAGCGAATGTCTCCTGGCTGTGGATTTGGTGTAACTTTAGACTGGTCATGCCAATTAGTAATATCTTCTTCCGAAATAAATACACCGTCTGATTGGTACCCGTAATACATTTGCATCGGGTACCCAATAAACAAATCACTACCGTTTCCAACCAAACCATTGGGTTGTTCCACATTACCTAAACCTAAAGTTACCACCTCATTATTTATGATTGAATAATTAGCCTGAATTTGATAATTGAAATCGCCAAATGCATTTTGGTGTCCCAATTCAAATTCCCAACCCGTGTTCTTCACTTCTCCTGTATTGGTTTCGCTAATTCCAACTCCAAGTACACTACTTACACTTGATGACGGTGTGTAAAGAACATCATAAGTAAAACGATCGAAATAGGTTGCATTAATAGTTAATTTACCATCGAAATAAGCTGTTTCAACACCAAAATCTTTTGTTTCGGTTGATTCCCAATGAATGGTTGGGTCTTTGTAGGTACGATAAGCTGCACCGTTGGCGATACTGGTTCCAAACGGATAATTCCTGCCGGTTGCCAAAGTAGTCTGGTACGGATAGTTTCCGATATTTTGGTTACCCAATACACCCCACGATGCTTTTAATTTCATATTAGAAATCCATGGAACGGCCTCTTTAAAGAATTCTTCTTCAGATACCCTCCAACCTGCAGCTAGAGATGGAAAAGTACCATATTTTTGGTCTTCAGGAAAACGTGACGAACCATCGTGACGAACCGTACCTTCAAAAAGGTATTTGTGTTTGTAATGGTACTTAATCCTTGTAAACAGCGATTGAATTGCCCATTCGGTATCGTTTCCATAAACTTCCTGGTTGTCTACCCCACCCATGCTCATAACCGTATAGTCATTACTGGGGAAATTAATTCTGCTTCCGTTAAAACCTTCATTAATTTCATTTTCAAATGAATATCCCACCAAAGCTCTCAGATTATGCCCATTCAATTCTTTTTCGTATTCAGCATAAAACTGCATGGTTTTAAAGATTACCTTATTTTTAAATTGATCAAGCGTGGCTAGCGGTAAATTTATATTGTCGTTGAGTTTTTGTGAAGCCCTGTAGTGCCGTCCTTCATCTAAGGTAAAATTGTAACCACCAACTGCTGATACAGTAAGTTCTTTAATAGGTTTCCAATCGAGACGTGAATTTACACTTGCTTTTGTAGTTGGACGTGTATAGTAACCTTTCGATGCTAACCATGAAACAGGGGTGCCAGCACTTTCAGGGCCCGCTCCAAAATCACCGTTCGAAGCTTGTCCGAGATAGATAGCCGGATAACGATCTGCTACTATAATTATACCTTCAACACCTGACGGAGTTCTGTTGGCAGTTGGTGTGGGTTCATTTGCCTCCTCAACCGAACCGGCAACGCGTGTTGTAAGTGTTAATGTTTTAGCCAAATCACTTTCTAGGTTTAAACGAAAATTATAACGATCATAATTGTTGTTTTCAACTAAACCCTGTTCGTTTAAATAACCCACTGATAAGAAATAACGATTTGATTTTTGACCGCCCGTAATGGATATATCATGTCCGGTTTGAATACCATTTCTTGAAAAGGTTTCTTTCAGGAAATTTGTATTAGGGTAATTATCAGGATCGCTTTGAGATTTATATTTTGCTATATCTTCCGCACTGAAACTTTCTGTTCCGTTGGCAATATTAAACATTTCAGCATATTCCCAGGAAGTTGCCAAATCAGGAAATTCAGTGGCAACCGACAAACCAAAGTAGCCATTGTACCCCACACTAATTTCACCTTCTTTCCCTTTTTTAGTTGTAATAAGTATTACTCCATTTGCGGAACGGGCACCATAAATAGCTGCAGAAGATGCATCTTTTAGAACTGAAATAGATTCGATATCGTTTGGGTTTATTTCATTCATCGATCCCGGTATTCCATCTACCAAAACAAGAGCAGAAGGAGTTGCACCAAAAGAGCCTTCTCCTCTTATACGAACAGTTCCATCGTTAAAGCCCGGTTTTCCCGATCTCTGAATAACCGTTACACCAGACATTTGTCCAGTTAAGGCATTTGATAAGCTTGATACAGGACGGTTCTCTAGTTTCTCATTGGTAATTTGTGATACTGAACCAATAACATTCACCCTACGCTCGGTACCATAACCAATGGCAACAACCTCCTCAATACCAATGGCATCAACCATCATAGTGATATTTATTGTAGATTGACTACCTACAAGAATTTCCTGAGATTGCATGCCAACAAATGAGAAAACAAGCGTAGCTTCAACTCCAACATTTGCAATTGAATAATTCCCATCAACATTGGTTACAGTTCCTTGAGTTGTTCCTTTTACAATTACAGATACCCCGGGAAGAGGCAGACCTTCGTTGTCGGCTACTGTACCTGAAACTGTTTTTTCTTGCTGAACGGAATTCGATCCACTTTCAGATAAAACGGGAGCCAACATTATCTGACGATCCTTCAAGTCATATTTAATGTTTTTTCCTTCTAAAATTTCATCTAAAACGTTAAAGATGGTTTCATTTTTTGCGTTAACATTTACTTTCTGTTCTACATCAATCACTTTGGCACTGTAAAGAAAATAGAATTCACTATTGTCTTCGATTGTTCCCAGTACCTCTTTTAATGATTTATTTTCCATGCTTAACGATAATCTGGTAGCCTGAGAATAGCTTTGAACCCCCATTACCTGAAACGAAAAGACTAAAAGTAAAAATACGGTTACTTTCATAGTTAATAAAATTTTACGCAGCATGCCTGCATTTCCCATAATTAAAATGGGATCAATAATTTTTTTCATAATTTTGAAAAGTTTTTAGTTAAGAATCTTTTTAATACGAGATTTTTATGAAATGTAAGCAGGGAAATGTTACAGCATTTTCCTGCTTTTTCATGAAGTTTCACATAGGCATTTAAGTTTAAGTTCGATTATTGATTAGTTATGCAAAATTATTTTTTAAGTTTTACGGTTATTTTTCTTTTTGAGTAGGAACCATCCGTTTGTTTGATCCGTTCCTTCATTTGAAACTGCACAGGAGATACTACCTCTAACATTTCAAGTATCTGGTAAAGTGGTTCATCAATGAAAGTACCGTTATACGTTAATTCTTTAATTGCCGGATCAAGGATTTCAATATCGACATTGTACCAACGTGATATGCGATTCACAATATTTACAAAACTATCGTCTTCAAAAATAAGTTTGCCATCTTTCCATGAAATGTATTTTTCCGGATCTACCTCTCGAATTCTATATTTTTTAGATATTTTATTGATGTTACAATGTTGTCCGGGAAGCATTTCAATATCCTTGTGATTCAGGCTTTGAAGGTGAATCCTTCCATTTTTCAAGGTTGCCTCGAACGTCTTATCTGCTTCATAAGATTTAACATTAAAGGCTGTTCCGGTAACAATAACATTCATTGTTTTTGTTTCCACAACAAATGGTTTTTTCTCGTTCTTAACAACCTCAAAATAACCTTCACCTTGTAATTTTACAGTCCTATTTTTACCTGTAAACTGCTGCGGGTATATTAAACTACTTCCATGATTAAGCCAAACTTTCGTCCCATCTGATAGACTCAATGAAATACGAGATCCAACCGGAGAGTAAATCTCATTCATTATTGGTTCATTCATAACAAATGGATTTGTTCCTTGCTCAATATAATTGGTATAAACCAACAAGGTAATTACCGGTAGTAATAATATAACAGCTGCCCTGTAAATAAAAGTTAGATATTTTTTCTTTCTTGAGTTTTGCTTAAATCGATTCAAATTTATTTGGTGATGAATGGCATTTAAACGTTGTTCTTTTAATAATTCATCCTCCTTAGAATCATTATTTTTAATCGAAGCCCAATAACTTTTAAGAATCAATTTTGATTCGCTTGAGTTTATTTCTTTTTGGATCCATTTAAGAAATTGATTAACTTCATCAGAAGAACAATTATTGCCCAGGTATTTTCGGAATAAGTTTAAGTTCATTGTAGTTTAACACAGGCATTAATTTTGGAGCCTTGTTTAAGTAAGACGTAAAGCCCCAACAAAACCCCTAAAAATCTGGGTTAAACGAAAAGGAAAATAAATAGCAGTATTGGAATGTCTCCGGCACTTAATCTTTCTTTTAGAAAACGACGTGAATTAAGTAAATGATTTTCAACGGTTTTGATAGAAATATTTAGCTTCTCTGAAATTTGTTTATACGAATAATCTTCATAATATTTTAACATGAATACTTCTTTTTGTTTTTTTGGCATTGATTCAATCACTCGTTCGAGATTCTGCTTAAATCTTTCAAAATCAATTTTTTCTTCTAGCAAAGGATCTTCAACTTCTGTTTGAATAGACTTAATATACTCTACATATTTTTCAAAAGTTGCTTTCTTTCGAAGATGACTTATTGTTGTATTATGTGAAATTGTAAAAAGAAATGACTCGAAAGAACCAAACTTCTGAACCTTTTCTCGTGCCTCCCAAACTTTAACAAATATATCTTGAACTATTTCTTCACCGACTTCTTCAATTTTTACTAACCCAATTACAAAATAGAAGATACGAGAACTAAACATGAGGTAGATATAGTCAAAGGCCTTAATGTTACCTTCAGTGAAGTTTTTAACTATTTGTTCCTCTAATTTATATGTTTTATTTCTGCGCTCCATTTTACCTTTTATTCAAAATGAGAGATATGAAAACAAGTAGTAATAGTTGCATCCAAACAATGCCAATGATGCTATTAATATTTAAAATTAAAATGCGTAATCATACAAAAATGAAATTAGTAATGCTATTCTTCATCCTTTTTAAATTGTGCAGGTAAAAGTAGTTTATTGTACTAAAAAATAAAATTAGAATAATAGTTGGAAATCAATTTCTAATATTTGTTCAAAAAAAAGGGCTTGTTTGGTTCATTTTAAGTTTTGTATCAAAACCATCAAATTAATTTAACAACTCATAACATGCAGTATTATCAGGAATTTGTATGTTTGTAGACCAATTTTTTACAATGAGTTTGAAGGGAAAATTACCATTATTAATCGTAGCTGCTTTGGCCTGGGTTGTTGTAGTATCGTCGTGTGCCAATATTGGTATGCCAACCGGTGGCCCAAAAGATAGTATTCCTCCGGTTTTGGTTGGAACTAATCCGGAATATAAAGCGTTAAATTTTGACGGGAAAAGTGTTCAGCTAACTTTTAGCGAATACCTTCAAACCGATCAAATTTCGGAAACACTTGTTATTTCGCCACCACTGGAAAAACGACCGATCATAAAAACAAAGTCGAAAACACTGATCATTCAGTTTAATGAAGATCTCAAGGATAGTACTACATATTCGCTCGATTTTAAAAATTCGATAGTTGATAACAACGAAAAAAATCCTTTGGAAAATCTGCGTTTTTCATTTAGTACAGGCGATGTTTACGACTCGTTGCGAGTGGCGGGCCGTGTAATTAATTCGTTTAATTTAGAACCCATCGAAAAGATTCTGGTTTTGTTGCAATCGAATTTGCACGACTCCGCAGTTTTCCGTGTTCGCCCTGATTATATTGCGAAAACTGATGAAGAAGGCTTGTTTATGATTGACAATATTGCGCCTGGAAATTATAATATTTTTGCTTTGAACGATTTGAATGGCGACATGCTGTACAATGAAGGTGCCGAAGAAATCGCTTTTGTCGACAGCATTGTTGTTCCTACTGTTGAGTTTCATGAAGAGCTCGATACTATTGTGAAAGGAGTTGACTCCTTGTTGATTTTGGGACATTCACATTTTCATCCCGATCCCTTTTATTTGCGGTATTTTATGGAAGATATTTACGAACCGTATCTGGAATCGGCAGAACGGGAAAGTCGGAATAAATGTTTGTTTTTGTTTAACGAATCGGTTGCAGATACTTTTAACGTTCGGCTTATAAATGCTGAATCGGATAACTGGCAATTATTTGAATACAATAAAAAGGCAGATTCCATTGTAATGTGGATTACTGATACTTTGGTATCAAGACAAGACTCTCTGTTTATGGAGTTGTCTTATTTTTTGCTTGATTCTGCTCAGGAACAATACGTTCAAACCGATACTATGTTGATGAAGTTTACGGATGCGAAAGTTGACGAAAAAAAGAAAAAAAAGCGGAAAGACGAACAGGAAGAAGAAACTCCTGAACCTATTCCACAGTTTAACTGGGAGAATAAACTGTCAACAACAATGGAACTAAACGGAAATATTAGGTTGACAGCACCGGAACCACTTGCTTCTTTCGACAGCACAAAAATTTCCTTGTATTTATCGGACGATACCTTGAAAACTCCACTCGATTATACTTTTGCAAAGGATCAATCACGTTATCGATCGTATGTAATTTCTTACAAGTGGGAACCCGAAACCCAGTACACTTTTTCAATCGATTCGGCGGCGAGTACAAATATTTATGGTGTTACAAGCAAGGCATTTAAAAAATCGTTTAAGGCTCGGGAAGAAGATTATTATGGTTCGATATCATTTAATTTTACGCACGTTGAAATGCCTATGTTGGTACAGATGCTCAAAAATAATGACGATGAGGAAGTATTACGACAAGTGAGTATTGAAGAAGATGGTACAGTAGAATTTAAATATTTGGCACCTGAAAAATACAAGGTAAAAGTTATTTACGATAAAAATGGGAACGGTAAATGGGACGGAGGAAGCTACCAGGATAAATTCCAACCCGAGCAGGTTGCCTATGTTCCCGAGGTGATAAAGCTGAGATCGAACTGGAGCGAAAGTCACGACTGGGATTTAACCCCAGATACAACCTACACAAAGAATATTGTTGATAAAGAACTCGAAGAGAAGAAGAGAAAAGAAGCAGCAGAGAAAGCTGAAAAGGAAAAAAAGGAAGAGCAAAACAGTAGTATGTTTAAACCCGGTAATCCAAGCTCGGGAGGCAATAGTAATAGGTACTAAATGCTTGATATATTCAATTCCATTAATTAGTTTATCTTTAATAAAACATTAGTTACAGAAATTATGGCAAGTAAAAGAGACCTGAAAAAGGACATCGATTTAATTATGTCGCTGGCTTTAAGCGATTGTTTTTATGTGTTGGAATACAACGAAAAAATTGATGAAAAGGCAGTTTATGAAATTGCCGGCGAAATTGTTCAGAAACACCGCGAGTTGCGTTTGCGCGCCATACATCCCGATGGAAAAGATAACCCAAAACTGGTAAAACAATTTTACAAAGCTTTAATTCAGGATATGTTGGTTGCCGCGGATACTTCGTTAGAAAAACTTTCGGCAGAGGTTAAAAAAGTAGCGAAATAGATTTCGTTTTTATATTAATCTGAAAATTTTGTGAGCTACAACTTCGCCTTGATAATAAGTTGTTAGCTCCCATTTTCCCAGTTTATCTTCCAGTGGTTCCCAAATACAATCACCCAGGTAAAACTCAAAATCGTTGGTGCGAATAAACTGTTCTCCAATAAATGGCGGACGAATTTTTCCATCGTCATCGGTAAAAGGAGGATGGTCGATTTTAAAATCGATGGTTTCGCCTTTCCCATTTTTTATGTGTAAAACATAGCCAAATTCAGTCCCGATTTTGGCATCAATTTCAGTTTTAAACTCCAGTATTTTTGGAATCTCACGGCTGTTACGATCCCATTTTTCATACTCGCCGTAACTATACATTTTAAATGTTGGTCGTCTTTTTCCCATTATTAATTAATTCCCAAAATTAACAAATATCTTATTTAGAATAATTAAAAATTAGTAGATTTGCCGGTGAAGAAAAGGACGTGGCATTCATTCGAAAACATATCAATATTCTGTTTGTATTTATTCTGCCGGTATATTTTTATATCGTACAGAATTCAATACAAAATAAACACACGCATGTTTATGCCAATGGGATCGTAATAACTCACTCGCATCCAATGGATAAGAACAGTTATGATCCCTTACACAATCACAAACACTCAAAAAGAGAAATTTGTCTTTACAGTAGTTTGCATTTCGATTTATACGAAACTCCGGCTGTTATCGGGTTAATTGCAGATTTAAACGAAACGCATAAAAATTATTTTATTGCAAATGATCAGACTGAACTATTTTCTCCGTTTTTAAAGTCCATTCCGCGCGGTCCGCCTGCCTAGATTTTCAAATTTATTCTTTCCCCCAAATTGTTATCAATAATTTATTAATCAATTCATTGCAGAATATGAAGTGGATACTGGTACTTGTTGTACTATTAACAGGTGTTACTGTTTGTAATGCCGATGATGATAAGAATAAGAAAAAAGCAGAAACCGATGCTATGCTTTTTGGTGATGTAAAATCGGGTGGGGATCATATTCCTTTTGCCACCATTACAATAAAGGGAACAACAATTGGAACTGCTGCCGATGTAAGCGGACATTTTAAAATGACCAACTTGCCCGTGGGAAAACAAACCGTAATTATTTCGGCTATTGGATATCAGTCCTCTGAGAAAGAAGTAGAATTGGTAGCGAAAAAGAGTGTTACCATTTTTGTTGATTTAAAAACCGATAATATTGGACTTGAACAAGTTGTAGTTTCGGCAGATAGAAATGCGAAAAGCCGCAAGGAAACTCCAACCGTTGTAAATAGCATTAGCCCAAAACTGTTCGAGCGTGTGCAGAGTGTTACCTTAAGCGAAGGATTAAACTTTTCGCCCGGATTGCGAATGGAAAATAATTGCCAGAATTGTGGTTTTTCGCAAGTTCGGATGAACGGTTTGGAAGGTCCGTATTCGCAGATTCTAATTAACTCGCGGCCTGTTTTTAGTGGACTGGCAGGTGTTTACGGACTGGAATTAATTCCTGCCAATATGATTGAACGGGTTGAGGTTATTCGTGGAGGTGGCTCTTCAATGTATGGAAGTAATGCCATTGCCGGTACCATAAACCTGATTACAAAAGATCCCATTTCGAATAACTTTGAAGCAGCTGTTTCAAATAGTTTGGTGGGTGTTGGAGAAGGCTTTGATGCGGCCAACGATTACAATGTAAATTTGAACGGTTCTTTTGTGTCGGATAATTACAAAACGGGAATGAGTCTGTTTGGTTTTCATCGTAAACGCGATGCATTTGATGCCAACGGTGATGGTTTTTCTGAATTGTCGAAAATAAATAATACCACCATTGGTGCTCGTTTTTACCAACGTGTTGCCAGCCGCGGAAAATTAACCATCGATTATTTTAATATAAACGAAGCCCGTCGTGGAGGTAATAAATTTGATTTGCCGTTGCACGAGGCAGATATTACCGAAAGTGTGGAACACCAAATAAATTCGGGTGCAGTTAATTTTGATTTGTTGCTTCGCGAAAGTGATAAGCTTTCCTTATACGCTTCGATGCAGGGTGTTGACAGAGGCTCGTATTATGGTGCCAATAAAGATTTGTCGGCTTACGGTGCTACCAGGGACTTTACCTATGCTTTTGGTGCACAGTACATTCGTGCTGTCGATTTATTGTTGTTTGCTCCGGCTACAATTACTTCAGGTCTTGAGTCGAATGGAAGTTCGTTAAACGATAAAAAGCTGGGTTATTACGATCCGATTGATAACATTCATTATGGAAATACTTTGGTTGCCGATCAAACTTTAACAACAAATGGCGCATTTGTACAATCGGAGTGGAAGACAGAAAAGATTGTATTTAGTGCCGGATTACGTTTCGATCATTACAACATTGAAGAAGCGTCGCACAAAAACGACAATGTTTCGGGAAATGTTATAAGCCCGAGAGTAAGTTTGTTGTATAATTTGGCGCATGATTTACAGTTTCGGGGAAGCTACGGACGAGGTTTTAGAGCGCCTCAAATTTTCGACGAAGATTTACACATTGAAACTTCGGGTTCGCGGAAGGTACTTCATAAAAATGATCCCGATTTAAAACAAGAGTCTTCAAATAGTTATACTGCATCGCTCGATTACTCAAACCACGATGGAAACTGGCAGTATCAAATTTTAGTGGAAGGTTTTTACACACAGCTAATCGATCCGTTTGCCAATATATATGGCGATCCTGATGAAAATGGAACCGTAATTTATACGCGGGTAAATGCTGAGAGTGGCGCAAGGGTGCAGGGAATTAATGTAGAACTTAATGTGTCTCCTTCTAACAAACTTCAGTTGCAATCAGGGTTTACATTTCAAAAAAGCGAATTTGAGGAAGCACAAGAGTTTGGCGAAACAAAATTTTTCCGCACGCCAAATAACTATGGTTATCTGAGTATGAACTTTAATCCGGTGCCTGTTTTTAATATCGCCTTTACCGGAACTTATACCGGAAGCATGCTGGTGCCTTATTTTGGGCCGCAATTGACAAATCCTGTTGAAGGCGAATTACGCGAAAGTAATTCGTTTTTTGATGCAGGTGTAAAATTAAGCTACGATTTCAGAGTAACAGATGATGTTAAAGTTCAACTAAGTGGAGGTGTTAAAAATATTTTTAACAGTTACCAGAGTGATTTTGACCTTGGAATTGATCGCGACCCATCTTATGTATACGGGCCGCTTACTCCGCGAACCATTTATTTGGGATTAAAAATCGGGAATTTGTATTAAGCTAAAATGAGAACGCAGATAACACGGATTGGCCTGAATATCACAGATTATTTATCGGTGAAAATCATAGAAATCAATGTCGTCTGCGTTCCTTTTAATTAAAAAGTTTAACGCCAAAAAACACTGAACGCGGTTTTGCCGGACCGTAAATATAGCCACTATCACGATTTTTACCGCTGTCAAAATCATCCTGATATTCATCAAAAAGATTACTTACACCTCCAAAAAATTCAATTGATGAATCTATTCTTTTAAGCTCAACGGTGTATCCCATTTTAAAGTTTGTTTCCATAAATGCCGGCGATTCAAACAGAAGATCTTCATTAATAGTTCCTGCATCGCCTGCAAGTCCGTAATGCGGCACTAACATTGTTCCGGTATAAACCCCTGATAACGATGTGCTAAAACGTTGCGTTGGTGTCCAGCTTAAGGTGTAATAACCGTAAGCGTCGGGTGTTCTTAAATAGTCTTTACTTCCGGTTAGCTCTTCCGACCAAATAACTTCTTCCTCGTATTGGCTTTTTTGAAGCGTAAAACCTGCTTCGATTTGTAGCTTACGGTTTAGGTTGGCGCGTGCTTCAAAAGTGGCTCCGTAAACATAACTGTTGCCGCCGTTACGTTTTTCCATCAATGAATTCCCCGATTCGTCAGTACCCGTTTCTTCCAAAATAAAAGCATCTTTCAGCTGCGTATAAAATCCTTCGAGGGTAAATCCGTAAATGTGTTTCTCGCTGGGTTTGTCCCAGTTTAACGAAGCACTTACACTTTGCGAGCGTTCTGCTTCCAGTTCTTCAGCAAGTTTAACAGTCTGGATTCCTCCTCCTGCAAAAGCAATGTGCATATCGGCATCGAATGCCTGTGGAGCACGAAATCCGGTTGACCACGACAAACGAAGTTGTGTATTTAAGTTTGGCTTTAATAACAATGAAACCCGTGGATTTAATATCAGGTCATCAACGAAGTTGTGTTTGTCGGCGCGGATACCGGCGAGTAAAGTTGTTTTTTGAGTTATTGACCAATCACTTTGAACAAAGGCTCCAAAATTATTTGTGGTTTGATCAATTAAATAATCGTAGGCTTCAATCTGGTCGTACACATCGTCGCTGACAAACTCGACTCCGAAAGTAAAAATATTGGTACCTGCACCTACAAAATTGTTAACTGCATAATTTAGTTGAGTACCAAATTGGTAGGTGTAATTTTTAGAATGGCCGTATGGAGGAGCGTTGTTAAAGTCCTGCAATTTATCTCCGCCATCGGGTACGATTCCTGTATAATGTTTTCGTTTTGTGTATTGCCCGGCAGTATAAACAACAAAACTGGTATTCATACTTCTGTTGTAACTGTAGTCAATTCCTCCCATAATAATATCGTGGGTACGTTCTTCCGATTGTTTTGCAAGATAGGCCGGACCATCAATTTGTTCGCCGCCGTAACGATATTCGTTTGTGGCTGAAAAGTTGGCTTCAATTTTTTGATCTTCGTCCAGTTGGAAAAAGGAATTGATTCCAAAAGAGTTATTACTGATTTCGGGTAGTTCAGAAAAATTATCACCGTTGGCATCGTAAGCATCACGATTGCGATGAAAAGCGTACATGGCCATTCCTGCATTTCTTTTTTGCGATAAAGCCATTAGTGTTGCATTTACATTGTAATCCAAGGCATCCGAACCAATAATAGTATTGTTTGAAGTAACTTCGTATGAGTTACGCTGCGGAAGTTTGGTAATAATATTTACCGTTCCGCCAATGGCACTCGATCCGTAAAGTGCCGAAGCCCCACCCCGCACAACTTCTATTCGTTCTACCAAAGCAGTGGGCAACTGTTCTAAACCATACAATCCGGTTAAAGGGCTAAAAACAGCGCGACTGTTGATGAGTATCTGACTATAGGCTCCACCAAGGCCATTCATTCGCAGCTGCGTGTAATTACATGTTTGGCAATCGGTTTCCATGCGTAAACCCGGTTGAAAACTTAGCGATTCTGAAATAGTTTGTGCAGCAATATTATCGATGGTTTTTCCATCAAGAACGTTTACAATAACTGCACTTTCTGTTTGACGCTTAAAGGTTTTTGTACCTGTAATAACCACTTCATCCATGTGAATTACATCTTCTTCCAGGTCGAATTTTACTTCAATGGTTTCTCCTGCTTTTAGCACAACTTGTTTTTTACCCAGTTTATAACCAACTATTTTAGCCACCAAAGTATATTCTCCGATAGGTAAATCAATTAACATGTAATGACCGGTAACATCAGTTGCTGTTCCATAGTTTGTTTCCTCCAGATAAATGTTTACAAAAGGAATATGTTCGCCCTTTGAAACAACATGGCCAATTATAACTGCATCACTATGGTTTTCCTGTGCTTTAATACTGCTCCCAACGAATGTAAACAGGATTATTAAGCTATATATTCTTATCATGTTTTCTGAACTTCAGGTTTATTTTCAAAAATAAGGGCAATGCTTTTTGCAAGCAAATTATTTATACATAATCTAAATAGATTAAATCGTTAACTCATAGAATTGTTCAATAGGAAGCTTATCGTAGAATGATTTGCTGCCGGATAAAAGATTATTAATTTTGCAGCGTTATTCAAACAGTTACAAAGAATTACAGGCATGAGTAGTGAAATTGAAAATACATATAAAGCAAAGGACAGAAGGAATAATATTATTGTTATTGTACTTTCAATAGCACTGGTGGCTGTGTTGGTTCTGTTCTTTTTGCAACGGCGCGATTATGGTGGAATGATAAAGGAAGTTAAGATCGAAAAAGATTCGATTCAGTTTGAATTGACACAGATTGCAAGCAGTTACGATTCGTTAAGAACCGAAAACGATACCATTAATGAAGCACTTGTGGTGGCTCAGGCAAAAGTAAAAGATTTATTGTTGGAAGTGG
Source organism: Draconibacterium sp. (assembly GCA_041554075.1). Classification (GTDB taxonomy): domain Bacteria; phylum Bacteroidota; class Bacteroidia; order Bacteroidales; family Prolixibacteraceae; genus Draconibacterium. The sequence goes on along the minus strand of JBFFMM010000006.1, from coordinate 11,123 downwards.
AGCAAACCAAAAAAGTGAGTTATTCAAAAATTTCAGATTACCAAAAGCAGGTAACTACTTTGCGTGGAATTATGCGAAATTTTGTTGTTCAAATTGATTCTTTAAACCAACGGAATGAAGAGTTGATGGCTGAAAACCTGGAAGTAAAGGAGCAGTACAAAGAGGTAGAGCAAAAAAATCAGCAATTAAATAAGGAAAAGGAGAATTTACAGCAAAACTTAAAACGGGCTGCCATGTTAGAGGCTCGCGAATTAATAGCCGAGGCACTAAACAGCCGAAGCAAGGAAACCAAGTTTGCCAAACGAGCTGAAAAATTCAGAATTTATTTTGTGTTAGGACAAAATGCAACTGCTAAACGCGGACCTAAAAATATTTATGCCCGAATTATGCGCCCCGATCAATTGTTGATGGTAAAATCGGAAAACGATGTTTTTCAGTTTGAAGATTTAAAAATTCAGTATTCAGCCATGCGTGAGGTGGTGTATGAAGGTAAAGATTTGCCGGTGGCTATTTTCTGGGACAACACCAGCGAACCGGAATTAATGCCGGGCACCTACACAATTAATTTGTTTGCCGACGGGAATGAAATTGGCGAAACCACATTGGAAATCAAATAAGTTCGTGTGGATCTCATTTCCTCGCAAGAGGGAATCTTAACCATTTGGAAACAGATTTCCGTTTTCCCGGGAATTATACCAAGTTGACAACAAAATGCCGCATATTAGCTTATTCTTTTCCGTTTTCTCTTCGTTGAAAAATTGTACCGTAGCTAAGGCTATGCTAAAATTTTTTCGCCTCAATAAAACGAAAAATAATCGCGCATCCAATACGGCATTTTATAATCAAATTGGTATAAAGCTACATTCCAAACTTTTTCTTCCAACGTTCAAAATCGATGAGAGCTTTTTCAATTTTAAACCGTTTCCCGTGTCCGGGATAAACTGTGTCAATATTTCGTTTGAATAATTCTTCCCAGCTTGCAAGCAAAACTTTGGGTTCGTTGGCAAAGGGTGGAAATATTCTTCCGTTCACCATATTCAAAAATGTATCGCCGGCAATCAACTGCTTGCCAATTAAAACCGATTGCGAACCATTGGTATGTCCCGGTGTTGAAATGATTTTACCATCAATTTCAAATTGGTTTAAATCAAATTCATCATCATTTATTATGTCAGCCGAAAAAGGTTTGGGCGAGGCGTATTTTGGATGTATTTTTCTTCCCAGTTCGGAAATAAAATTGGAGTATTTTCCCTGCCCGACAGGAATAGGCGTGAATCCGTTTTTTAGGTTTTCAAATTCGTTTTGATGAACCAAAACTTTTGCTCCGGTGTAATTTACAAGTTTATGGAGGTTTCCGGTGTGGTCGTAATGTGTGTGTGTTAAAATGATTAGTTTAATGTCAGAAGGTTCTAATCCTGCTTCACGAAACAGTATCCGAAAGCGTCTCATTTGCCCTTTAACTCCAGTATCTACAAGTATGGAGTTTTTCCCATTCACAATTAGAACGGTGTTGGAGTACCCCATTCGTTTTGGGATTATTTTAAGTTTCGGCATCGCAAAATATTTTCTCAAAAGTACCACAAATCAAGTTTTCTTTAAACAAGAATCATTTTAAAATGATGTTATCTTTGCCGCATGTCAACATTTCTTTTCGATAAAATAATTTTTGGACCGGTAAAAAGCCGGCGTTTGGGTGTTTCGTTGGGTATTAATCTGTTACCAACAAATGTAAAAGTATGCTCGTTCGATTGTATTTATTGCGAGTGTGGTTTTACTCCAAAAGAATACAAAGAAAAAGTTACACTTCCTTCGCGTGAAGAGGTGCGCGAAAAGCTGGAGTTGAAATTACAGGAAATGATTGTTGAAAAACAATTGCCCGATGTAATTACGTTTGCCGGAAATGGAGAGCCGACTTTGCATCCCGAGTTTGCAGCGATAATTGACGACACCATAAAATTACGCGACAAACTTACGCCCAGAGCGCGTATTGCCGTTTTGTCGAATGCTACCATGATTCACCGGAAACCCGTATTTGATGCACTGTTAAAAATCAAAGACAACATTCAGAAACTGGATTCGGCTTTTGAAGAAACCGTAAAACTGCTCGACTGCCCCAAAGGTGGTTTTAACTTGGAAAGAACCATTGAGCAACTGATTGCTTTTAACGGAAAAGTAATTATTCAGACCATGTTTGTGCGCGGTAGTTTTAAAGGACAAGCAATTGATAATACTACAGAACAAGAGATTTCTGCCTGGATGGAATTGATTAAAAAAATAAATCCCCTGCAGGTAATGATTTATACCATTGCAAGGGATACACCCATTGAAACCCTTGAAAAGGTTCCAATTGACGAGCTGAATTTAATTGCCGACCGTCTTCGAGAAGTCGGTTTTGATGTTCAGGTGTCGGGGTAGATTATTCAATAATTTAAAGCCGGTTAGAATAAATTAACAGAAAAAACGGTCAACGTTATTTAGGCATTGACATCTTTGAACTCTGAACTATAGCGACGTCCGGTACCATTCCGAGCTTTTACCCATCCAGCGAATTCCGGCAACAAAACCTTTTAGTTTTAGCAGGTCATCACTTTCGAGCCAGCCGTAACAGTCGTAAGTTTTACCCGATTTTGGATCGTAAATAGTGCCGTCTTTCCATTCTTTATCTTTGGTATTGTATTCAAAACCGTTTAAAATCTGAATCCCAATAATAGAACGTTCGCGCAATGTTTCATCCGGATTTTCATCATCTTTTGGAGGGAGTCCGTTTTCGTATTTTTCAGGAATCATATAAACGATGGTTCCAATGTATTTCCCGTCTTTTTTCTCAACTTCAATTTTAGTCGTTTTTTCATCGTTCCACCAAACACCTACAATTTTATCTGCTTCCTGTGCAAATCCTGCCATGGCATAAATTCCAAGGAAAAAAAGAATTATTAATCTTTTCATAGTATTGATTTTGATTTAATTTTAGTGGACTAAATATAGAAATAATTGAAGTTCATTCTGTTAAATTCAATTCTTTTTTAAAATCAAATGGGATAAAGACCGTAAAAAGAATTTTCTAGGAATAGGAACTTTGCTAAAACACTAGCGCCGTTTTATAAATTTATGGTATGCATAAACCGGCAGGCTCTTTTTGGTGTTCTATGAAAAAAGAAATAATGAATTTGAGCAAAAATTCGGGTAATTCGCCAATTTATGTGGTTTCGGGAGGGCGTGGAATTGCAGGGAACAACCTGGTGCAGTCTATTTTAATTCAGTATCCTGATAACGAAGTGCCTATTATTATCGTGCCGCATGTAGACGATGAGGATATGGTTTTTGATACTGTAATGAAAGCCAAAACCGATGGTGGCCTGATTGCTCATACAATGGTAAATCCCGATCTACGGAAAAAAATAAATGAAATTTGCGAGGAATTTGGTGTCCGGGTAGTTGACTTAATGGGTGAACTGGCCGATTATCTGGATGAAACTTTGGGGGTAGAACCTCTAAAACATCCAGGACTGTACCGAGAATTAAATCATCAGTATTTCGATCGTATTGAATCCATTGAATTTACGCTTTCGCAAGACGACGGAATGAGCCCGCAACGTTTACGTGACGCAGAGATTATATTAACCGGAGTATCGCGTGCCGGAAAAACCCCACTAAGTGTTTACCTTGCCATGTACGGCTGGAAAGTGGCAAATGTTCCTTTGGTTCCGGGAGTTCAACCACCTGCCGAGCTTTTCGAAATCGACCCTCAGCGTGTTTTCGGATTGCATATTGGTGCCGGTCAGTTAATTACTCACCGTATGAAACGAATCCAAAACTGGAACAATCATCACAGCGAGTCGTACATCGATCAGAGGGCTGTGCGCGATGAAATTCGTAAAGCCATGTTTGTATTCGATCGGGGAGGTTTTACGGTTGTTAATGTTTCCAATAAACCCATCGAAAGCACGGCAAACGAAATTCTTAATTTAATGTCGAAACGCTTTTCATATCGGGGACGTAAATTAGAATCTCCTTATCAAGACCCGCTTAAAGAATAATTTTATTTCGAGCGCAAGTTTTTTATAAGCACTGTGTCTTATTGTTGAATAAAAACAATATTTCACTAAAATGAAGAAGAAATTTAGCTGGCGTGCATTTATCTCTTTTGGCTTAACTTATGCCATAATCGTACTATTGGTTTCAGGAGTTATGTTGTATGTTTCGCCTCCCGGACGTTATGCACACTGGGTAAACTGGACACTCTGGGGATTCACAAAAGAAGGCTGGCAAGCTATTCATACTCTCTTTTCGTTTGGCTTTGTAGTACTTTCGGTTTTGCACTTAATATGGATAAACTGGAGGGCTTTTGTTTGGTACATAAAATCAAAATCATCTGTCAGGTTTAATAAAAAACGAGAGTTTATTAGCTCAACTGTAGTGGTTTTAGTTCTCTTTTTCGGAACAGTATTTTCTGTGCCGCCCTTTAAAAATGTAATGGATGTAGGTGGATATTTTACCGATTCGTGGGAAAAAGTGGAAGAGCGGGCACCCGTTCCGCATGCCGAACAATTAACTTTGGCCGAACTTTCTGTGCAGATGGATTTATCATCGGTTGACGAAATTACACGAAAATTGAAAGCACATGAAATCGTATTTGAGAATACGGATGTGCAAACATTGCAGGAAATTGCCAAAGTAAACAATACAACACCCATTGCCGTTTACAACATTATTTCAAAACAAGCTGCTAATCAAAAGCAGGGTTCAGGCATTGGCCGAAAAACGGTGGAAGATTTTGCCCTGGAATTGGGTAAAAGTGTAGATGAAGTGATGGCAATTTTGAAGGAGAACAATATTGAAGCAAAGTCAACTGAAACTTTGCGTACTATTGGCGAGAACAATAATATGCCTCCACGCGATGTTTATAAATTATTTTCTGAATAGTTCTGAATGAAAAGCAATTGTGCTAATTTTCGTAATTAATGTCCGATACTGAAATCATAGAACAATTAAAACTAGGCAACGAGCAGGCTTTTAGGCGGCTGGTTGAAAGCCACCAGAAATTGGTGGTTAATACTTGTTTTGGCTTGGTTCATAATCGTGAGGACGCCGAGGACATTGCGCAGGATGTTTTTATTGAGGTTTTTCGGAATATCGATAAGTTCAGAGCCGATGCAAAACTTTCGACCTGGTTGTATAGAATTGCTGTAAACCGCTCGTTAAACCACATTCGCGACAATAAAAAAAGCAAGTGGTTTCAATCGTTCGAAGATGAGGTTGGAGCTAAGAGTAAACAATTGCAACTTCTCCAATCAGCAAATTCCGATCAGCCTGAGTTTGAACTGGAAAACAAACAGCGTGCAATTATTCTGTACGAAGCAGTTGGTAGTTTGCCTAAAAATCAGCAAGTAGCTTTTACTTTGAGCAAATACGAAGAACTGTCTTATCAGGAAATTGCAGAAATTATGGAACTGTCGGTTTCGTCGGTGGAATCCTTACTCTTTCGTGCTAAAAAAGGGTTGCAGAAAAAATTATACAAGTGTTACAAAAAAAAGTGCATGTAAACGCAAGTTTTTAATAATGAATGTGTCATACTTATAGAGTTAAAAAAATGAAGTGTAAAACAGTACATACCAATTTAATTTTCTTTCTTGAAAAGGAGCTTCCGATTTCAGAAATGAAGCAGATACAGAAGCATCTTGACTCTTGTCCGGATTGTGCTCTATTTGCCGAAGAAATGAAAAAAACACTCCGTATTTTGGAAACTGAAAAAGTGACCGAGAATAATCCATTTTTATATACACGAATAAAAGCAAAACTCGAAAAGCAAATAGAAGGAGAAAGTATATAAGTATCCAGACCAATTCTTGCGCGTGTGTTACAACCTGTCGCATTTTCTATTCTTTTGTTACTCGGTATTTATGGAGGAATAAAAATTGGGAATACCGGAAGTACTGTTCAGGGAACCAGTGTTTTAGCTGATCAGGAAATGATTCCATTCTGGAATGGAATGGATTCAGAACCAATCGAATCTTTTTTACTGAAATAAACCATGGCAAATAGAAATACATATCGCATACTTATTTGGGTAATCGTAATTTTAGTGGCTACCAATTTGTCGATGGCACTCTCGTTTTGGTACCATAAACAGCAGGATAAAATAAATACGGAAAACAAGAGCGGGCAAACCACAATGCCATCCGAACAGCGAACCCGATTTTTCCGCGATGAATTGGATTTAAATTTAATCCAGGTCGATCAATTCAGAGATTTAAACCGGGAATACAACCGGAGTGCACGCCTTATTTCGAATCAATTGGAAAACCTGCGGGTTCAAATGGTTTCGGAAATGGCCAAAGAGGAACCATCGAAACAAGTTTTAAATTCGATAGCTGAAAAAATTGGAGAAAATCATTCAGAGTTAAAACAACTAACGATGACGTACTACCTGGGAATGAAGGAGGTATGCGATTCGGCGCAGCAAAAAAAGCTGGAAGAGATTTTTCTTACGGTATCAAAAGCAAAAGAAGATGTTTCACTTCCCAAACGAGGAAGAGGATTTAGAGGAGGGGGAGGCCCCAGGAATTAGAAATATTTACACAAAATAAAATCTGTAATAAGGCTCTGTAGTAAACAGGCATAACAAAATCATTAAAAGTTAATATTATGAAGACGAGTAACTTACAAAAGTTGTTCTGGGTGTTCTTTGCCCTAATTGTAACAACAGCAAGCGTTTCGGCACAAGGTTCCCGAAACGGAAACAGAGTTCAAAAGAATCAAAATCTACCTTGTGTAGAACAAATTTCAAATCTCACGGACGAGCAAATTCAGGAGATTGAAAAACTGGAAGCCAGTCATCAGGGAACGATGGAAGCGTTAAGAACAAAACGCCGGTCCACAGTTAACGCAATCGAAAAAAATGAAATCAGAACTGAAATGTTGAAAAGGGTTGAAGCCCATCAAAATGAAGTTAAAGGTCTTTTGACTGCAGATCAAAAGGAAGAATACGATTTACTGCAAAACAGAAGCGGCAATTTTTATAAGCAACATGGCCGAAATTCAGCAGGAAATTATGGCAGGCAAAATGGTCCTGGATGCCGTGGGAATGGGAAGAATGTTGGAACAGGAAGAAATGGACAAAGAGGAAACAATTGTATTCAAAGGAATGGAAACGGAAATGGGAACAGAGGCAACGGATCTTTTCGTGGTAAGCGATCTAACAGTTGCAGATTTAATTCATAAATTTTAAATATCAGAAAGATGAAAACAACAAAATTAGTAACAATGTTAGTTGGATCAGGTTTGGCAATACTTTTTGCCGCTTGTTCCGAATCGGAAACAAATGTCGAAGAAACTTTAGTAGCAGAAAGTGAAGTTAAAAGTTCAGAAATAGCCGAATATTTTGGTGATACCTGCGATTTCTCAACAGTAATAAGCGAAGATGAAGTGGTTGGTTTAATGGAAATGCGCGAGGAAGAAAAGCTTGCCCACGATGTTTATATTTATTTTTACGAGAAGTATAACTATTTCATTTTTAACAACATTTCGAAAAGCGAAGATGCACATTCAAAAGCGGTTCAATATCTGATAAATGGATTTGGATTGGTTGATCCGGCAGTGGATGAAGTTGGTCGGTTTAGCGCTGATTTATTTACAACTTTGTACGCCTCTTTAACCGAGCAGGGAAGCACAAGCTTGGCCGATGCTTTAAAAGTGGGTGCATTTATTGAAGAGTATGATATTGCCGATTTGGGACGTTTGATAGAACAAACAGAAAACGAGAGCATAAGACGTGTGTATGGAAATCTTTTACGTGGATCAAAAGTTCATTTAAAAGCTTATACTGCCGCTTTGAATAGATTAGGGGAAGTTTATGAACCAACGGTAATTAGCCCGGAATACTACAACGAAATTATTGCAGGCGATACTGACATAGAGAATGAAGCTGAGGTTGATGATACCGACGATACATTTGTTCCCGGAACAGGTGTTTGCGACGGAACCGGACCAAATGCCTGATATGCTTTTGAAAACCAGAAAACTACAATAAATAACTCCCGGAGATTCTTCTTCGGGAGTTATTGTTTTTATAACTTTATGGCAGATATATCCGCAAGTTTTTTGGGTAAAATGTGTCCTACTTAAACAAACAAAAAGATTTCACCAATGAAAACAGTATTCGCTCTCTTTCTGATGGCAGTTGCAATTCTACCCAAGTTAGTTGAATGCAATGAATTAAGTGATGCGCAAAAACAAGGTTTACAATTAATGCGTGAAGAGGAAAAACTGGCCCACGATGTGTATACTGTTTTGTTTGAAAAATGGGAACTCCCGGTTTTTCGAAACATTTCAAACAGCGAAAGCCGTCATTTCGAAGCCGTTGGATATCTGCTTGAAACCTATGATGTGGAAGATATTTCCTACTCTGAGCCAGGAAAATTTAAAAATCAGGATATTGCAGTTTTGTACGATTCGTTGGTGATGAAAGGAAGGCAATCGTTACAGGATGCGCTGGAAGTAGGGGCGTATATTGAAGAAGTGGATATTAAAGATTTATTGGAACAATTGGATTTAAAGCCTGATGAAACCATAGCGACGGTGTATGAAAATTTACTGCGAGCCTCTGGAAATCATTTAAGAGCATTTACAGGGCAATTATCGTTCAGATATGAGGAATACACACCAACGGTTTTGACTACCGAAACTTACGCAGCCATCGTAAATTCGCAAATTCAACGTGGAAACGGGAAAAATTGTATTGCTCCGCAGCGTGCACGAAAGCGCGGAAACAGGAATTGATGTTGTTCTGACAATTGCAGTATTTAAATAGATCATAAAATGAGACGATACCCGCTTCCTGATGTACTAAAAGGATTTGCTGTTTTTCTGATTGTTCCGGTTCATATTCTGGAAACGTTTATTGATTATCCGGGCAGGGAAAGTTTGTTTGGTAAAATTCTTCTTGTTTTGGGAGGGCCGGTTGGAGTTCCTGTTTTTATGATGATAATGGGCTATTTTATAGCCAAAAGTAAAAAAACAACTCTTCAGAATATAGCTCGCGGAGTTAAAGTTTTTTTTCTTGGTCTTTTATTGAACATTGGGCTGAATGCCAATTTGCTACTTAAAATAAAATTTTCCGGTTGGCAAATAAATCCATGGGAATACATTTTTGGCGTTGATATTTTTTATTTGGCCGGACTTAGTATAATTGTTTTGGCTATTCTAAAAAAAATAGAAAAAGGAAAAGCTTTGGTCGCTTTTGTTTTTGCCATTCTGGTTATTGGATTAACGGCTCAAATGAATGAATTTTTAATGGTTACCGACCGCAATTATATTTTACCTTTTATTGCCGGAACCTATTCGTGGGCATATTTCCCTTTGTTCCCCTGGCTGGCCTATCCTTTACTCGGTTTTGCTTTTTATTATTGCGAAGAAAAAATAATGTGGTTTTATTCAATCCAAAAAATGGCAGTTGGAATTGCTTTAGTCGGCACAGCTGTGCTTGTTGTTTTATTTGGTAAATGGGGAATGCATACAACAATCAATTTACCCGATTATTATCACCATACCTTTTTGTTTTCGCTTTGGGCAATGGGAGTTATTCTATTGTGGGTTATATTACTAAAGTTTTTGTTACAAAAATTCCCAACTACGTTAGTCGGTAATTTTTTAAAATGGCTCGGAAAAAACATTACTCAGTTTTATGTTATTCAGTGGCTAATTATTGGAAATATTGCTACCGAGATTTATCAAACTCAAAGTATTGAACGATATGTTTTCTGGTTTGCCGGAATTTTTGCTGTCACCGTTTTGCTTACCTGGTTAATCGGAAAAACCAATATTAAATTAGCTTGAGAAATTTTATCGGATTATCAATTTTTTAGAAGCTGTTTTAGTATTCCCGTATTCAATAAAATAATAGTAAATACCACTACTAAAATCATTTACATCAAGCGATAAATGGTCGGTGTGTGAATCAACTACAAACTGTTTTACCTGCCGTCCGTTATTATCGACCAAAAAAAGATTACCGGAAACAATATTCTCGGGTAATTCATAGGCCACATTCACTTTTTGCGTGGCTGGATTTGGAAAAGCATTTAACAGAATATCCGAAGACTTTGCACTGAAAGATTGTGCCGAGACTACCATTCCGGGCAAATTATAAATGTTGGTCCAAATTTTTTCAGGAAAATTAGAAAAGTCGTAGCAATACGAAAAAAGCTTGTAGGTGTTTTCTTCGGTTTTATTAATGTAATTATACAACGCTCCATCAATAAATGTTATTTGCGAGCCATCTTCGTTAATAATTTTACTGTCGTATTCGTAATACGCCTGCGTCGAGTTGTACTTGTAATAGGTGCAAAGCAATTCAATTCCGTCATCGGTGTCGAAAAGTTTTTCAGACAGAAATTTAATGTCTGCCAGATAGAAACCACTGGGAACACTACAATTTATTGTTCTGAACCATGAATGATCGATGTTGTAAATTTGACATTGTCCGTTGGGGACGTCCATCAAAAAATATTTATATCCTAGCGTTTCCAGCTTTACAACCGATGTTGAATATTCGTATCTTTTGTCTAAAGTAACTTGCGCATTAATTGCCAGAATTAGCAAGAAGAAAATGCTTGTTGAAATTAGTTTTTTCATGATAAGTTATTTTACTTTTCAATTTTAATAACAACTTTTTTCTGTAATAATATTTCCCGGAATATACTGGTTAAACCATTTGTATTCTTTTCTAGTTCCTCTCCTTGGTGGAGGTTAGGCGGGGCTTCTATTTTATCAGTTTTAATCCTTCATTCGCCGAGGCATCATTCGGATTGTATAGTTTTACTTTGTTAAAAAGTACTTTCGCCTGGTTGTAATTTCCAAGGAAATACGAAGTCCAACCGAGCATTAACAATCCGTCGTAACCAAACGGATACAAATCGACCACTTTTTTAAACAACGGATTGGCTTTTGCATAATCTTTCCGCCCGTAATAAACCAAACCCAAACGGTACAATGCCACCGTATTATTCGGGCTGATCTCCAAAATATTATTGTACAAATCAATTACTTCGTTCCAACGGCCCAACGCTGCAAGCGGCAATATTAGTCCAAAACGGGCCTCTTCAGAATAGGGTTTCAGTTTTTGG
>JBFFMM010000005.1:0-35983 GCA_041554075.1 Draconibacterium sp. | reverse complement strand
TTTTCGTACAATATTCCGGAATTTATAAATAAAAAAGTGGATTTGGATGTGCACACGGTTGAACATCTTACCAACACCACCGGAACCAATGTTTCGCAGAGAGAATAAAAGGACATGAGTGAAATTAAAAACATCAGATTCTTGCCAATTTTCAACCTCCTGTTTTTTGTCGTCATGGCAATATTCTGGGGATTCTTTTATTCCAATCACCTGATTCAGAAAGAACAGATGCAATTGTTTTTACTCTCTTTCGATTATTTAAAAGAACACCTTTCTTTTCAGGGTGGATTTGCTGTTTATCTGGGCGAATTTTTTACACAGTTTTTTCTGTATAAATGGGTGGCGGTATTTCTCACTTCGTTTTTTGTATATCAAATAAGTTTTGCAAGCCAGAAACTTTTAGCACAACTTTTTAACGGCAAATTGTATTTGTTAGCCTTTTTACCGGCCATTGGGTATCATTTTTTGCTCTTAAATAAATACTACAACTTAGCCGGTGTAATTGCCATTTGTCTTGGCATTTGGGCAGTTTTGTTTTATTTGAAACAAAATCGGCCTATTCAAAAGCTTACCAGTGGTTTTCTTCTTATTGTATTAATATACTGGCTTTTGGGTGGAGTATACATTTTGTTTATTTTATCCATAATTAGTATCGAATTGTTTCTTCAGTTCAAAAAAGAAGATAACAAGAAAAGAATTTCCAAAATACTTGTATGGGTTAGCGGATATCTTTTAGTGGGAATAATCACTCCCCTGCTTTTTCGAAAATTTATTCTGATTGATACTTTGCTCCGAAGTTTTATTTCTGCAGCCTATTATCAATTTAGTTTTATTTTACCCACACCGCTTTTACTGATTTTTATTTCGGTGCCGATTCTAATTCTTTACTACGGATTTATTTACAAGCGAATTCCAGCCAAAGCAATTCAACTCACTCAGCCGATTTTAGCGGGTTTACTGATTTTAAGCTTTGTTTTAGGATCGTATAAACTAGCCTATTTTGAAGAAGAAACCGAAATGCAATATGAGAATTTAGTCAATCAAAAAAAATGGAAGCAGATCATTTCATTGGCGGAACAAAAAGCCCCAACAGGAAGAAAAGGGAAATTAGCACTTTCGCTGGGTTTGGGAAAAACCAACCAATTGAGTAGTCGTTTATTTGCTTTTAGTCCGGGCGTTGATGATTTTTTTATTCCGTTTAACATTCGCGGAATGGCACCCTTAATTGCCAACGAACCCTATTTTTATCTCGGCCTTACCAATTTTTCGAAAATGTTGTGTATCGAAACCATCGAATCAACGCCAAACGAAAACAGTCCGGTAAGAGTTGTAAAACGTTTTACTGAAAACTGTATAATTGACGGGCAATACCAAATTGCAGAGAAACAGTTGTGGTACCTCGAAAAAACGCTGTTTTACCGAAAATGGGCTAAAAATGCCAAAGCCGCTCTTAAAAATGAAGAGCAACTAAATGCAAATCCGTTGTGGGGAAAACTAAGAAGCCAAAAAGTTAAGGATGATTTTTATTTTCAATTCGAACGAAATGATTTGGCTTTGGTATCCCTACTGCGAAGTAATCAGCAAAATAAAATGGCCTACGAATACCTGATGTGCTGGTATTTGTTACACAAAGATTTTGACGAATTCCTGAAATATTTGCCGCTTGTTCACTCCATGAATTATGCTGAACTTCCACTCTATTTTCAGGAAGCAATAGCGTATATAAAAACACTATTTACTGAAGTTCCTGAAGGTTTGAATGCATACAAAATCAACGCGGATGTTTACACACGCTTAAATAAATATGCAGAAGAATTTCAGCAGGGAGGGCACAAAAATCCGGAGGAAATGAAAAAACGATTCGGGAAAACCTACTGGTATTATGTACATCTTATAAAACTGGAAGATGAATAATTTTAAGCTACTTCTTATCTTGTTGTTGCTTGGTGCAGTGGCCTGCACGTTTAAAAAACCTGCAGACTTTAAACAAGCAAGAGTGCTTCCGAAAATCTTCCCGGAATATTACGGAACAACAATCCCATATAACATTGCCCCCTTAAATTTTGGACTTGAAGACGATTGCGACAAAATATTTGTTTCGATAAAAGGCAAAAATGGCCAACTTGAGCAGGAATTCGATGGGACTAAAACAAACTGGCCGATAAAGAACTGGACCAGCTTATTAGAGCAGAATAAAGGCGACAGTCTTATTTTTACAGTTTACGCTTTTCAAAACGCCGAATGGATTCAGTATAAAAATTTTGGGTACTTCGTTTCTCCCGATCCCATTGATGACTATCTGATGTACCGACTTATCAGTCCTGGTTATCAAACCTGGAATAAAATGGGACTTTATCAGCGGCAATTATCCAGTTTTAAAGAGGAGACTATTCTCGACAATACAATTATGCCCAATTCGTGTATGAACTGTCATTCAATGGCGGCCAACAATCCCGACAACATGGTTTTTCACATTCGCGAAAACAATTCGGGAACCATCCTCATAAAAAATGGTAAAGCTGAAAAATTGGTATCGAAAAAACCGACCTCCTTTAAAAGTGTATCTTTCCCCTACTGGCACCCTTCTACCAAATACATTGCCTTTTCAATCAATAAAGTACGCCAGCTTTTTCCATCCGCCGGAACAGAACGTGCCCATGCCTTCGATATCGGATCGGACATGGTTATTTACGATGTAGAAAAAAGCGAATACTTCACATCGCCACTGTTATTTGCTGACGATGCATTTGAGTCGTTTCCCTGCTTTTCGAACGACGGAAAAACACTCTACTTTGTTAGTGCGAAAGCAGCACCAATGCCAAAAGAAATCAGAAACATAAAATACAGCCTGTGTTCTGTGTCTTTCGATCCTGCAACCGGAACAATCGGCGAAAAAACAGATACTCTGATTTCATCGGCAGTAACAGGCAAAAGTGTAACCATGCCTCGTATTTCGCCCGATGGAAAGCACATTATTGTTACCCAATCGAATTATGGCAATTTCCCGACCTACAACGAAGAAGCCGATTTGTATATGTACAACACTGCCGATTCGTCGTATGTGCGCCTCGATACAATAAACAGCAATCAGGTAGAAAGTTACCACTCCTGGTCGTCGAATGGCAAGTGGCTCGTTTTTAGCAGCCGCAGAGTAGATGGACTTTATATGAATGCATTTATTGCCCATATAAACGAAGATGGAAGTCAGGAAAAACCATTTTTACTTCCACAACAAGATGCTGATTTTTACAAGTCGTTTTTGTTTTCGTTTAACATTCCCGAATTTGCCATAAAACCAATTCCCGTAAATCCGTATGAAATTGAAGCTGTGGCCACAAAATCGGATGGGGGTAAAGTTATTTTCGACACCACTCACTAGTGACAACTTCAAATTAATAAGCCTGGAATAGTAAAAACTTTTCAGTAAATCTTTTTATACTTGTAATATTAATACCAAGTTGACAACAAAATGCCGCATATTAGCTTATTCTTTTCCGTTTTATCTTCGTTGAAAAATTGTACCGTAGCTATGGCTATGCTAAAATTTTTCGCCTCTATAAAACGAAAAATAATCGCGCATCCAATACGGCATTTTATAATCAAATTGGTATAAACTAAAGATCTATGAAAAAAGTATTCTTTTGGTTTCTGGCCATTGTTCTTACACTCTCAGCAGTTATTTATCAGCGTAAAACCGGTCCTACGTACGATAAAAAAATTGAAGTAAGCGTCAACGACAGCATTTACAATTTACATTTAATCCGAAGTATCGAAATTGGCAGTAATACTCCCGTTAAACTGGCTGTAAACGATCAAACAATTTCAGCTAAATTGTATTACAAACGTTTCCTTACAAAAGATTCATACCAGGCGGTTGACTTTGATTATAAAGTAAAACCGGTGGATTCGTACATTATGAATAAGGTATTTGGGATGACGCAAGAACAAGGTTGGTTTGCCAATGTACCAGATCAGGCGATGGCCGGTAAACTACAATACTATTTCGAAATAACGGATAAAAACGGAACCACTGAATACCTGAAACAAGAGCCGGTTGTGATTCGTTTTAAAGGAGCAGTACCATCGAACGTATTGGCGCCGCATATTTTCTTTATGTTTTTTGCGATGCTACTCGGAAATCTTGCCGGGATTTTGGCAGTATTCAGACAAAAGAAATTTAAATATTACACCAGTCTTACTTTGATTACCCTGTTTATTGGCGGACTGATTTTAGGTCCGTGGGTACAATATTACGCTTTTGGAGAAGCCTGGGCCGGCGTTCCTTTTGCATGGGATTTAACGGATAACAAAACACTGTTTGCATTTATTTTTTGGTTGCTGGCTTATTTTATGAACCGTAAAAAAGAACGACCGGTTTATACCATTGTTGCTTCAATTGTAATGCTACTTATTTATTCAATACCACATAGTATGTATGGTTCGCAGCTCGATCCGGAAACCGGAGAAATTATTCAGGGCTGGATTCAATTGTTTTATATATAAGAACTAAATCTTTCACACTTAGTAAAACGAATAGAGTAGATGAAGTTGTCAGCTGCAAGTTGGAAGACTTTTTTGAATCCTTTACCTGACCTCATCTTTTTTTATATAAGCTGAGTCAATCACTTTCTAATCCTTTCGAAATTTTTAATTTTGAAAATCCTATTCAATAAACTTAACGAACTATAAAAATGAGATACCTAAGTTTTTTATTGCTATTGGTTTTATTTTCCTGCTCTCAACCTCAACAAAAAAATTATATCCAGTACATTGATCCATTGATAGGAACCGGTCCCGCATCAACTATTGCGGCAAAACAACACCCTGGCGATCATGTAAGTAACGGGCAAACGATTCCGGCAGTAACTGCACCTTTTGGTATGACACAATGGACGCCTCAGGTTTACAATACCGAAGAAAAATGTTTGGCTCCGTATTACCAGGGACTAACAGTTGCGCAAGGTTTTAGAGGCACGCACTGGCTAAGTGGATCCTGCACTCAAGACTATGGTTCGTTCACTGTTTGCCCATCGCGTATTGGTAAAAATTTTCGTTTTCTACCTTTTCAGCGCCAGACCATGTTTTTATTTAAAACCGAAAATGCCACCCCGGCTTATATGTCATTTCTATTTCCTGAATTAAACGTTATGACCGAAATAACCGGAACAAAACGTTGTGGCTTTTTTCGATTCTCGTGGCTCGATGAAGAACAACCCGCTGTTATTATTGATGTAAACAGCGATGAAAACGAAGGGTACATAAAAATTGATTTGGAGAGGAACGAAATTTATGGTTACAATCCTGTTCATCGCATTTACCAGGGACAAGGCGAACCTGCTGGTATTTCGGGATACTTTGTTGCCCGGTTCGACCATGATTTTATAAAATACGGTACCATCGGAAATTTCAATCGTGAAGAAAACGCCACAGAAGTTCAAAACATTCAGAACGTTGGCGCTTATGTAACTTTTAGTCTGCCCGACAATGCTGCGGTAAAATTGAAAATCGGAACATCGTTTACCAGTATTGAAAATGCACGCAAGAACCTCGATGCTGAAATTCCAAACTGGGATTTTGAATCCACAAAACAGCAACTGGAAGATACCTGGAACCAAAGCTTGGGACGAATAGATGTGGAAACGGAAGATAAAGGCGAACTTACCAAGTTCTATACTTCGATGTACCACGCACTTTTTCACCCCCGACTTTACAGTGATGTAAATGGTGATTATCCGGCCTTTGCTCAAGATTGTAAAATTGAAAACTCCTCTGACTTCGATTATTACGGCGATTTTTCGAACTGGGATATTTACAGGGCACAAATGCCACTTCTAAGTATAATTGCCCCTAAAGAATACAACGACATGGTAAAATCGTTGCTTGCAAAAGCCGAGCAAGGTGGCTGGCTGCCGATTTTCCCAATGTGGAATAATTATACCTCGGCAATGATTGGCGACCACAGTGCATCGATTTTTGCAGATGCTGCTCTAAAAAATTTTGATTTCGATTTGGAGAAAGCTTATAAATACATGCGAAAAAACGCATTTGAAACACCTGAAGACCTTGCTGAATATAAAGATGGGAAAGGTCGTCGTGCTTTAACCTCGTACCTTGAGTTTGGCTATATTCCTTTGGATGATGAAGTTGAAACTGCCTTTCATAAGCGCGAGCAAGTTTCCAGAACTTTGGAATATGCTTACGACGATTGGTGTGTGGCGCAAGTGGCCAATAAATTGGGAAAAACCAACGATTATACAGAACTATCTACCCGCGCTTTAAACTATACAAATGTATTTGACGAAAGTCGGGGTTGGATGAATGGACGATATGGCGATGGCACTTTTTTTGAAGATTTTAGTGCTACAAAAAACCACACATTTATTACCGAAGGAACATCGAAACATTATTCGTGGTATGTTCCGCACGATATAGAAGGATTAAAAACTTTAATGGGGGGTGAAGCAGAATTTTCAAAAAAACTAAATGACTTAATTGATAAAAACGAATACTGGCACGGGAACGAACCCAGTCATCAAATACCTTTTCTTTTTAATTATGTAGATCAATGGGATAAAACACAAAAAACAGTTAAAAATATACTTCACACCGAATATGGTTTAGAACCCGGTGGACTTTCAGGAAACGATGATGCAGGACAAATGTCGGCCTGGTATATTTTTGGAGCCATGGGATTTTACCCGACCTGCCCGGGAAGTAACGAATATCAACTTTCTTCTCCTATTTTCGAGAAGATTACACTCAACCTGGACAAAGATTATTATCCGGGAGGAAAGTTTGTTCTCGAAGCAAAAGAAGCCGGGTTAAGAACAATTTACAACAAGGTAAAATTAAATGGAAAAGAAAATCCTACTTTCATCTCGCATGAGGATATTCAAAAAGGGGGGAAATTGGAATTCTTCAAATAAAATAAAAAAGAGTAGCGCCTCATAATAATGAAGCGCTACTCCTAAACAAATCATTTTATTGTCTACAATTTAATGATTGGTGCCGATAACTTTTCAACCTCTTCCCCAATATACTTTCTAAATCCTTCCTCTGTTTTCCATTGGTCTTTATCCAATCCCCAAACCGAAAAGAAATAGTGTTTTGCCGGTTTTTCACTTTTGCATTTCTGTCCAATGTAATAGGTTTCAGAAATAATATTACTAAATCCTTTTTCTTTAACCGTTTCAAAACCAAGTTTGAAAAAATTAATATCCGTAGTGCGGCCAATTTTTCCGGCTTCAGTTGCTGGAACAATTACTGCCATTCCCAACTCATCGTTGTTTAACGACTGTACACCGTGTGTGCCTATACACTGAAAATCGGCTGTCTTAAAAGCAAAAGGTTCTTCTTTTAACATACTGGTTACAATCCCGGTAACAATCTGATCATCTTCCGAACAACCAGTAACTGTCACATCCGATTCGAACCAATATTTCCCGGGATAAATGGTGATGTGTTCAACCGCTTCCATCATTTCGCCATCAACATCCCAACCCGAATAACGTAATTCAAAAACCGAACGAACTGGTCCCTCAACAATTTTCTGGTATTCGTAAACATCGGTTGATCCCACACGAAACAGCGAATCGTTTTTCAACAAAGCAATTCCTCCTGAACCAAGGGAACTTCCACAATGTAAAACGTCCATTCCCCAGTCTGCCAGATCATGATAACTACCAAAGCCAGGTGTATGGACTTTATCTGCAATCATTTCTGGTTTACGTTTTGCAAACAGGTCTTTTACATTCCTGCAGTCAAAATAAACCCGAAATCCGATTTTATCATTCTCCCAGGTTACCCCTTCTCCTTGCGAAATAATTTTAAAATCTTCGGTGTATGGAACAGCTTTGTAATTGTCCACTTCTTTATATGAACCATCTTCCTGATGAATTCCCAAACGAAGATTGGTGCGTTTTTCAAATTGTGGATATTCTCCTTCCGGAACAAGTTCAACTGTTAGCTTTTTTTTCTGATTCGCTTTAAAGTCCAGTAGTAAAATTACCTCATCCCAATTTCCATCTCCATCCAAATCATCCACTTGGCTTGCCACTAAAGTACCTTCTTCTGCTTTAAAAACAGGAAGTTTAATTTCTTCCAAATCCACTTTGGCAGCTAAATCGGAACGTGTTAAAACAATGACTTCGTCCTCCCGATCAGCATCCAATGGATTCTCAAAAGTTAACTGCGCTTCGTTATCACAAGAAAAAAGAAACAACGAAAAAAGCAGTATTAAAAAATGTTGTTGTTTCATATTATTCCGGAATGTCGTTTTCGCCTTTTACGTAGCCAAAATTAGCCAAAATACCACCGTCAACATACAGCACATGACCGTTAACAAAGTCACTTGCTTTTGATGCAAGAAAAAGAGCTGCGTTTCCAACGTCTTCCGGCTCGCCCCATCGGTTTGCAGGTGTACGGGTCATTACCAGGTCGTTAAAAGGATGGTTTCCTTCGCGGATTTCTGCAGTTTGAGATGTTGCAATATAACCCGGACCGATTCCATTAATTTGTAAATTGTATTTTGCCCATTCACAAGTCATGTTGGCAGTTAACAGTTTTAAACCACCTTTTGCCGATGCGTATGCCGAAACCGAATTACGACCATAAACACTCATCATCGAGCACATGTTTATGATTTTTCCCGAGCGTTTTTCAATCATTTTCGGAGCCACACGTTTTGCAATAATAAGTGGTGCTACCAAGTCGACATCGATTACCATTTTGTAGTCAGAAATTGCCATATCGAGAATTGGAATTCTTTTGATGATACCTGCATTGTTTACCAAAATATCAATTGATCCAACTTCATCTTCTATTTTTGTAATTCCACGATCAACATCAGCTTCGTCGGTTACATTAAATTTCAAAGCATAAACATCAATACCAACTTTAGCATATTCTGCTTTACATTCTTCCAGTTTTTCTTCCGAAATATCGTTTACACAGATTTTAGCTCCGGCCTGCCCCAAAACTTTACCAATGGCCATCCCTATTCCGTGCGTTCCGCCTGTTATTAGGGCAACCTTTCCTTTTAGATCGAATAATTCTTGTATCATTTAATTTGATTTTATTTTTTGATTAATTTCTATCAGCAAAACACAACTTGCTCAATTATTTTAATTCGGTTGGTTGAATAACATCCATATCGGTATAATCCAGGTTTTCGCCTGCCATTCCCCAAATAAAAATGTAGTTTGAAGTACCAGCTGCCGAGTGAATCGACCATTCAGGAGAAATAACTGCCTGCTCGTTTTGCATCCAAATATGTCGGGTTTCCTGTGGTTGTCCCATCAAGTGACAAATGGCTTGTCCTTCCGGCACATCGAAATAAAAATAAACTTCATTTCTGCGGTTGTGTTGGTGCGGAGGCATGGTATTCCAAACGCTACCTGTTTTTAATTCTGTCATTCCCATTTGTAACTGGCAAGTTTCAACCACACCATTAATCAATAACTGGTTAATATTTCTTTCATTCGATGTTTCCAAAGCCCCTAAATGCAATACGTTTGCATCGCCCATGGTAACGTGTTTTGTTGGAAATTCTTTGTGTGCAGGAGCCGAATTAATATAATAATGAGCCGGATTTGTAGCATCGTCCGATTTGAATAAAACTTCTTTGCTGCCTTTACCAATGTAAATAGCGTCTTTATAATTCATTTTATATTCGGTTCCATCAACTACAATTGTTCCGGCACCAGCCACATTAATTACACCTACTTCGCGACGATCGCAAAAATATTTTGCTTTTAACGGATCGATGGCTTCCAATGGTAAAGCTTCCTCAACAGGCACTGCACCACCAACAATATAACGTTCGATCGATGAATATACCAGGCGGACATTCCCCGCTTCCATTAACTTTTCAACTAAAAATTCTTTTCTTATTCTCTTGGTGTCGTACGATTTAAAATCTTCGGGATGGTATGCAAACCTCTCTTCGTAAATTGTTGCCATAATATTCTATTTTAAATTTCCTGATGGTATAATTTTTAACAAATGTAAGAAGAATTATTTAAAATGCAATCGATTGCATGAATTAAAAAATATTCTTAACTTTACCATCAAATTACCGATAATGAAGCAAAAACCGGAGACTACTATACACGACATTGCCAAAACGCTAAACATCTCAGCATCAACTGTTTCAAGAGCACTAAAAGATAACCCTTTGATTAGTGAAACGACCCGAAACAAGATAAAAGAAACTGCTGAAAAGATGGGGTACCGCCCCAATGTTATGGCTGCCAATTTCAGAACCAAACGAACCAATACAATTGGTGTTATCGTTCCCCTTATTAACCGTCATTTTTTTTCATCAGTAATTAGCGGAATAGAAGATATTGCCTACCAACAAGGTTTTGCTGTCACTATTTCGCAATCGAATGATAAATTTGAAAAAGAGGATAAAATTGCACACACACTTTTTGCCAACCGCGTAGATGGTTTAATTCTTTCTATTGCTATGGAAACCAAGACATACAATCATTTAAAATTATTTACAGAACGAAATATTCCACTTGTATTTTTCGACCGGGTTGTAGATGAAATTGAGGCACATAAAATTGTTGTTGACGATTTTGGTGCGGCATATAAAGCCACAAGTCACTTGATAGACCAGGGCAGAAAACATATTGCACATATTGGAGGACCATTAAACTTAAAAACGTACAAGACACGTCAAGATGGTTTTTGCAAAGCGTTAAATGATGCCGGACTACAAGTGGATACAACATTAATGATAAACAATAGCCTTAGCCGCGAAGACGGGACAAAAGCGATAAAGAAACTATTGAAAGCTCCGACCAAACCTGATGCCATATTTTGCGGCAACGACACCACCGCACTTAGTACAATAATATACCTGCAAAAAAAGGGGATTAAAGTTCCGGAAGATATTGCAATAGTAGGTTTTAGTAACGAGCCCTTTTCTAAAGTGGTTACACCTTCAATTAGTACCATTAAACAACCAGGTTTTGAAATGGGACAAAAAGCTGCTGAACTGGTCATCAATCAAATATTAAAAAAGGAAACCAGTAACACTTTTGAAACAATTACAATGCGCACCGAGCTGATTATAAGAAATTCTTCGAAATAAAATGTAAACTTTGTATTTTACACAAGCAATGTAAATCAAATATTTTCAAGTAAATAGTAGTGATTTCCTATCTGTGACAAAAAGGCTTTTTTACTCTTCCTACTGATAATCAGGATTTAATTCAGTTGGGACCGGTGCACCCGTTTCTTTTAGCCATTGTTCCAACATTGTCAATAATTCTTGTGCCTTTACTGGATTCGATTTCACAAGATTGTTTTTCTCGCTAATATCTTCTTTCAAATTTTACAATTCACACTAAAAGAAAATTTTACTATTAAATGAGAAGCAGAAATATTTCACAAAATTATTCCATTTTTGACCTTGGTGTCTCAGGCCGGAACTCAGCGAAAAATGGCGAACACTTTTAATGTTCGCCATTTTTCGCTTTTATTTCAGAACAAATACCTACTATTCGTATATTTTTTCTTTTGTTAATTCGTCTTGAAAAATAGTTTCAGGATCGTTGTAAAATTTAACAAAGTCAGGCGAATCAGGGCTGCCTTTGTAAGGTGCAAAATTCTGATGATCGGCGGTTTTAAAAGGATTTCTCCATACTAACACATACAAAACATCGTAAGGTTTTAGTGTTTCTAAAACCGTTTTTGTCCACCATTCATGATTTGTAGGAATTGGGCCACCAGCTTCGCTAACTGTGGCAATTTTTCCTTTTTCAGCTGCGAGTTCAGTTACCATTTTAGCACAATTTCCAAGTACCTCCGGATATTCCGGTCCACGATCGTATAAATCAAATCCTAAAATATCAATTACTTCATCTCCCGGATAACGTTCCAAATATTCTTCAGTAGTAGAAAAACGGTCGGTTGAATAGGTATAGAGTAAATGGTGAATTCCTTTTTCATTTTGAAGATAATCAATCGTAAAATGCCACAAGGATTTGTAATCTTCCGGAGAACACAAGTCTTTTCCCCACCAAAACCAACTTCCGGTATGTTCGTGAAAAGGTCTGAAAAGGATAGGAATATAATTCCCCTCGTCAGTTTTCAAATCGAGCAGAAAGTCGGCTAAATAATCTAAATAACCTTTAAATACTTCATGTTTTTCGCCACCCGGTAAAATTGAATGAACCACCTCTTTTGAAGAAACATCCCAGGAAGTTCCGCCTGTGTATGGATTTCGCAAATGCCAGCTAATTGTATTTACTCCTCCTCGTTTATAAGCTGCCTTTATTGCTGTCTTAATGTTATCAAAATAAACTGAATCCAGACTGTATTCATCGCCTAATTCCAAATGTCCCACCTCCCAACCATAAACAGCCGGGTAATCGCCACACACTTCTTTAATATCCGAACGCCCCTTTTCGGCATACCATCCATGCCCATAAACCAGATCATCCTGATGCCCGAACATCATCCCTTTGTCCTTTAATTCCATAAGGTTCTGATACAGTTTAACCGTTTCTTTTGTTGCCTTTATATCGGTAGGTTTCGGTCCCGAACTTTCGGTTTTCTGGTTACAAGAAAAAAGACTAGTAACTGCGACTAAAATCAATACTAAATGTTTCATTGGTGTATATTTTCAAAATTAATTTAAACGTTGTTTTGCTAATTCATCAGTAACTTTTATCATGTATTTATCGGTAAGTTTATACAGTAAAAGGAAGGTTGCCGATAATAATGCTCCCATGGCCGGATAAAAACTGATCATCATCCGTATTCCTTTTAACGATTCAACCGTTTGCTCAGCATTTGCTTTAAAACCGTATGCAGCGAGCAGCCAACCGGTAACTGCGCCACCCAAGGTCCAACCCATTTTTTGCGACATGGATGATGATGAAAATACCAACCCTGTTGCACGACGACCGGTTTGCCATTCCGAATAATCGGCAATATCAGCATACATCGACCAAATAAGTGGCAATACAATTCCAGCGGTTATTCCAATAAAAATATTCAATCCAAAAATGAGGTTAATTTGATGTGGTTGCAAACCATAAAGAAGTACACTAAAAACAGCGGCTAATACCATTGCACCAATAAAAGTTACTTTTTTCCCAAATTTTGCAGAAACAGGTTTTGCCAACAGCACTCCAACCATGTTTGTTGCCAACCAAAGAGTCATGTATGCTCCGGCCAATTTATCCCATTGTACCAGGCCAATAAAAGGGACTGTTTGGTCTTGCACATAGTATTTAAAATAATACATAATGCTTCCATCGCGCAACGAATTAAAAATGAGTACTGCAATTCCGGCTCCCAACATAATAAACCACTGCGCATTTTTCCCAAGATCTTTCAAATCTGCCCAAACCGATGATTTTACACTGCTAGGTTTAACGCGTTCTTTTGTCCATAAATAGGTCATTATAAAGAAGAAAGCTGCTATTATGGCGTAAATGGTAACTGTATATTGATAACTTTTCGCATCGTTTGCACCTGCATTTTCAAAAAAGTCGAGCAGATATGGAACAGAAGCCGTCATTACTATACCGCCCGAATAGGCTCCAATAAATCGAAAGGATGCCAATGTAGTTCGCTCTTTGGTGTCCGATGTCATTACTCCCATTAACGAAGAATACGGCACATTAACAGCCGTGTAAACAATCATCATGAGTGTGTAGGTAATGTAGGCGTATATTAATTTCCCCGATGGTCCAAAGTTTGGTGTCGAAAATGTTAACACACCAATAATGGCAAACGGAACTGCTCCCCAAAGTAAATAAGGTCGGAATTTACCGTTACGGGTAGATGTCCGATCTGCAATTATTCCCATAATCGGATCGTTTAATCCATCCCAAAGTCGGGTTAGTAAAAACATAGTACCTACTGATGCAGGCGATAACTCCACCACATCGGTATAATAAATCATCAGGAACATGGAAAATAACTTCCAAAACATGGAAGAAGCAAAATCGCCAAATCCGTATCCTACATTTTCTTTGAATTTAATTTTATTGGTCATAGTTTTGGTTTGATATTATAAGGTAGATGAACTTTGTTTTTCTTCGGTTATGATTTCTATTTCGGTTGCCTTTTTATTCTTGTAATCATTTCAATCATAGACCGGGTATTGTGGTAAGGACATTTCCAAAACCCCACTTTATCTTCGGTTGAAATGGCTTCTTTATTACGATCAACTCTTCCAAACCACTCCCCATTTTCGTAATCTATCATATTTTCTTTTATAAAATCCCAAATACGTAAGATCTCAGTTATGTACGATTTTTTTCCTGTGATTTCCCAGGCATCCATTAACCCAACCAGCGCTTCGGCTTGCGGCCACCAATGTTTGTCTGTATCAAGGTGCTTGCCCTCTAGCTCATGAAATAACGAACCATCTGAATCAGTTCCCTCTTTTAGGGTAACTTCTACCAATCGTAAAGCACTTTTCTGAATAGTGGCAATCCTCTCAATATCACCAATTTCATGGGCTGCTTCATGCAATAACCATGCACCTTCAATATCATGTCCATATGAAACAATATTGCTTCTACGTGTCCAATCCATTTCAAAAAACAAGGTAAAATGCCCCGTTGCAGGATTAATAATTTTACTATTAAAAACATCGAGCAGATGAACGATTTTCTGTTTCAATTCTTCACTCTTCCACGCGCGATACAAATTTGTATAAGGTTCAAGAATATGCAAATGCGTATTCATCGACTTTGGAAAGTTGGCATCTTTTTCGCTTAAACGCATATCTGCCATCGACTTCCAATCTTTATCCAAAGCCTCAATGTAACCTCCTTTTTCAGTATCGTAAAAATGATTTTCCAATATATAGAAAAGCTTTTTTGCGTATTCCAGACTTTCTGTATTTCCTGTGGCTAAATAATATTCAGACAAGGCATAAATACCAAATCCCTGTGCATAAGCTTGTTTTCGCGTATTTATCGGATTTCCCTCAAAATCGAGTTCCCAAAACAAACCGCCATTCTCCGTATCCCAGGCGTTCTGAATAAGGTAATGAAATGCTCTTTCGGCCATTTTTTCCAGTTTCTCTGAACCAATCATTCTATAAGCTGCCGAAAAGGTCCAAAGAACCCGGGCATTCAAAACAACTCCTTTAGATGCCTCGAAATTAATTGTTCCACTCTGGTCAATTTGTCCCACAAATCCACCCGACTTGTTATCAATGGTTTTTGCACTCCAGAAATCAAGAATGTTCTCTAACTCCAGCGACATTTCATCACTTAGCTTTTCAAAAATAGGATTAAGTTTCATTTTTAAAATTCAAAATTTTTATTCTCATCGCTCTTTGCAACTTATTTCAATACCAAAACCAATTATACGAAATCGGTTAGCAAATTCCTTTCTGCCGAAAAAAGATGAGATCAAAAGAATAGTTCCTTCAGTTATAATAAATCCATAAAGTCCTTATTCGCATCAACCAAATTGTTAATGGTTTCAACAGAAAGATGTGAATGCAAATTATCTTGTGGAGAATTTATACAATAATCAACCAGCTTGTCAACCGTTGAAGTGGCAACGTGCATGCGCGTATCGGATGAAGCATAATAAATAAAAACAGTTCCATCTTTATCGTTAATCCAACCATTTGAAAACACCACATTCGAAACATCGCCCACTCTTTCTTCTTGCAGAGGTGCAATAAAATGTCCATGCGGTTTATGTGTCACAATCCATGGTTTTTCCAAATCAGTCATAAACATGTACAAAGTATATCGTAACCCGGCTGCGGTATTTCGTACTCCATGTGCCAATTGCAACCACCCTTTCTCTGTTCGGATTGGCGCCGGCCCTAGTCCATTTTTCACTTCGTAAATAGTGTGATAGGTTTTTGCATCTACAATTACTTCTTCCTTTACTTCAGGATTTTCAATTGTATCGGATAATCCAAAACCAATTCCACCACCTTTACCGGTATCAATAAAACCATCCTGTGGACGGGTATAAAAAGCATATTTTCCATCCACCAAATGTGGGAAAAGTACTACGTTTCGTTGTTGTCCGGTTGTCGAAATCAGATCAGGTAAACGTTCCCAGTTTATCAAATCTTTGGTGCGTGCAATACCGGCTTCGGCCATTGCTGTTGATGTATCTCCTTCGGGCGCCGAAGGATCTTTTCGTTCGGTACAAAAAACACCATAAATCCAGCCATCGTCGTGTTGCGTTAAACGCATATCGTACACGTTTATATCAAATTTTTCGTTTTGTGGCAATGTTATTGGCTTGTCCCAAAAACGGAAATTATCGATTCCATTCGGACTTTCGGCAATGGCAAAAAACGATTTTCTATCGTTCCCTTCCACGCGCACAACCAATATATATTTGTCTCCCAGCTTTATGGCTCCTGCATTAAATGCTGCATTAAAACCAATTCGTTCCATAAAATTCGGATTTGTTTCCGGATTCAAATCAAAACGCCAGTGCAAAGGAATGTGCTCGCGTGTCACAATTGGATTTTTATAACGATTGTATATTCCGTTGGTTGAAAAAAGTTTTTCGTTCCTTTTTTCTAAAAGTGTGTCGAAATTGCTTTTTACCTTTTCAAGCCTGGTTTTAAAATGATTTTTCATTATTGGTCTTTTAATAGTCGTGAAACAGCTGTCTAAATAAATTAAAATTATTGCACGTATTCAACATTGTATATAACATCTTTACAAGATCAACTCCGTCAAATATGTTTTATCAATGTGCTGAACAATAGTTAATTTTTGATGTCAATAATATCTTTTTGTTATTAATACAATATGAATTTCGCGATGAATATCGGAAACATCAATGAGAAATCCAAAAAAATATTACATCATTCATGTTTTCAATACATTAGGCGGGCTACATTGAAACAATAATGCAGTAAAAATCATTAAATTCATGCTAATGCAATTTCAGAAAAAAGTTTATCTGTATTGCTTTTGACATCCGTTTAAATCTTTCAAACCTATTCTTTGGGTAAATACTGAAGCTGAACAACTGGGGACAAAACTTATCCATTTTCCTAAATTACTGATTATCAATTTCCAAAAAACTTAAAAAAAAGAGGAGAATACCTGACGAAAAACAAACCAACAACACCCCTTGTTTCAGGATTTAACATACACACTTCCACATACAACTTGTTTAAATTTGAATATAACAACTTACAAATGTACGGGAAAGCATATATAGGATTATGGTGTGCCCTTATTTGTGTATTGGTTTATCAGAATGTAGAGGCAGAATCTTCCTTTACTCAATTTGATGTATCTACTCAAATGAAGAGTGCCATTGAAATAATAAATACCCCTCCCATTGCCAATAACGATACTTTTATTAACGCAAATGACTGTATTCGTACTATTACCGGAAACATTCTTGCCAACGATTTTGATCCCAATGGTGATAAGTTTAGTTTGTTCTTTGCGGTAACACCATCCATCGGAAAATTTACAATCTCACCTGAAGGAGATTTCTCACTTCAACTACCAGACAATTTTTATGGCGATATAAGCTTTGAATATTATATTGTAGAACAAACTGAAAGTGAATTTAAGGGTAATGCTACTGTATTTATAGAAATTGTTCCTGATTGCGATTGCGATAAAATTTCTGACAATCTTGACCTCGATTACGACAACGATGGTATACCCAATAGTATTGAAGGAGATGGTTTTATTGATTCTGACAATGACCAGATCGCTGATTGTTATGATATAGATAGTGATAATGATGGAATAACAGATAACATTGAATGGCAGTCAGAGTTTAATTACATTGCTCCCTCAAATAAAGATACTAATAACAACGGATGGGACGATGCCTACGATAGTTTTGTTACAGGTATTCCAATTATTTTGGAAGATACCAACAAAGATGGAATCCCTGACATGCTTGACCCCGACAGCGACGATGATGGAATCAGTGATTTTATTGAAGCTTTTGATTTAAATAATGATGGAAAAACGGACATGTATCTAACTTATTCTGATTTTGATAAAGATGGATTAGACGATGCCTTTGACATCATTAATTATTACTCGGATAAATGCAACCCAACCGGAAGTAAGTCTCCACTACCCGATTTAAATCAAAATGGGATTCGCGACTGGCGTGATAAAATGGAAATGTTACCAATAGCTAAATCTACCTATTTAATATATCCTAATCCGGTAAAAGATGAATTTAGAATAACACAAACCAAAATCCCATCCGATAATTCAGTCGATTTAAAAATTTACACTATGAACGGGCAATTGGTTTTCCACAAAGAAATTGACAATCTTTTAAGCCCAATCGACATTTCAAACCTTACCCGGGGGACTTACCTGATTTCTATCAGTTCAAACGATTTCTCTGCCAATGAAAAGATCATTGTTAATTAAACTAACTCACAACTTTTCTCTTTCTTATTATTTTATGCAACCATTCGGATTGTGCCCTGTCCTTATTTTTGAATAACAAAAACAATAAGCAATGTTTTACCGTTTACCGATAGAATTACTTAATTAGTCGGATAATTTGCTGTTACTAAACAGGTAATATCTAATTTTAGTGCATTGATTTAAAAAGCAGGAAACAGAAAACAAACAGAAAATGATGAAAATTAAACTGTTACTATTGTATATGGCACTTGCCTCTACAGTTGTAGCACAAACTGTTACCCTAAGCGGTTATCTTAAAGATTCTTCTAATGGTGAAGCATTAATTGGAGCCACAGTTTATGTTGAAGAAATACAACAAGGAACCGCTTCTAACGCTTACGGATTTTATTCACTTACAATTCCCGAAGGCAATTACACCTTACAAGTTTCGTTTATTGGATACGAAACTACCAAACAAAAAATTGAAGCCACTTCCAGTCAGGCAATTTCCATTTCATTGATAGAAAGTAGCGAGCAACTTGATGAAGTAATCGTTCGTGGCGAAGCGGCTAATGCCAATGTGGAACGGGTTGAAATGGGTATGGCAACATTACCCGTTAAAACGATAAAAAAGCTTCCTGCCTTCATGGGCGAGGTCGATATTATTAAAACAATCCAGCTGCTCCCAGGTATTCAAAGTGGTGGCGAAGCCAGTTCAGGTTTGTATGTACGTGGTGGTGGTCCCGACGAAAACCTAATGCTACTCGACGAGGCTCCGGTTTACAATGCTTCTCACTTAATGGGTTTCTTTTCCGTTTTTAACTCAGATGCCATAAAAGATATACAAGTGTATAAAAGTGGTATTCCTGCACAATATGGAGGAAAAGGGTCGTCTGTAATTGACATCAGGCAGAAAGATGGAAACTCGCAACGTTTTGGATTTGAAGGTGGAATTGGAAACCTTTCGAGCCGCCTAACTTTTGAAGGACCAATAATAAAGGATAAATGGAGTTTTATTGTTGCCGGAAGACGAACGTATTACGATGTGCTGGGTAAAACAATAGGGTTGGATGAATTGCAAGACAACAAACTTTACTTTTACGACTTGAATGGTAAATCGAATCTGATTATCAATAATAAAAACCGGATTTACATTTCAGGATACATAGGCGACGATGTATTTTCATTGGGAGAATCGATATATATGCGCTGGGGAAATGCAACAGCCACAGCTCGTTGGAACCATATTTTTGGAGACAAAATATTTATGAATATTTCAGGCATCTATTCGAACTATGACTACAATTTGGGTGTCCCCGGTGACAATGCTGATAATTTTGACTGGTCTTCGAGAATTAGGGATTACAATGTAAAGGTAGATTTCACCTACTTTTTGAATCCTAACAACACAATTAAATTTGGTGCGAATACAATTCTTCATCACTTCAGACCGGGGAAAGTGGTAACTGAAGGAGAAAATTCCATGTTTTCGGATATGGAATTAGCACAATACAATGCACTTGAAAACGCACTATATGTTTCAAACGAACAAAATATTTCTGATCGTTTTACGGTTCAATACGGACTACGTTTAAGTCATTTTCAACAAATTGGAAAAGGTGAAGTAAATATTTACCAAAATCCGGATGTTTTAAAAAAGAATGAGATTATTGAAACAATGGTTTACGATAAAGGGGATAAAATAGGCGATGCAATTATTAATCTCGAACCACGTTTGGGAATGAAATACACGCTTGGCCGACATAACTCCGTTAAATCGTCGTACAATAGAATGGTTCAAAATCTGCACCTTATAACCAATACACAATCTCCTACTCCACTCGACATCTGGTTACCAACAAGTTCCTATATAAAACCACTTATTGTCGATCAGGTTTCGATAGGTTATTTTCATAATTTAGATAATAATATGTGGGAAGCATCGCTTGAGTTGTACTACAAAAACATGCAAAATGTATTGGACTATCGCGAAGGTGCCGAGCTATTTTTAAACAATGCAATTGAAACTGAATTGTTACACGGAAAGGGTGAATCGAAAGGATTAGAATTACTGGTGAAAAAATCGAAAGGTCAACTTACCGGCTGGGTAGGATATACATGGTCGAAAACTACACGCGAATTGGATGGCATAAATAATGGTAATCCATACCCATCATCTTACGACAGAACACACGATTTATCAGTTGTATCAAACTACGAATTAAATAACCGGTGGAATTTTGCCGCAAATTTTGTTTTTGCCACCGGAAGTCCGACTTCGTATCCAATTGCGAAATACACCGTTCAAGGAAACCAAATTTACGAGTACTCAGCCCGTAACAGCAATCGAATTCCAGAATACCACCGACTGGATATTTCGGCTACATACGACTTTAAGAAAAATGCAAATCGCCGCTTTAAACAATCGCTAAATTTCTCAATTTATAATGTTTATGGCCGTCGAAATGCTTATTCGATTACGCCTGAAGCCAATGAGGATAATCCAAATCAAACTCAGTTTCTTCGCATCTCAATTATTGGCTCTCTTATTCCTTCTGTTACCTACAACGTAAAATTCTAAACCGATGATACAATTAACATTCAATAAATTAGTCCTGTTAATCCTGCTATTTGCGGGCATTCTTTCTTCGTGCGAAGATGTGGTAGAAGTTGATCTAAACACCGAAGATCTTGATTTAATAGCGGTTGAAGCCTACATTACCACGAAGGCCACTAACAATATTGTTGTAAAACTCGAAAAATCATTACCGGTAGACAAGGCAGATCAAAACCCGGCAATTAACAATGCAATTGTTGAAATTTCGGATAATCAAGCGATTCCTAATACCATTTTACTTCAAGAAGAAGGACAGACTGGAGTCTATCTAATTCCTAAAAATGAAACTTATAAAGCCATTCCGGGGAGAACATACAATCTCACCATTACTACAGCAGATGGCGTAGTTGTTTCTGCCACCGATTATTTAAATGAAGTAGAAACTCTGGACAAGGTAAAAGTAAATCTCTCGCCACGCGGCGATTACGAATTTATGGCGGTTTATATAAATTCGCAAGAGACACCAGGATTAGGAAACTATTACAAATGGAATATTTACATAAACAATAAATTATTGTATGGTAGCGACAAACTTTCATTTGCCAGCGATGAACTGGTTGATGGAAACTACATTTACGACTTTGAAATTTTTACAGATTGGTATGAAGAAGAAGAAGATAAAATACTATTACTTGACGATACCATCCGGGTTGAACAACTCTCCATTTCCAAAGCCACTTACGATTTCTATTTGGGAATGATAAATCAGGCATTTTCGGGTGGTCCTTTTAGTGTACCACCGGCAAACGTACCCAATAATCTTTCTTCAAGCGATGGAAAAAGAGTCTTGGGCTTGTTCTCTGCCAGCGATGTTTCTGTTGGAAATGAAGTAATTATTGATAATAGTAATTACACTCCGCTTGCATCAAGTGTAAATGCAAATAATTGAAACTAATTCGATTTTTGAATGAATTCATTGAAATAACCTTTCAAGTAAACAGAAGACAATGTTATTATAACATATTAAATATTTGTCAGCGCTCCAAATTGATAGATTTGGTTAAATTTGTCATTTACTACGATGAACAAAAGAATTGAAAAAATACCGGGTTATTTAAAAGTAGAGCAACTAAAGAACAACAAACAAGTGGTAGTGTTTTTAGTTTGTTTACTAATTGCCACTGCCTTATGGTTTTTAAATGCTTTGAGTAAAGACTATTCTACAACCATCTCATATCCGGTTAAGTACGTAAATGCACCCAGTCATCAATTTCTATCAAACGAACCACCTTCAAAACTGGAACTAAAAGTTGATGCACATGGATTTACACTTCTAAGACATAAGTTAAGTTTATCCTTTTCACCCATTATTCTAAATTTAACCAATTTAACAAAGGGTGTTTCACCAAAAAACAGAACCTACGAGATCCAAACCAGACAACATTTAAAACGAATTGCAAGTCAGGTAAGTAACGAAATTCAGGTACTGGAAGTACAACCCGAAATAATTCGTATTGTTTTGGATAGCTTGATATCGAAAACGGTTCCGGTTATGGCAAACATTAAATTAGATTTTAAATCGCAATTTAAGCTTAAAAATCCGGTAAGTTTATTACCAACCGAGGTGAAAATAACGGGGCCGGCTACAAGCATCGACACCATTGATTTTCTTTTAACCGAACAAAAAAGATATAGTAACCTCGACGCCACTATCGAAAGAAATTTAGAAATAATACATCCTAAAAAAACAACAATTGTACCGCAGAAAGTTTTGACAAAAATTAATGTTGAAAAGTTTACCGAAAAGGAATTAAAAGTTCCTATTCATATTATAAACCAACCTCCCAACTTAAAAATTAAACTGTTTCCATCGGAGGTTAAACTAAATTTTCTGGTTGGACTAAGTGAGTTCGACAACATCAACTCAAGTGATTTTAAGGTAGTTGTTGATTATGCATTAATCGATAGTGGAAGTTCAAATCTTGCCATTCGTGTTGAATCAAAACCGGTATTTATCGACCTCGTCAGAATTAAACCCGAAAGTGTGGAATTCCTGATTGAAACCAATTAATTTTTAATATGGTACAAATTGTTGGCATAACTGGTGGTATTGGAAGTGGGAAATCTACAGATTGTTCTGTTTTTAAAATATTGGGCGTTCCGGTTTTTGAGGCCGATACTGAGGCTAAAAAATTAATCAATACCAATTCAGTATTAAAAACCGGATTAATTGACCTGTTTGGACGCGATATTTATACGCCTGATGGAACGATTAACAGGAATAAACTTGCTGGTATAATTTTTAATGATGAAGTTCAATTGACGAAAGTAAATGAACTGATTCATCCGGTGGTGCGTGCTGAATTTAAAAATTGGGCCGAAAAACAAACTGCTCCGTATGTGTTGCACGAAGCTGCTATACTTTTTGAAAGTGGATTTTATAAAATGATGGATTTTACCATTTTGGTTTCGGCACCGGAAGAAATAAGAATCAATCGGGTTACAAGTCGCGATAATTCGACTGCAGCAGAAGTAAAAGAAAGAATAAACAAACAATGGCCGGATGAACAAAAAAGAAAACTGGCCACCGTTGAAATTATAAACGATAACAAAGAACTGATACTACCTCAGATAATAAAAATTGACAAGCAATTAAAAGAATATGGCAAAATTTGGTAAATGGATAGGCGCCGGCCTTGGAGCTTTTGCGGGTGGCCCAATTGGAGCAATAATTGGTTTTACGATCGGATCGATGTTCGATGGCGGACAAGAAGTTGTTAAACGTGGCACCAGAAGTGGTGGCTACTCTCAGCGAACCACTACTGGTGGATATGTAATGAGTTTATTGGTACTTGTGGCTGCCGTAATGAAAGCCGATGGGAAAGTGCTTAAATCGGAGCTGGACTACGTGAAAAAGTTTATGGTTCATAATTTTGGCGAAGCATCGGCACAGGAAGCTTTAAGAATGCTAAAAGACTTGCTTAACCAAACGATTCCGGTAAATGAGGTTTGTTTGCAGATAAAACAAAACATGAACTACTCGGCACGTTTGCAATTGGTTCATTTCCTTTTTGGAATTGCGCAAGCCGATGGACACATTGATGCAGATGAGCAAAAACTAATTACACACATTTGCAAGCAAATGGGAATTAGCACCAACGACATTGAATCCATTCAAGCCATGTTTGTGCCCAACACCGAAAGCGATTATAAAATACTGGAGATTGATCGCACTGCTAGCAGCGACGAAATAAAAAAAGCCTATCGCCGTATGGCCATGAAATTCCACCCTGACAAAGTGAGTACTTTGGGAGAAGAAGTTCAAAATGCTGCCAAAGAGAAATTCCAGAAAGTAAACCAGGCCTACGAGAATATTAAAAAGGAACGGAATCTGGTTTAGTTTTTAATTGCAGTATTCTAAAAAGCTGATCGAAAGGCATGAAAATCATCTCAACAAATATTGCCGAGCCCAAAACCATTCAATGGAAAGGGAAAGAAGTAACAACTGGTATCTTTAAATACCCGGTTGACACAGCTATTTTTTTGGGTGAAGAAGATGTTGAGAATGACAACGTAATTGATCGACGTTTCCACGGTGGAGTTGACAAGGCTTGTTACCTTTATTCTGCCGATCATTACCGATACTGGCAAAATCTATATCCCGAAATTAAAATGCCCTGGGGAATGTTTGGTGAAAACCTCACCGTTGAAGGATTACACGAAACAGATGTAAACATTGGAAATATTTATAGAATTGGTGAAACAGTAGTTCAGGCAACTCAGCCCCGGCAGCCCTGTTTTAAACTTCAATTCCGTTTTAACGACACAGAAATAATACGCAAGTTTGTTGACTCCGGTTTTTCAGGTGTTTATGTTCGTGTGCTTGAAAAAGGGAGTATTAAAGCAGGCGATTCAATGAAGTTAATCGAGAACAAAGAATCGCTTTCCATTCAAAAAGTATATGAGTTACTTTATGCCAGCGAGTTTAATCCATTGGTCGAAAAAGCTGTAAATGATCCATTTATTGCGGCCAGTTGCAAACGCGATTTACTAAAACGTTGGGGAGATATGTTAGAATAACTGGAAACAGATTTTAATTAACTGCTCCTATTCTATCAATTTAAATGAATACCAAACAAACTTAAATTACGATCTTTGTCAACTCATTCTACAATTATGACATCAGATTATTTACAGCAAAGAGAAGCATTGGTTGAAGCCGGACTTAAACTGATAGAACAAGGTTTGGTATCGCGAACCTGGGGTAATATTAGTGTTAAAGTAAACGAAACCGAAATGCTGGTAACTCCCAGTGGAAAATTCTACGAAGACCTAACACCTGCAGATATGGTATTGGTTAATTTTAAAACGAACGAATACGACAAAAACGGAGTGCAACCTTCGTCTGAATATAAAATGCACTCGGGTATATATAACGATCGAAAAGAATTTAACGCGATTATTCACACCCATCAAATGAATGCTTCAACCTGTGCAGCTGCCTGCCGCGAAGTTCCACCCATTTTAGATGATTTGGCACAGATTTGCGGTCCATCGGTTCGGGTAGCTAAATACGCAACTCCTTCAACCAATAAAATTGTACGGTCAGTGGTAAAAGCTTTGCGTGGACGAAATGCTGCGTTAATGGCCAACCACGGTGCAGTTTGCGCCGGGCGCGATTTAGATGAAGCCTTTGTGGTTTGCCAGGTATTGGAAAAAGGATGTAAAGCATTTATTGAAGCAGAATTTTTAGGTGGTGCCAAACACATCGGAAAATTTGAAGCATGGGCAATGCACCAGCTTTACATTAAGAAATATTCAAAGTTGGCACAAAAGAATAAGTAATTGGTTTTTGGTTGAAAGAGTTGATTTCTAAAATTAGAATGGATATAAATAGAATTCTATTGCCAAAATAAGGGGTTACCTTTTCAAAGTTTTCAGAATATATAAGTGGACAAGGAAGGATGACGCAAACCTCTTTCGATCATTAAATCAATTTTAAAAACGTAACATCAATTACGAAAAGACACAAGGAGGCTATTTTTAGCCTCCTTTCTTTTTGCCATTTTTAAATCATTTTAATAAAAAAATGGCAACGTTTTAAACACTGCCATTCATTATTATTTTGTGATGTAAAAATAGCTCAAAGGGTGAATTACATCCTTTCAGGCATTTCAATTCCCAACAAACTCATTGCTCTCTGAATTACTTTACCTACCGATTCGGCCAATACCAAACGGAAATTCATTTTGTCTGCATCTTGCTCACCCAGAATATGATGATCGTGATAAAACTGATTAAACTCTTTAACCAATTCGTAACAGTAGTTCGCAATAATTGCCGGACTGTAATTTTCTCCTGCTTCCTGAATTGCAGCTGGAAATAAGGAAATCCTCTTTAACAATTCTTTTTCTTTCACCTCAAGATTTTTAACCTCCCGGCTTGCATCAATTGTTATATTTCTATCAGTAGCTTTCCTTAATACAGATTGTATTCTGGCATAAGTATATTGTATAAAAGGTCCGGTATTACCATTAAAATCAATAGACTCTTCGGGGTTAAACATCATATTTTTTCGAGGATCTACTTTCAAAATAAAATATTTTAAAGCCCCTAAAGCAATCATTCTGAAAGTTTCTTCAGCTTCTTTTTCTGATTGCAATTCCAGTTTTCCCAACTCAGCCGACATTTCGCGTGCAACTTTTATCATTCCTTCTACCAAATCGTCGGCATCAACCACAGTGCCTTCGCGCGATTTCATTTTACCCGATGGTAACTCTACCATTCCATACGAAAAATGGAACAAATCTTTTCCCCAGCTGTATCCTAGTTTATCCAATAAATTGGCCAGCACCTGAAAATGGTAGTTTTGTTCGTTACCAACAACATAAACCATTTTATCGATTGGATAATCGTTAAAACGCATTTTTGCTGTTCCAATATCCTGAGTCATATAAACCGAAGTACCATCGCTGCGCAATAAAATCTTCTGATCCAATCCATCCCCACTTAAATCGGCCCAAACCGAGTTATCTTCCTTTTGATAAAAAGTTCCCTCTTTTAGACCTCTCAATACTTCGTCTTTGCCAATCAAATAAGTATCCGATTCATAGTAGATTTTGTCAAAATCCACACCCAACGTTTTATACGTTACATCAAAACCTGCATAAACCCATGTGTTCATGGTTTTCCAAAGCTCCACTGTTTCTGCATCTTTGGCTTCCCATTTTCGCAATAATTCCCGCGCAGCAATAATCGAAGGAGCCTGATTTTCTGCCTCCTCCTTCGACAATCCACTTTCAACTAATTCTACAATTTCGGCTTTGAAATGTTTATCGAATTCAACGTAATATTTCCCAACCAAATGATCGCCCTTCATTCCTGAAGTTTCAGGTGTTTCACCGTTTCCCCATTGTTGCCATGCGTACATCGATTTACAAATATGAATTCCGCGGTCGTTTACAATATTTGTTTTAACCACCTTGTTTCCATTTGCTTTTACAATTTCAGAAATAGAATAGCCCAACAGGTTGTTACGGATATGCCCTAAATGAAGTGGTTTATTGGTGTTTGGCGATGAATATTCAATCATTACCAATTTACTTTCATCAGTGGTTTGTTTATAACCAAAGTTTTTGTCGTTATAACTTTCCGTTAAAACATCCAACCAATAATCTTTACTGATTTCCAGATTTAAAAAGCCCTTAATCACACTAAAAGAATCAACAAGGTCAACTTTATCAGCCAGGTAAGTCCCCAAATCTTCTGCGGTTAATTCAGGCGATTTTCTCGATAGGCGTAAAAATGGAAATACAACAATAGTTATGTCGCCACTCACTTCCTTTCGTGTATTCTGTACCTGAACCTGATTCTCATTCACCTCGGCTCCATAAAGTGTTTTTACTGCCTCAATGGTGGCTTTTTGTATAATTGTTTCAATATTCATTTTAAACCTGTTTTTAAGTGCGCAAATATAACACAATACTCGCTATAAAATAAAAAAGCCCTGCCTTGCGACAGAGCTTTTCAAAAATATTTAAGCTATCTCTTATTTGCGAATTTTTGCAACATCAAACTCAGCTCTACGATTCATTTTGCGGTGAGCTCTTGTATCATTGGCAACCGCAGGTTTTGTTTCACCATAGTTATTCGATCCAACATAAGCATTGTTAACTCCTTTAGAAAGTAAGTACTTAACAACTGCCTGAGC
Source organism: Draconibacterium sp. (assembly GCA_041554075.1). GTDB lineage: Bacteria > Bacteroidota > Bacteroidia > Bacteroidales > Prolixibacteraceae > Draconibacterium. Next base: position 7,854 of record JBFFMM010000005.1, on the reverse strand, counting down.
ACGTTTTTCTGAAAGTCCCATATTGTACTCTTCCGTCCCAACGCTACAAGTGTGACCACTAACAACCAATTCAAATTCTTTACTTGCAATTAACTGGTCAGCCAATTTATCCAATTCAGCTTTTCCTTCTTCTCTAAGAACTGCTTTGTTCAAATCGAAATAAACTGCAGGAATAGTTAATGATTCCCAGTCAGGACAACCATTATTGCTGGCAGGACCTTTAACCGAAGGACACTTATCTTCACAGTCGATTACGCCGTCACCGTCTGAATCAAGAGGGCAACCGTCAGCATCAACCGGACATCCTTTTGGAGTGTCAGGACATTTATCTTTAGGATCTGGAACACCATCTTCGTCAGTATCAGGACAGCCATTAAACTTAGCTAATCCAGCTACATCCGGACAGTCGTCATCTTTATCAGCAATACCGTCACCATCTTTATCAGGGCAACCATTCAATTCAGCTTTTCCTGCCTCATCCGGACAGTCGTCTTTATAATCAGGAACACCGTCGCCATCGCGATCAAGCGGACATCCTTTTTCGTCAACTTGTACTCCAGGAGGTGTATCAGGACATTCATCTTTTTTGTCTTTAACACCATCACCATCAGTATCTTTTGCTTTACCTAAAGCAAACTCGATAATACTGGTTACCTGAAAACGATCATCGTTTACTGCTACTAAACCTTGACCTGGCATTAATCTTTCACCATCAATTCCACTAACATAAGAACCAGCAACAAACAAAGCCACTTTTTCACTTACTGGTACCTTAAAACCAAGACCTCCGTCAAAGTTCACTCCATCAGCGTTATTATCCCACATGTATCCAACACCACCAAATAAATAAGGTTGGATTGCACTATTTTCTTTAAAAATATAACCGTTACTAAGTTTGTAACGAAGATTTAATAAGGTTGTATTCATATCAACTCCGTCTTCCCACCAAGAAGTTCGGTTATCTAACATCAGATCAAAAGAAGGGCTTAAATAACGACTAATGTAAAAATCAGCCAATATGTTGGTCTCTTCTACCTCCATGTTATAATCGATACCGGGTCCAAGGCCAATTGCCCATTTGTTATCCGCATTTTGAGCGACTACACCTCCAACAATGAAAGTGAGCATTAAAAAGAAAAAAGTAAATTTTTTCATAATCTTGAAGTTTATTTTTGTTTTTATTAAATTCTTTCAGCAATTTAAAAATTAATTTTCATCTAACAAAACATGATTCATATTCAAATGTTTAGTTTTATTACGTAAAATATTAACAAATTTAAACAATTAAACATTTAAACAATATAAAATCAAATAAAAAAATATTTTGTTTGCTATAATCGATATTGAAACGACAGGCCATAGTTATAAATATGGTAAAATAACTGAAATTGCATTGTATCAACACAATGGACAAGAAGTTACCAACTCATTTTCAACGCTCATAAATCCGGAGATGGATATACCATATTTTATAACTGAATTAACAGGGATAAATAATGAAATGGTTAAAAATGCTCCAAAGTTTTACGAGGTTGCAAAAACCATTGTTGAACTAACCGAAGGTAGAACATTTGTGGCACACAATGCCAGTTTCGACTATAAATTTATTAAAGAAGAATTTAACAAACTAGGATATAATTACAACAGAAAAACGATGTGTACTGTTAAATTATCAAGGAAATTGTTGCCCGGTCACGGATCGTATTCGTTGGGAAAACTGTGCTCCGATTTGGATATTAAAATCAATGGCAGGCACCGCGCTGCCGGCGATGCACTTGCCACTGTTAAACTTTTTGAAATTCTATTAAAAAAGAACGAAGTAGTTGGTAATCCTAAAGCGGCCAACAACTACAAACTCTTCTAATTTATTCTTCTTTCTTCTCTTCTGATTCATCTTCTGGTTCAGAGAAATCAAGCATTTCTTTTGCTTGCAAGGAGTTGTACCAGGTCAACACCTTTTTGATGTCGGAAATGTAGACTCTGTCCTTATCGAATTCAGGTACTACTTCTTCGAAATAGGCTTTCAATTCATTTGCTGAAGCCTTTGGAGAAAGTGCTTCTCCACCCTCTTCCTTGTCTGAAATTGACTTAAAAATATCTTTCAATGGAATGTCTCCTTCGTAAGTATATATAGCAATATCCTCTAAAGCCGATACCTTTGCTGAAGAATACACAGGGATACGTTTTTGAGTTTCCAATGACTCAACAATTATGGTGTTTTTACTCTCGGCAACTAATTTAAAAAGTCCCGATTGACCTGAAATTGATAATATTCCTTTTAACATATCTTAAATTTTTGGCGAAGATACAATTTTTGGTATTTCGTGAAAATCAATTTTTATTAAAATTCAATTTATATGAAACACCGGCTTTCAACCATCTTCCTGACTGAATCACATTTCCTACATCATTGTAGCTTACATCAAATAAGTTATTCGCCGAACAGAAAATGCTAAATGCCTCATTCGTAAAAGTTAATTTTGTATCGAAAATTAAAAACGGATCATAAGCTACTTCTCCCAATGCGACCTTGTCTTCAAATTTCGTATAAGTTCCTTCTCTGTCCTGATAAACAAGTCTCAAATCAAGTGACAAACCCCTTACAATTATCTGATTAGCCGAGACAACCAATTTATGTTTTAGGTTATCGAGTACATAATTGGAAACAAAATCAGCTTCATGTTTTTTCAGGTTATTAAAAAGATAACTTAACTTAACATTGGGATACTTGCTCCCTAATTGGTTTCGAAATAAAAAACTAGCTTGTACCTCGGTTCCAAGGTTATTTATCGCTGTTAAATTCTGAGGTTGCCAAATTTCGTTTTCATTCAATACCCAATCGATAATATCCTTGCCACGACGGAAAAAAAGAACCGCGTGCCCTTTAATTAAAGGTTGGTTCAATTTTAATCCACCTTCAATGGTTGATGATTTTTCAGGCTCCAAATCAGGATTCCCAATGTTGGTTGGCCCATTGTAATATAAATCTGTAAATGTTGGCATTCGTAGAGATGTATTGTAACTCGAATAGAATTTAAGGGCTTCTGACAAATTATAACTAATGTCAACTCCGGGGAAAACATTTATCCCCAAATCGCTTTTCGAAATATAATTACTCATAACTCCGGCAGTTAAGGTCCAGTTATTTATATAAGCTGAATGTTCGAAAAACACCGAAACTCTATTTCTATCGTCGCCTTTTGTAAATTGTGCATTTTCTCCCGGCACATTTTTGGGTTTTTCTAAGTCGTTCCCCAAAACATTACTTAATATGTGTTCCGAACGGTATTCCACTCCAAAAGCCGTTTTCCCCAATTCCCATTTAAACCATGAATTGATGTTAGCCCCATAAACATTGGTTAAGTGATAATTGTGATTGGTGTACCAGGAAGCAGGATTGTCGCGAAAAAGTTCAAAACGATCCTGATGACGACGATAATAAAAGGTTGGCGAAAAATGAAGCGGACAATTCCCCTCCCATTTTAGTGAAGTAAATAGGGTTTTGGTTTCTTCGTACTGATTTGGATATTTTGGCGTATAAAAACTATTGGCGCCAAATCCTTTTTCCGATACTCCCAGCTGAAACTTTAAAGTCCCCTTTTCGGAACTTAATCTATTCGAATAAAACCCATTTACCTCCTTAAAGTCGGTATTATCAATGTACCCGTCAGATCGTTTCCCATTGACTGCCAAAGCGTGGCTAATTTGACCGGTCTGAAAGTCGCCGGCAATATTCCCATCAAAATACCCGAAACTACCACCTGCAAACGATGCCTGAATAGAATTTGAATCGGATTGCTTGGTTACAATGTTAATTGCTCCCGAAAATGCATTGGGACCATAAACACGCGCGGCAGGTCCTTCCAAAATTTCGATTCGTTCGATTTGGGCTAAACTAACTGGAAGATTTAAATTGTGGTGACCAGTTTGGGGATCGGTGATGTTGATTCCGTTTAATAGAATCAGGGTTTGATCGAAGGTACCTCCACGAACACTTACATCCGCTTGTACCCCTTCAGTCCCTCGTTGCCGCACATCCACTCCTGCAATGTACTCTAACAAGTCCTGAACACTCTGAGCCGGTGCCGCCTCAATTTCTTTACTCTCAATCACGGAAATAATCCGTGCCACCTGTGAATACACCACAGGTGCTCTTTGCGCACTAACCTCGATCTCATCAAGGTCGTATTGCATTTTAACTTCAGAAGTATCTTGTTTAGTAGCAAGAGTAATTATTGGAGTTGCTAGTAGATACACCACCGACAAAACTGAAATTACAACTGCCTTTTTCAAAGTAAGGAATGAAGAATAGTTTTTCCTTCCCCATTTTCTAAATGTTAAAATGTTTTGCGCATTCTGTTTTAATTTTAAAAACTTCATTTTGCAAATAAATTTGTGCGGCAAATATACAATTTGAAAATGGTTTCCAACCATCGTTAATTTTTGTTTAATCTTTCAAAACACACATTTAACAAAGGATTGGCAAACATATAGTTTAACAACAACTTTGCAGAGATAAAGATTCTTGATATGACATAGAAAAAATCAACTGATAAATGGCAGGTTTTATTTGCTTTTACCCTTCCGTTTAGACTATATTTGTTTAGACAAATTAAAAATAACACGCCATGACTCAGATTCAATTTAATAACGCATTACTCGGTTTAAGCGATAAGTTACACTACTATGCGCTAAGTTTAACATCAGACTCTGAAAGAGCAAACGATCTTTTACAAGAGACTTTCCTCAAAGCGTTAACCTATCGTGACAAGTTTACACAGAACACAAATTTTAAAGCCTGGATATATACAATAATGAAAAACACGTTCATTAATGACTATCGCAGAAATGTGAAAACCAAAAACACTTTCGATGGTTCTAACAACGATTTTCATTTAATGTTTTCAAAAGACAAAGTTTATCCGGCACCGGATTCATTTTATAGTTCGAAAGAAATTAACAAAAGCATTAACTCGTTGGAAGATGAATATAGAATTCCTTTCACTATGTTTTTGGAAGGTTACAAATACAAAGAGATTGCGGAAAAACTGGAATTACCGCTAGGAACTGTAAAAAGTCGTATCTTCTTCACTCGCAAAAAACTAGAAAAAGCATTACACGAATATTCGAATAATTAATAAAAGAGAAAGTATTGGTTTTATTAAGGTCTTCAAATTGAAGACCTTTTTTTATATCAAATCTTCATCCACAAAGTCCTGTGCTTATTCCGTTAATCTTTACTAAAATGAAAAATCTTCGATATAAATTCGAGAAACAATTTATAAATTGCTTTTCAAATTACATTTTGAAAAAATTATGAAAAAAATAGCCGTTCATTTAGCCGAAGGATTTGAAGAGATTGAAGCCATTAGTATTATCGATGTTTTACGCCGTGCCAATTTTGATGTAAAAGTAATTTCAATTACAAAAGCAATTGAGGTTAATGGCGCACATAACATTACCGTAAAAGCCGATGTATTATTTGAAAATGTGGACTATCAGTTAATGGACATGATCGTACTTCCGGGAGGAATGCCAGGTGCAGAAAACCTAAGAGCACACAGTGGTTTACGTGAACAGATTTTAAATTTTAATGACAGCAATAAACCACTTGCCGCCATTTGTGCAGCTCCGATGGTTTTTGGAAACCTCGGCCTGCTAAAAAATAAAAATGCCACTTGTTATCCAGGATTTGAAGATGAATTACATGGAGCTATAATAACAGGCGACGATGTAGAAGAAGCCGATAACATTATTACAGGGAAAGGTGCTGGTGTTGCCATTCAGTTTGCCCTTAAAATTGTGGAAATACTCAAGGGTAAAAAATTGGCTGATGAATTAAGTCGAAAGATGATAGTGAAAATGGACTAATCCGGGTTCCCGATCTACCGGCAATCTGCATATCTATTTACTTCAGAAATAGTATTGATAGTGCACGCCACACCAAAAAAAGCTGCCCAAACTGAGCAGCTTTATATTTTTTCAAAAGTGGTGAGCTAAATTCTACTTCTATTTTTCGACCACCTGCATTTCTAAAAGTTTATCAGCCATAGCATTTGCCAGATTAATCAACTCGTCGCGAGTAGCAACTTTCATGTTTCCTTTTTCCTCGACTGGCTCGTAAACCTGTTCCCACTTGATTTTTTCAGCAAATGTTTTCAAATTTTTCACACCGCCACCATTCCACGAATAATTACCAAAAATACCCAGGTAATGGTTTTTGGGCGCCATATGCTCAACTGTAGTAAGCAGTGTTTCTACGTTCGGGAACATGGCATTATTATATGCCGCGCTACCAACAATAAAACCTTTGTATTTAAAAATGTCATTTATGATATATGAAGAGTGCGTTTTTGAGGCATCGTAAACACGGATATTTTTAACACCGCGCACTGCAATCTGACGAGCAATGGTTTCGGCCATTTTTTTTGTGTTTCCATACATAGAACCGTAAACAATTACCACCCCACAATCAAGGTCGTACGAACTCCATTTGTTGTACCGTTTTAAAATCCAGTCCAAATCGCTTCGCCAAACCGGACCATGTGTTGCTGCAATCATTTTTATGTCGAGACCTGCAAGTTTTTTAATGGCGCGCTGTGTATGCGGACAATACTTTCCTACAATGTTTGTAAAATAACGCATTACTTCAACCTCGTAAAAATCAAGATTAATTTCATCGTCGAAAATTCCTCCGTCAAGCGTACCATAACTACCAAAAGCATCACCCGAAAACAAAATTCCGTTGTTCTCTTCAAATGTTATCATGGTTTCAGGCCAGTGCACCATCGGAATCATCTGAAATTGTAATTTATGTTTCCCAAGATCGAGCACATGGTCATCGTGCACCATCAAAATATTTTCAGGTTTCATGTAATAGCTTTCTACAAAACCAAAAGTCTTTTTGTTTCCTACAAGCGTAATATCTGGGTAGCGGTGTACAATGGCTTTTAACGCACCTGAATGATCAGGTTCCATGTGATTAATAATCAGATAATCCACATTACGGTCACCAATAATTTCTTCAATCGAGTCCAGGTAATCATCAATAAATGCACGTTCAACGGTATCAACAAGTGCAATTTTTTCATCAACCAACAAATAACTGTTGTATGAAACCCCGTGCGGAATGGGCCAGATGTTCTCGAATAAATGTGTACGACGGTCGTTAAACCCCAAATAATAAATGTCTTCGGCTAAATTGACTTGCAGCATAATTTTTTAGTTTTTCTAAATACATCAGCAAAATTAGTGAATTTAGCTTGAATGAATATAATTATTATTTGAAAGGGCTTTATTTAGAGGATGAGTTAAGCGAATGTTAGGAGGTCTTCAAAGATTGAAGGAGATTAAATACAAAAGATTGAGTAAGATTTATTTGAAGATAATGAATTAATAGATAAATTATAGTCATAACAATTCATCCTCATCAATCTCAAATCAATCTCCTTTCAATCTATTTTCAATCTCTTATTTAGACGAATTTCTTTTTATCTTTGAAGTCGTAAAATGAAGAAATAACTATGGCGATAAAACCAAAAAGCAAAACCATTACTTTCCTCCGTGTTGGAAAATACATTATTATCTTTTTTGCTGCAGCATTTATTGTGGTTGGAGTTCGCGGATACCAGCTCTACCAATATGTTTTTCAGCCAAATGTTTTGAGCGATTACGTGCTGCTGATTTCGGATAATGAAACATACGATTCGATTAGTAACCGCCTTGAAAAGGATGATGTTTTAACGAGTATGAAAGCCTTTAAATGGGTGTCGAAAAAGAAAAAATTTGCTGACAATATACGCCCTGGTCGTTATGAACTTAAAAAAGGGATGACAACCAATGAAATGGTTAATA
>JBFFMM010000004.1:0-38458 GCA_041554075.1 Draconibacterium sp. | reverse complement strand
TTATTAATCGAATACCTGAAAAGCTCGGAAAGTGCGGTGGCCATATTTTCTGTTTTATCTGGATTAATATGTGCCAGACTTGCAATTGAATTGAGCGAATTATATAAAAAATGAGGATTGATGCGGGAGTGTAACGCATTCAATTCGGCCTGGTTTTTTAGCTCTTTCATTTTGGCCAGTTCTACATCTTTTTGGTTTATTTCATTTTGCAGGTAAAAAGTAACAACATGGAATAGCACACGCAGAAAAGCCAGTATCACAATAAAAAATAACACAGGTGTATTTGCCAATAATAATTGAGGAAGATAATCTTCATAAATATTGTTGTGAAATACGAGCAAAGGGATCATCGAAAGAAGTCCAAATACAATGCTAATCGCCACAAAAGTATTGACAAAAACAACGGCCTGTTGTTTCCAAAAATTTTGTGATGATTTAAGAATTAACCTTTCCGAAATATAAATAATTGTCCCGGTTAAAATTGAAAATACCAAAGTCAATATAAAGGCATTTAGAAAATTACGAAAATTGGCCCGCGTAAGAGCATTTGGATACACATAAATAGCATAGATAGAAACAAGCAATGCGATTGCAACAAAAACAATCAGATTTCTTTTTACGAAAAGCACAAAGGATTTTTGCTTGATTATTTTGTGTTTATATAATACATGGAGAAAAACCAAAATGGCTACAACAAAAGTTAGTGCCAGAAGAATATTATCAAGAACATTCTCGTATCTTAATTTTAAGTAAACTAAATATCCTTTTTTTTCAATTGTATTTCTTCGAAGGTTTTTATAAAAATCATACGAATACAATTTCTGAAGGATATCCTTATCGACAAAATTAAAACTGGTAACGTTCATAGAATTCGGTCGCTGACTCAGAATTCCATCTTGAGTGTATGAAGCTACAGTATTTTTATTAAACCGACGTGTAAGGTGTTTTATAATGAAATAGCGAATATAAGTTTTAGCCGAATCAATGGAGACTTCGGACGGTACTGTAAGAAAGACTCTTGTGTATTCTATTTCAGATCCTTTATACCTCCATGTTATATGGTAGATTTTGGGTGTTGAAAGCTCAGAGAATATAAATTCAATCTCAAAATTGGCATTTTCGTTTACGAGATCAATAGTAACGGTCTCGAGAAGTGGTTTTAGTTCATTAATCAGTTCGAGCACAATTTGGCTGTCTCTTTTGGTGGGAGTGCCTTCCAATTTTATACGAATGTCTTTTTCGTAGCGAAAAGTGTTTGAGTAGTTCTCCCCAAAAAAACTCGATCGGATTATGCCCCAACTTAAGTCTTCAGTCGATGTTGTTTCCTGTGCGTGTGGAGCTTTGAGAGCGGCGAAAAAGATGATTAAAATAAATAACAACTGTTTCATAAGGATGATTTTTAGATTTTTATTCAAATAAACAGTGTTATGATTTGACAATTAAGTTATTTCCGATGAAGTGCTGAATTTAGGGATTATTCTGTGAAATTTACTGCTGAGGCGCCAAGTATGTTGAAACTTCAATCTATGATTTGCTCTTGACTACCGCTCTTTTGTAACGGGGCAGTAGTAGCCCAATGTTTGTTGTCAATGCAGAGAATACGTACAAAAAAAGAGCCGAAAGCAAATTAATGCTAACGACTCTTCCATATGATTTTAAGTTTTGGTAGTTCTGTTTCTAATACCTCGACATCATGGCAGAAATACCTCCACCATTTTTTACGTTGGTAAATCCTTTGCTCATTAACACTTGTTGCGCATAGGCCGAACGGGCTCCCGACGCACAATAAACAATAATTTCGCGATCTAAATTTTCACCTAAATCTACTTTGCCTGCCATCATATCGTCAAGCGGAATATTTAATGCATTTGGGAATGCACCACTCATAAATTCTCCGGGTGTGCGCACATCAATTACCAAACGTTCTAATTCTTCAGTGCTTACATTATTATTGGTTTCTGTTTCTTCCAATACTTTTTCCTGAGTACTTTTTTTGTCGATTGGCAATAAAGTCACTTCAAAATTTTTAAAGCCGGTTGTTAGTGCCTGACGTTGCAGTGAGGTGTGACCTCCTGAAATGTTAATTACTTCTGTACATCCTGCACCAATCAATGTGCGAACAGCTTGGTGTCCTTTTTTACCCGTTTCATCGTAAATTAAAATCGGTACATCTTTTGGAATTTTTGCCAAATTGGCTTGCAACATTTCCAATGGTAAATGATAGGCACCGTTTAATTTGCTTTTTTGGTGGGCAAATACATCGCGAACATCCAAAACAATTACTTGTTGTTTGGTTTCCAAATACGCATCCAGTTCCGATACCATAATACTTGGCCCGTAACCCGACATTTTGTTTTCAGCAACATAAGCGGCCATGTTCATGGCGTCGTTGGCTGTACCAATTGGAGGTGAGTAGGCAAAATCAATATCAGCTAATTCGCTTACCGTTAATTTGGTTGCTACTGCTGTGGCAAGAACATCCAAACGCTTATCGGCTCCTTTGTAACCTGCTGTTTGTCCCCCCAATACAACACCTGTTTTTTTATCGTAAATTACCATTACACTTACGGTTTCGGCTCCCGGATAATAGGAAGTGTGGTGTTCTTTATGAACCACAACCGCATCGGCATCTATTCCGGCTGCGCGGGCTTGTTTTAGCGAAAGTCCGGTTGTTCCGGCCACTGCCTCAAAAACACGAACTACCGAAGTTCCAATTGCACCTTTGTAAGCGTGTTTGCCTCCCAAAGCATTTTCGGCAGCAATACGTCCCTGGCGATTGGCCGGGCCTGCCAATGGAATACGAACTTTTTTACCATTTACACGGTGTTCGATTTCTACCATGTCGCCGGCAGCAAAAATATCGGCATCAGAAGTTTGTAGTTTGTCGTTTACCAACAAACCACCGGCTTCGCCAATAGTTAATCCCGCATCAATGGCTAGTTGTAAAGTTGGACGAACACCAATTGAAAGCAAAACCATATCGGCATCCAATTTTTTTCCGTTGTCCAATTCAACGGAATTGGCATTTATTTTTGTTACAGCGGTTTCGGTATGCACACCCACTCCAAAAGCTTTTAACTCGCGGGTAATAAAACCGGCAGTTTCTGCTTCCATTATCGACATTACATGTTGCATTTTTTCTACCACATGTACCTTCAAACCTCTTTTTACCAGAGCTTCTACCATTTCAAGTCCAATAAACCCACCACCAACTACTACAGCTGTTTTTGGTTCATTGTTTTTTAGGTGATTGTCAATTTTGTCCATGTCGTTTAGTGTCCACAAACTAAATACATGATCGGCTTTGGCGCCCTGAATGTCAGGTTGTAAGGGCAAACCTCCCTGTGCTAAAATCAGCTTTGTATATTCAAATGATTTTTTCGAACCATTTTGTTTGTCAATAGCCTGAACTACATGCTCTTCTTTGTTTATGGCGGTAACCTGAGTATTGGTAAACACTTTCACACCATACTGCTCGTCGAAACTTTCAGGACTTTGCAAAATTAGCTTTGAACGGCTATCAATATCTCCGGCAATGTAGTAGGGTAAACCACAGTTGGCAAACGAAATGTCGGGACCTGCCTCAAGCATTGTGATTTGGGCTTCGGGGGATAGACGGCGTGCTTTGGCGGCGGCTGTCGCTCCGGCAGCAACACCTCCAATAATTAATATTTTTTCCATTCTTATGTTGATTCTAAAAATCTGTTTTTATTTCTTTTTTTGTGATTTTGGTATATCGTCAGACTATTAACTTTTTAAGCCTCTTTACGAGCAAGAAACTTTAATTGCTTAATATTTCAGACTTTTGGGGATTTATTAGTGTGAATAATTAAAACGGTTTAACTTTCTGCTTTTTCTTGTAACAGAACCTCTTCAATGGCTTTAACAAACGATTCTTTTGGTAATGCACCCTGCGACATTTGAGGCTGACCTTCAACCGGTATAAAAAGTATTGAAGGAATACTGCGAATTCCAAATGCTGAAGCAAGTTCCTGTTGTTTATCAGTATCTACTTTATAAATAAGTATTTTACCGTTGTATTCTTTGGCTAAGTCATCAAGTATTGGTGCAACCATTTTACATGGGCCACACCAGTCGGCGTAAAAATCAACAATACAAGGTACCGTTCCTTCGTATTTCCATTCTTGGTTTGCCTGGTAATTAAACACGTTTTGTTTAAATGTTTCAGAGGTAAGATGGATTACTTTCCCATCAGAATTTGCAAGATCTGCGCTTTTGCTGGTTTCCACTTTAGTTGAATTGTCAAGCTGTTGGTTTTCTTTTTTATCAGTTGAAGCAGTGTTGCAAGAGGCAAATAAAATTGCGCTGATTGCTATAGTCAATACTTGAATTTTTTTCATAATATCTAAATATCTAAATATGTGTATGCGAAAATAAATAATTTTTTAAAGACTTGTATAAAATTGTTTCTAATGTTAACTACTTGTTTCTAAATAGGGAAGATTACATTCCCGGAATTCTGGGTATTCGTTTTAATTTTGAGTTTTTGAAGTAAAATCCCCAGCCTTTTTTTAGCCAGTGACCAATTATTGGAAGCATAATCATCGTCTCTTTTTTTGTCGTTCTGGAAACGTAAGCAGCACCGTCGCCCGAGTCCATCACACAAATAATGTTTATTTTATCGACATAACTTTTTGTTTTGCCCGAACCAATAATCTGCTGGTGTGCATTGTAAGCAGCAGTGTCGGCCATAATTTCGGCAACATGACCTTGTTTTGCAGCCCATTTGGGGCCCAATAATTCGGCTGAGTCGCCAATGGCAAAAATATTCGGGTGCCCTTCCACCTGGCAAGTGGGTAATGTTTTAATAAAACCTGCCTCACTTAACGGAAGCCCTGACTTTTCAAATAAAGAAAGACCTTTTCCTCCGGCGATATATACAATTAAATCGCTTTCCAATTTAGTATCATCTTCAAACAAAACTTCATTTTGAGTAAATCCGGTAATCTTTTTCCCAACATATTGATTTATTCTGTAATGGTTAAAGAATTTCCCAAGGTTCCCAAAAGCCTTTTCTCCCATTTTCTTTCCGGGCTCGGCCATTGGCGCAAAAAAGTTAAGCTCAAAATTATCCAACAAGCCTTTTTTCTTAATGAAAGTACTTATATTAAAAAGCAATTCGAAGGCCGGACCTCCACGTACGGCTGAACCTTTTGTATCTTTTGGATTGCCGCCAAAACCCACCGAAATTTTTCCTTTGCCATTTTGAATAAGTTGTTCAAGTTTTTCGCCAATACTTACGGCTTGTTCTGGTTTACCACAAATCGACAAAGTATTTTCGGCACCTTTCATCTTAACTTTCTCCATGCCCAGAGCAATAAATAAATAGTCGTAACTCTGTTCTCCTTTATCAAGAATTACCTTTTTATTATCGGGATCTATACTTTTTACAGAATCAATAATAACATCAAATCCGTGTTTTTTCTGAAGATCGGCCAAAGGGAGTGTACTCTCTTCGAAGCTAATTCCGTTTACCGGAATCCAAATAGAAATAGGATAAATAAACAAATAATCCCGTTCGGATACCAGTGTGACTTTATAGCCTTTTTTGCGCAATTTAATCGCTGCTTCAAGTCCGGCAAATCCCCCACCTAATACTAAAAAATGTTTCATAACAATTCTTGTAATTTTATTCGCTACAAAGCTATTCGCTTACAAACGATATTGCAATTTTAACACGAATAAGGAAAGCAGAAATAAGTATGAAATATAATAGTTTTTTTGCTGCCATATCATAATTATTCAAAAAGGCCCTTTGTCGCCTTTCGAAACTATTTCTTTTCAAACATGATTAATGGCGGTGGTTTTGGCAAGATTTAGTGTCTTATTCATTGTACCCATTTAGCAGATGTTTATTGTAAGTGCTCCGTGAAGTACATCTTGTATTAAACAAATGTGTTGAACAATATTCGGTTTTAAATATTATTATGGGAAAAAGTCGATAACTTTAAAAGAATAAATTTTCCTGAGCCATGTTTAAAAAAACCATTTTAATTATCCTGCTACTATTTGGAGCCTCCTTCGCGTTTGCCCAAGATAGTTTGTTAACGATTCAACAAGCCGTTCAATCGGCGTATAACCGAAATGCCGAAATACAACAATTATGGGCGCAACTAAAACAACAGCAAAATGTTTGGCGCACCGAAATGGGTATCTCGGCTCCCGAAATTAGTTACTTTAAAGAAGGGATTGGTTCGGGCCCCGGCGATGTTTTTGACGAAAAAAGATTTACCATTTCACAGGAGATTGATTTTCCTTTGACCACGAATTATCGTTTAAAAGGACTAAAAGAAGAAGTAAAAGCTTTGGAGTACCGAATTTTATCGCGCGAAAAGGAGATTAAAGCTGAAGTGAAAGGCCAGTATGTAAAAGTGGTGTATGCTTTATTTTTGCAAAAATCCAGACAACATCAGTTGGAGTTGGCACAGGATTTATACAATGCCGTTTATACAAGGTTTGAAACTGGCGAAGGGAACGGGATTGATTTGATAAACGCCGAGTTAAAACTAGACGAGGCGAAAAACGATCTCGAGCAAAGTGAATGGGTTTTGCATCAGGCGCGTTACGGTTTGTTTTTTGCCATGGGATTACCTGTGGAAGAACAGAAATATTCCATTCAGTTTTCGGATACTTTAATTGCTGAGAACATTGAGATTTCACAAATATTTGCGCTTGCAGTGCAGGAACAACAACCTGACTACATGGCTTCGGAACATGAGTTTAGCGCTTCAGAATATTTTCTGAAAGAAGCCAGAAGTAACATTTTACCAGACATCCGCTTTAATTATTACAAACAAAATTTGGGTTCGGGTTACGATTTTAACGGCTTTGAAGTGGGCTTGAAAATTCCGATTTGGTATCCTTTCGAACAACGGGGGAGAATAAATATGGCACTCGAAAAACAGCAGGAAATTCATTGGAAACAAGATGAAATAAAGCTGAAAATGAAAAAACAAATCGAATACGCCTGGCACAACTATTCGGTAAGCCGCAGTATTATTAATCGCTACAATGCAAATATGAAAGACAAAGCATCGAAACTTCAGGAATTGTCGCTGCGAGCCTATCAATTAGGAGAAATGGATTTGCTGAAATTGTTAAATGCACAGCAGACTTATCTTGCCAGCGAGCAACGCTATTTATCGGCTTTGCGCGATTATTACCTTCAGTTGGTAGCCCTCGAAGTATTTCTTGAAAAAGACCTTGTTTACTAATCCTCAGAAAAAATTATAAATATGAAACGTATATTATTTTTATTAATTGGAATTGGAACAACTTTAGTTTTGTTCTCTTGTGGCGATAAAAAAGCAAGTACCGATTCTGCAATTGCAGAACAAAAAGAACTTCCTCCATCTCTTCAATCAGCCGAAGATGCTGTTTTTTTGGTACGTCTTTCAGAAAAAGAACAAGAAGAATTAAAAATTGGAACGACTGAAGTAAACAGCAATTTTATCGATTATTCGGTTGCTGCACCGGGGGTTGTTTTTTATGCGCCCGAGCATTCCAGTATTATAAGTACCCCTATCAACGGACGGATAAGTAAAATTCACAAACAGGAAGGAAGCAGGGTACGAAAAGGAGAAGAGTTGTACCTTATTCAAAGTCTGGAATTTGGGAATTTGGTTTCAGAATATTTGCAGGCCTTTGCCGAAGAGCGGTTTCAAACCAACCGCCTTAAACGAATACAACAATTGGTTGAAGAAACAATCAGTTCAAAAAGTGAACTGGAAAGAGCCAAGGCAGAGTTCGACAGGGCTTCTGCTTCATCGCGTGCCACTTATTCAAAATTAAAAGCAGTTGGAGTTAGCGACGCCGAAATAAAATCGTTTACCGAATCGGAAATAATAGATCCGACATTAAATATCCACTCGCCAATAGATGGTGTTATTGAACGTAGTTTTGTTGAGTTGGGACAATCGGTAAATGCACTCGAGAATCTTTCGAGAGTTTTGGATACGCGGGTTGTTTTAGTACGTGGATATCTGGCACCCGATGATGCACGCTTAATTCTAAGTGGCGATTCGGTAACCATTTCGAAACGAGAAAACAACGTTGCAATTGCAAAGGCAGCAGTTTCTTCCATTAATCCCGGGCTCGACGAAGACAGTCGCTCGGTAATTGTTAATATAATTTTGTCAACAACCAATGGATGGCCAAAACCGGGCGAAAATGTACGTTTGGAAATAAAAACTTCATCGCAGATGGAAGTAATAGCCATTCCTGTAAAATCGATGACTTACGACGGGAATCAGTCAGTCGTTTTTGTGAAAAAACAGAAAGGCGTTTTTGAAAAACGGAATATTGAGGTGGCCGAATTACGAGATGAATTTGTGTTTGTAAGCAGTGGACTTAAGAGCGGAGAAGAAATTGCAAATACAAATGTGTTTAGTTTAAAAGCACTTTCGCGTTTCGATATTATAGCCGAAGAATAACCCAAAAAACACAATTATGCTTCAAGGTATTATAACATTTAGTGTCCGGCAGAAATTTGTAGCTCTTTCATTGGTGGTACTCATGGCTGTTGCCGGCTATTTTTCATTGATCCAGTTGCCCATTAATTCCTTACCCGATGTAACACCGGTGCAGGTTTTGGTAATAACAAAGGCAGGCCGCTATTCGCCGTTCGATGTGGAGAAACTGGTGAGTTACCCCATTGAAACGGCCATGAATGGTTTGCCTGATGTAGCCGAAGTTCGATCGATTTCGCAATTTGGCTTGTCGGCAGTTACGGTAGAATTCGAAGAGAAAACCGACATCTTTTTTGCCCGTCAAATGGTAAGTCAGCGATTGCAATCCATTTCCGACGAACTGCCTCCCGATGTTTCCAGTCCTCAGTTGGGGCCGATTACCACTGCGCTGGGCGAAATATACCAGTATGTTGTTAGAGGCGAAAATTATTCGTTAACCGAACTACGCGAAATACAAGACTGGTTAATAGCTCCACAATTAAAGGTTGTAAAAGGAGTGACTGAAATAAACTCGTTTGGTGGATTTGTAAAACAATACAATGTAATGGTGCAGCCGGGGCGTTTGCGTTTGTTCGGAATTGGTATTTCGGAAGTGTTGGATGCGATCGCCAATAATAACATTGTTTCCGGAGGTAATTTTCTGGAACACAACGGCGAGCAATTTATTATTCGTGGATTTGGTCAGATTAATAAAATAGACGATATCAAAAACATCATTATAACCAACGTTGACAATAAACCCGTTTTTGTGCGCGACGTGGCCAATGTTGAAATTGGTACACAAATCAGGCAGGGCGGTGTTACTCAGGATGGTAAAGGCGAAATTGTTACCGGAATTGTAATGATGTTGCGCGGTGGAAATGGTCGGCAGGTTATTGGAGCCATTGAAGAGAAAATAGATAATATAAATAGCAATTTACCGGAGGGAGTATCAATCGAGAAATTTTACGATCAGTCGGATTTAATCAACCGAACTACAGCAACGCTCTCAACAAACCTTCTGGAAGGAGGATTTTTGGTCATTGCAGTTTTGCTGTTTTTGCTGGGCGAAATAACGGGAGCTTTAATTGTTGCCATGGTTATTCCATTGTCAATGTTATTTGCTTTTATTGGGATGCGTGAATTTGGGCTGGCTGCCAACCTGATGAGTTTGGGTGCCATCGACTTTGGAATGATTGTGGATGGTTCGGTGGTAATGGTTGAAAATATTGTACACGGCCTTCAAAAAGATAAAAGTAAAAACAAAGATGAGGTCATTCGAAAGGCTGCGCAGCAAGTGGCCCGACCTATATTTTTTGGTGTGCTGATTATTTTAATGGTTTACGTGCCCATTATGACTTTTAGTGGAATGGAGGGGACTTTATTCCGGCCGATGGCAATTACGGTTGCAGCGGCGGTGTTGGGTTCACTTTTGCTTGCGCTGGTTTTTGTACCGGCTGTTTCAGCTATTGTTTTCCGAAAGGGAGTAAAAGTGCGTAAAAACTATTTAATAAACTGGTTGAAACCGCGTTATACAAAAAACCTTGCAAGATATATGGACCGCAAATGGTTTGTGGTTTCCATTGCAGGAGCAATATTTGTCGCCTCGCTTTTTTTGATGACACGTTTGGGAACTGAATTCCTACCTGAGCTAGACGAAGGTTCTATTTTAATTGAACAGGTACGAATGCCATCGGTTACACTCGACGAATCCATTGAAAATGCCAATTGGCTGGGAGGGAAACTGGATGAAAATATTCCTGAAATAAAAACAGTAGTGCCAAAAACCGGACGTTCGGATTTGGCGAACGATTGGATGGGAGTGCATCAAACCGATGTTTGGGTGGTGCTAAAACCTAACGATGAATGGCGAAAAGGAGTAACGAAGGAAGATATAATAAATCAAATTGAACCGTATTTGAAAACGGAACCGGGACTCGCCTATAATTTTACACAACCCATTGCCATGCGTGTTGATGAATTGACCAGTGGAGTAAAATCGGATTTGGCAGTAAAAATTTATGGTGAAGATTTGGATGTGTTAAGTGCAATTGGAGAACGTATTTCTGCCATGTTGCCACAAATACAGGGAACCGATAATTTTTATGTGGAACAAACCGTGGGGCAGCCATATGTTACCATTGAGATTGACCGGGAAGCAGTGGCTTCGTTTGGTTTGAATGTAGATGATGTACAAAAAATAATTGAGGCAGGAATTGGCGGACAGGAAGTGAGCCAGTTGTACGAAGGGCAGCGGCGTTTCGGAATTGTGGTGCGTTATCCCGAAGATATTCGAAACCAGTTACATAAAATACAGGATGTGCCGGTTCATTTGCCCAATGGCGAATTTGTTCCGCTCAAGCGTGTGGCAAAAATAGTATTACAGGAGGGGCCGCGCGAAATTCAGCGCGAAAATGGCTGGCGTAGGTTGATTGTAGGAATCAACATTAAAGATATTGACCTGGGAACTTACGTAGCTAATCTGCAAAAAGATATTGAACTAAAAGCTGAAATTCCGGCTGGATATTTTATCGATTATGGAGGTACTTTTGAAAATCAGCAGCGTGCCATGCGTCATTTGTTGCTAGTTGTTCCACTTTCTATTTTTATCATTATTGGTTTGCTTTATCTGAATTTTGGACAGATGAGATATGCCATACTTATTTTACTTAACCTGCCATTTGCGCTTTCGGGAGGAGTTTTCTTGTTGTGGATGCGTGGTATGTATTTGTCTATTTCGGCAAGTATTGGTTTTGTGGCTTTGTTTGGGGTGGCAGTGTTAAATGGTATTGTGTTGATCGACCATGTGAACGAACTCCGAAAGGAGAAAAAGGGAGACCTGAAAAAATTGATTTTGGAAGGTTCTGCCGACCGACTTCGACCGGTGTTAATGACGGCGCTGGTGGCTAGTTTAGGTTTTATTCCGATGGCATTTAACACGGGACCGGGTTCCGAAGTTCAACGACCTCTGGCAACAGTAGTTATAGGCGGACTTATTACATCTACTTTTTTAACGCTACTGGTTTTGCCCATAATTTATCATTGGATGGAGAAGCGTTCGGATAAACGGGCTAAAACTAGGCTGGTAGCTGGGGAAGATGAAATTTTACCAGATAACATTTCCGAATGATGACCATGAATTAGGTGGGAGCGGACCGTTATTCATTACGGATTCGAAGGGTAACATTTAACGAACGAATATCGTTGAATCGGATAAACGTACGGATAAAATGAATCATTTTTACAGACTGGTCATGTTTTGCTTAATAGTCATTTTTATGACGCAGTCCGTTTTTTCGCAAGATAAATTCCAGGCGAGTAAGCGTTCATTAATGATAAAGCAACAGATCGAAGCCAGGGGGATTACGGACAGAAAAGTGTTGGCCGCGTTCAGTGAAGTACCCCGTCATGAATTTGTTCTGCCGGAATATCAGGAATATGCATACATTGACCGACCGCTTCCTATAGATGAGGGACAAACCATTTCTCAGCCTTATGTTGTGGCATTTATGACTGATGTACTCGATTTGCAACAAACGGACAGAGTGTTGGAAGTGGGGACCGGTTCGGGTTATCAGGCTGCTATTCTCGCACAACTTTGTGATTCAGTATATACCATAGAACTTTTTGAGACCCTTACTTTAAAAGCCATGGAAGTCTTTAAAAAACTCAATTACAATAATATTTATTGTAAAACAGGCGATGGTTACAGAGGATGGAAAGAGAAGGCTCCATTTGATGCGATCATTGTAACTTGTGCTTCTTCACATGTTCCGGAACCACTACAAGAGCAACTTGCCGAAGGAGGACGGATGATAATTCCGGTGGGTTCATATCCTTTCCAATCGCTGGTTTTGCTTGAAAAAAGGAATGGTAAAATTCGTGAAAAAGATGTATTATCAGTACGTTTTGTACCTATGTTGGACGAAGAGGGAAAGAAATATTGATGTATGTCATTGTCTGTCAGGCTGTTATTTTGCAACTTGAATAGAAAACAATTGACATGCAAAAATTGCCAATTATCAGCAGCCTATTTGTATTGCTATTTATCTCGTGCAATCAGGATCGATATAAAACTACACTTTCTGAAATTAGTACCAAAAATTTAAATTTTGTTCAAGAGTGTTACAATGAGAATCCAGATTTGCCTTCCCCCGCAATATCAAAAACCGGCCGGTAACTTGTACTCATTAAAACAAAAGATGATCGATTCACATGGATAGATGCTACGGTTGAAAACGGAGAGCCGTTTGATTATAAAAAACAATTATATGGGAAAGGCAATCAACTTACTGCCGACGAAGAAGATTTTCCTCATTTTGCCTGTACAGGACTTCATTCTGAAAAAGAATTAAGAAGCACAAAAATTATTACCGGTCGTTCTGTGTCACAGATAACTGTGGATGGCAGACCGTGGGCTTCATCCGTGGTCGGGTTTATAGCCGAAGATGAAACCATTATGTCAGTGATTTATGCAGACAATCAGAACGTTAAAAAACTGGGACTGACACATCCGGATATTGCACGACCACTTTTTCATTTTTTGGAATATTACCCGCGACTTTGAGAAGTTCAGTATAGATACAGTTATAAAAGAACGTATCGAACTGGATGCGTTGATTTACAACGGGCACGAAATAAAATTTGAGATTCAGGGTAGCAGGGGCTGGCAGGAATCAATTTTTAATGATGAAATTCTGGGCACAGGATATATTCACGTCTGGCGGGAACTAAACTCAAAGGAAATTGATTTTCTAAAAATTAATTATTCCCAGCTTTCACCAACTCAATTTGAGCAATTGCAAGAAATGGTATCCCGGTTTCATACCTCCGAAATGGTACTTTTTTACATTAATCGTTACGGATTTTACGAAGGACATACCGAGTATCGCCCCGATACAGTAACGGTTGCGTTGATTTTTGGATTAACCTTGATTGAAGATGCACACCGTGCCAGCAGTGGGATTAAGCCGCTTTGATGCTGATAAAGTGCTACAGGAAATGAAAGTATTAAAAAATGATTCTCGCCTTTTTGTTCGCAATAATGTAAAATGGCTCATTCAGAAATTGAACAATAAGTAGCTCATTGTCTGAATAAAATGATTCTTAAAAATGTTCTGCAACTATACTTTCTTCAAACCAAAATCCCTGTCCACTTTTATCAGTTTTGCCATTACAAAACCAGGAATGGTGCAAAGCATAACCCATACAAAAAAGTGCTGGTAGCCCAGGGTTTCCTGCAACCACCCGGAAACCATTCCAGGAAGCATCATTCCCAAAGCCATAATTCCTGTACTAAAAGCAAAGTGCGCTGTTTTGTATTTCCCGGCCGAAACATACAACATGTATAAAGTGTAGGCTGTAAATCCAAATCCGTAGCCCAATTGTTCAACAGCGATTGAGGAAACAACAAGCCAATAGTGTTGAGGCAGAAAATACGACAGATATACATAAACCAGATTGGGAACATTCATTGAGAGGACAAAAATCCAGAGTAACTTTTTTAGCCCAAACTTTGATGCCAGCCAGCCACCTGATATTCCCCCAATTGTAAGGGCAATAATTCCAATGGTTCCGTAGGCAAGTCCAACTTCTGATGTTGATAAACCTAATCCGCCGGTTTCTGCAGTGTCGAGCAAAAACGGAGAAGCCATTTTTACCAGTTGCGATTCTCCCAAACGAAATAAAAGTAAAAAGCCAAGGATGGTCCAAATTTCCTTTTTTACAAAATAGGCACGGATGGTTTCTCTAAATCCTTCAAGAATACTTTTAAAGCTTGCTGTTTCCGTATGAATATCTTCATCAGGATGGGGAAGAAAAAATTTGTGATAAATGGCAAAAAGCACAAAAGCTACTGCCAGAACTGCGAAAGTAAAAGACCAGGCCAATGGGATATTATGTCCGGAGGCAGGATCGCCAAGTAAATTCGAAGTTTCGAGATAGCCGGCAAGAATTACTAAAATGCCCTGACCGGTAACCATGGCAATTCGGTAAAAAGTATTCCGAATTCCAACAAAAAAGGCCTGCTGACTTTCATTTAATCCCATCATGTAAAATCCATCTACCGCAATGTCGTGGGTAGCCGAGCTAAATGCCAATAGCCAGAAAAATGCCAGCGTTCCTTTAAAGAAAAAAGTAGTTGGCAAGGTAAATGCGACCCCTGCCAGACCGGCGCCAATAAAAAGTTGCATGGTAACAATCCACCAGCGTTTGCTTTTTAATAATTCCACAATGGGGCTCCAGAAAGGTTTTATCACCCAGGGCAAATAAAGCCAGCTGGTATAAAATGCAATTTCGGTATTCGAAATTTCCAGCCGTTTGTACATGATTACCGAAAGGGTCATTACCACGATATAGGGCATGCCTTCAGCAAAATATACGGTAGGAATCCAGCTCCAGGGATTTTTGGTTTTTTGTTGGTTTTTCATTCAATTCGATTTTTTAAACATCAATTGTGCGCTCAAGATAAGGATAAACAGGTTCGGTAAAATGAAATTTTCGGTATAGTTTTTCTCCGTCTTTTGAGGTATGCAAGGCTACTTTTGAAATTCCCAATGTTTTGGCTTCGCGAAGTAAGTTCTCTAAAATTAAGGATGAAATTCCTTTTCTGCGCGCTTCCGGAAGCGTGTACATGTTTAAAATGTCGCCTTCCAGATACGATGATTTATGTATATCTCCCGGAATTTCTTTGATTACCATTCCTCCAAAACTTACAACCTTACCTTTTTCTTCAGCTAAAACGGCTAAAAAACGGCCTTGAGAAATTGATTTTTCAAAATAGCGATACAAGTCTTTTGTAAGTTGATTCTGATAGGTTTCAGTCATTTCTCCCTGCAACTCGCTTAAATACAAAAGGCGGTATTCAACAAGTACAGAGATTTCATCCTGATCAATTTTCCGAATGTTTATAGTTGGTTTATTGGCTTTCATTTTAATCGAACATGATAATTTGAACGACTAAAAATAGTACTCCTTTTATGAAAAATTGAATATCTCCCGGGTTTAATTAAAATATATTGAGTGTAAGCTTAATTTCTTCTAAAAATTAGCCAATTGAAAAGATTCAGTGCTTGAAAAGTAAAAGTTGATAACTTTTCAAATAGGGGTATTGAAATAAGCTACTGTACTAACGTGTTCGAAATGTTTATAATTCCCTGGTCCATTAAAAAACCAAATGTTCCAATGATTTTTCATTCATTACATCAGAAATAGACCAGAAGTGGATGTCGCCGGCTGTAACTTTGAATACTTCGCTATACTTTTCCAGATTTTGACCGGCTATGTCATCAAGGAATAGCCGTTCTTCGTGTAACTTGTGTATCAAGTCAAGGTCATCAACAAATTCAACTTTGCCGGTTAAACGCATTTGTTTGGCCTGCGCAAAATCATTGGGGTGATTGTAAAAGCAGAGTTCAATTTTGTTATTTTTATGCAATTGTTTACTCATTTCTTTTGGAGCTAAAGTTCCAAAATAGAAACCTGTTTTATCAGCAAAAAAAAGTAGAATAGCTCTTACATGCGGTTGGTTGCCATCGCAAGTGGCCAAAAAACAGACAGGATTCTGTTTTGCAAAGTGGATAAATTCATCAATTTTCATGGCTGTATAGTATTTAAAAATGAAACAATTTCTTTTTACAGTTCGGCGAATTTCATTATCCATCCGTCACTTCGGGTATTTGTTGCCTCCTGAATTCCCGGTCCAATAACCACAAAACCTCCATCTGAACAGTTTATAACCTTAGTAACCTGGTCGTTGTTAAATCGAAATCGGATCAGTTTCTCATTGAGTTCATCTCCTTCGGCAGTAAGATGTAAAATCCAGGGGCCAACTTTACCGCTAAATGAAGTCATTTTAGTTCCGGCAATAATTAAACTTCCATCTGGTCGGATGGCAACTGCATTACCACCTTCCGAACCTTCCCGGTCGAAATTTTTTGTCCAAACGATTTTCCCATCACAATCTATTTTGCTTAGTATCATATCAAAATCAAAAATCGGATTTTCCGAATTAATATCATTCAAACAACTCCCTCTCCAGCCAACAACCAAAAAACAGCTGTCGGGAGAACAGCAAATACATTCAGGCCATGTTTTTTGCCCCGGAGTTTTAATCCTCGAACTCCACGTTTCAGTACCTTTTTCGTTGGTACGTATGGTTATAATGTCGCAGTCATTTTTCCCTACCTCGCTAACTTGCCCGGCAAGTGCAAAACCTCCGTCAGGCAATTTTTTAATCGTTTTAAAACATCCGTTTATATCATCCCCAAAATTCTTTTCCCAAACTGTTTCTCCGCTGGCATTTATGGCAGCCATCCAAAGTTTTATATTTTCAGGTTGAGTACTCTTACCCCCTGCCACAATAAAGCCGCCTTCTTGCAGCGCCACTATATCTTCAATTCTCAAAGATTTATCGTCTGCAAAAATTTTACGCCATTGTTCAGTTCCGTTTTCATCGATGCGAACAAGAAACAAAATCGGAGAATTTTCTATTTGTGAGGTTCCCATCAGTAGGTAACTTTTATCAGCCAACTGTGCAATTTTTTTTGGAATATCGTTGTTTTCGGTACCCAATGTTTTTGTCCAAATGGTATCACCATCTACTGTATACCGAACAATCCAAAAATCGAATGAATGTCCTTTAACTTTTTTTGAACCAAGAACAGTGTAACCTGTATTTACATCTTCAATAACATCAGCATAAAAGTCAAGTCCTGCTGTATTCGAAAATTTTTCCCACTCCGTATTCAAGTTTTGTGAATAGGAAATGGCGGATAAACCGAGAAGCAGATTGATTAGCACGAAACAAGTTGTTCTCATGATTTCTGTTTGTCTATTAGTGAGTTATATTTTTTTATTTATATACGAACAATCTGAATCAGGGTTTGAAAAATCGATAAATTGAGGTGGTCAATTGTGTGGTCTGTCTCGATGAGCTAATTGTCACGGAAACCGGCAATCATTTTTTTAAATTTGGGTATACGAATTGGCTTAATAAACACAATTATATCTCACAGAGATTCTGCAAATTTTGAATACTTTAAATAGAAAAGTGTAAAAGGAATTTGGTCTTAATATGATATGGACAAATTTGGATCACTTTAACTTTCCGTAGAGTTTATAAATTTTAGTGTTTAGCACCTTTGTAGAAACAATTCCATTGTCTCCTGTTTCTTTCTTGTTTTTTCCTGCCGGAGGCCTTCATCTTTGCCATGAAGCAAAGACGAAGCAGAAAGTTCCAGGCTGCTTTTACTCTTCACCCGTCACCTTTACAAAACCTAAGTTCAAAGGAGTGATTTTCTCGCACACTCGAAACTTCTCCTTTTCTCTATGGTTTCGTCTTGATTCCGGGATTGATTAAAAGAGGCCGCTCCACTTATGTAACTTAACAACTATACTTGACAAGTTCGGAGCGTTGGCCTCGAGTGAAGTGGACGCAGCCTTGAGTTCGGAAATGCCTCCCTAATATTTACTCTTTGGGTTAAGTTGGCACCGTAAAATCTGCCTGATTAGGTAAAAAGTTTAAATATTATTCTTTCCCAACAAGTTTTTAAACTGATTCATAAATTAGGCATCCTTTTATTTACTCAAAAAGAGGAGATTTTAAAACCGCACAGCTAATTCTCCTGAACAAAATGAATCAGAATTAATCGATTGCACCTTTCCCCTGAGGAAAATTCTTATTTCCTGGCATGTTCGGTTTCTATGCCAATATAGAAGACGGTCAGGATTTAGAACTCTTAAAATCAGGAATCGTGCTCAGTTACCATTCAGTAGTAATGTAAGGCATTTTTTCAAAAGTTTGCCCATCGCCAGTAACTCGTGGATCGCCTGTAGATTTTAGTGCCGACATAAGTTGCTCATTCATTTGAAGTCTAACTTCTTCAAAATTTGGATCATTTGCCAGGTTATTTACTTGAAATGGGTCCTTGGCAATATTGTATAGTTCTTCTTTTGGTCGTTTCCCAAAGGCAAATTGGTAGTATTTTTCGTTCTCTGAATTTCGGTTTTTAATAATCCAGGCTTTGGTTGGGCTGGCATCCAAATCGCCAAAAGCAGCGAAGGTGTTGTTCGCCAGTTCGTCAAAGTCGGGAGGAGTAGTGCTGTTTAATTTTGCTTCATTTCCCATTGGCCAGCGATCAGGTTTAAAGTTTATAATGTAGAGGAAATCTTTGTTGCGTAATGCACGCTGCGGATAAGGAACATTTCCTTCGCGCACTTTAGCCACATGCCTTTCGCGACCTGTAATTACAAAATCTCTTTCTTTTTGAATTTGTCCGTTGTTTTTGTTTTTAAAAACTTCGAGAAGACTTGCACCGGTCATAACTTTTGGTATTTCGGTTCCACCCACTTCCAGAAATGTAGGTGCTAAATCCATCAGATTCACAAAATCGTCAACTATCCGGTTGGCTTTAATAACCGATGGCCAGCGTGCCATTAGGGCCACATTTGTACCAAAATCGTACAGGTTACATTTTCCATGGGGAAATCCCGGGATGCCATGGTCGCCACTTACTACAACTAAGGTATTATCCAATTCTCCATTTTCTTCAAGCATTTTAAGCAGTACTCCCAATCCTGCATCAAAAGCCATGGCTTCACCCAGATAATCAGCAAAATCTTCACGTACGGTATCCACATCAGGAAGAAAGGGCGGAAGTTTCCCTTTTAATTCATCGGGATCAATTCCCCACAATTTTTCACCAGAGCCCATTGTCCATTTGCGATGGGTGTTGGTTGGCCCAAACCAGTAGCAGAAAGGTTTTCCATTTTCATTCGCATTTAAAAAGGCCTGAAAATTACCACGTACTTCATCCAGTAAAACTTGTTTCGCTTCATCAATGGTTTTTCCATCTTTTACCATTTTTGTCACATTCTGGCTGAATTGATTAAACTTAGTCCCGGCCTGATGGTATCGGTTTCGTTCTCCGCCATAACCAGCATCTTGCGGAGAGCCCGGACTCCAAACTTTATATGTGTAACCGATGTGATAACCGTTTTCTTCGAGTAAAAGCGGGTAAGTTGGAATCGTCTCGTCCCAAACTGCTCCTTGTAAAATTGCTCCTCGTCCGGTGCGGTAAAAATATTGACCCGATAACAACGAACTTCTGCAGGGAGTGCACGATGGGGCATTTACAAATGCATTATTAAAAAGTATACCTTCGTTGGCAATCCGGTCAATGTTAGGCGTTTTAACCAATTTTTGCCAGTCCTCGCTTCCTTCAATAGTAGAGTAACAGCTTGCATATTTTCCCCAGTCGTCGGCAAAAGCAAAAAGAATATTTGGTTTTTGCGGAAGTTTATGTTTGTCGGATTGGGTACAATTAGTAGCAATTATCAGAAAAAGCAGTAGAAAGAAATATGGTATGAAGCGTTTCATCGACAAAGGTTTATTTGGTTACAATACAAATGTAAAAAACGAATTTAGTCAATTGTACGGAATCAATAATTTTTGCTAATTTGTGGAAATCAAAATTAGTACAATGTCAAAAATATTCTTGCTTCTGCTTTTATTTGTCGCTATCGTAACTCTCTCGGTTAATGGTCAGAGTGTTGATCCCAATGGTCAGTGGACAATGTACCGCGGAAATTACGCCAGCGGAGTATTAGACGGTTCCAATCTTCCGGAAACCTGGGATGTAAAATCGGGTAAAAACGTTGCCTGGAAAACGGCAATTCCCGGACTGGGCAATTCCTGTCCGATTGTGTGGGGGAACAGTATTTTTGTAACAACTGCAGTGAGTGAAGAAGACAAGGCAAATGTTGAAACAGGTATTTATGGTTCCATTTTTCCGGTACAGGATTCATCGGTGCACAATTGGAATTTGTATTGTGTTGACAAAGCCACAGGAAAAATTAAATGGGAGCGAACGGCACATACCGGAATTCCAGAGCAAAAACGTCATCCGATGTCGTCGCATGCCAATTGCACGCCTGCAACAAATGGTGAATATGTTGTTGCCTTTTTTGGATCAGAAGGATTGTATTGTTACAACATGGATGGAGAATTAAAATGGTCGAAAGATTTTGGTGTATTAAAATCTACTTTTTTTATGGTTGAGGATGCTGAATGGGAATTCTCCAGTTCTCCGCTAATTCATGATAATGTCGTCATTATTCAATGCGACGTAAAAGATAATTCGTTTGTAGCCGCGTACAATCTGCATACTGGAGAAGAGATATGGAAACAGGAACGTGATGAATATCCGGGGTGGAGTACACCAAATATTTACTACAACGGTGAAAAACCAATAGTTGTGGTAAATGGATACAAACACCGGGGAGGATATGACTTTAAAACAGGTGAAGAAATTTGGCGTATGTCGGGAGGTGGCGATATCCCAATTCCAACTCCCATCGTTGGCAAAGAATATGTTTATTTTAACAGTGCCCATGGTAAAGTTTCACCCATTTATGCGATTCGAAAAAATGCTTCAGGCGATATTACTTTGGCAGAGAAAGATACGACCAACGCATACGTAAAATGGGCAAAGTTGCGCGGTGGCTCGTACATGGGAACCATGTTGCTTTATGGCAAATATTTATATTGTTTACGTTGGAATGGTAGATTAACATGTTACAATGCTTCAACAGGAGAAGAGATGTATGGAGAAAAAGTGGGAGGTGGGAATAGTTATACTTCTTCGCCGGTTGCTGCCGATGGTGTAATTTATGTTACCGATAACGAAGGAGTTGTTTATTCAGTTAAAGCAGGTTCTATTTATCTGTTATTGGAAAAAAATAAATTAAACGATGTTTGTATGTCAACTCCGGCTATTGCCAAAAATTATCTTTTTTTCCGAACAACAGACTACTTAATTGCTGTTTCAAACAAGTAAGATTAGCTAATGATTAAAAAGTCTTAATATAAGCCACGAGCAGCTTTGCTATTTTTCCTAAATCGGAGAATTTGTTTTACTTTCGTCAGGTTAATTAAAAATGAAACGGATCTTAACTTTTGTTGGGAATTGTTACAGGAAATTGAAAAACTTTGTTGAGTTGTGTAGACAGCACTATTAAAAAGTAGTACATAATCTCGATTACATTATAAGTGAAAATATGTGGGTTAAGGTATCCCGAGTAATCCTTCGAAATAAGATTCTATTACTTTCTGTTTTGGCAGTCATTACCATTTTTTTTGGTTATAAAGCCCGAAATGTAGAAATGTCATATGAGTACGCTTCTTTATTGCCAAAGAAAGATCAGGCGTACAAGGATTATCAGAAATTTGTTGAGGTTTTTGGGCAAGAAGGCAATTTGATAATTGTTGGAATTCAGGATTCAAACTTTTTTGAGCTCGATCATTTTACAGCATGGAAAAGTTTGAGTAAGAATCTTTTGGAAGTGGAAGGTGTTGAAACTTTATTGTCGATTAACAATACCTACAATCTTAAAAAGAACAAAGAAGAAAAACGATTTGAAATTGAAGATGCTTTTCCCGATTCGATTTCGACACAAGAAGTGTTGGACGATTACGTTGAAAAATTCAGAAGTCTGCCTTTTTACCGGGATTTGGTTTACAACGACGAAACCCATACTTATTTGCTGGCCATTACGGTAAATAAAGACAAAATGGCGAGCAAGGAACGCGAATCAATGGTTGCCGGAATTCAAGACGTTTGCCGTACGTTTGAGCAAGAACAAAATGTTCAGTTACATTACTCCGGGCTGCCCTATATTCGGGTGGTTAATTCGGTAAAAATTAAACGAGAGTTGTACCTTTTTAGTGTTCTGGCACTACTGATTTGTATTGTTGTTTTATTCGTGTTTTTTCGATCGTTTAAAGCGGTAATTGTCCCGGTAATTATTGTACTTATTGGTGTGGTATGGTCAATGGGGATGTTGGCTGTTTTTGGTTATAAAATTACCATCTTAACCGGAATGATTCCTCCTTTGCTGATTGTGATTGGTATTCCGAACAGCATTTACATGCTGAATAAATTTCATCAGGAATATGTTTTGCATGGCAACAAAGTAAAAGCTTTGCAAAGGGTAATCATTAAAATAGGGAATGCAACCTTTTTAACCAACCTTACAACAGCATCCGGTTTCGCCACCTTTATTATTGTAAAAAGCGATATTTTGCGGCAGTTCGGAATAATAGCCTCACTCAATATTTTAGGATTATTTGTCCTTTCTCTTTTGCTGATTCCTATTATTTTTAGCTTTATCACACCTCCGTCTTCACGGCATGTCGGTCATCTCGACAATAAAATGGTGTCTAAAGTTATTACGCAACTCATGCACATTACACAAAATTATCGAAAGGTGGTTTACATTGTAACCATTGCGATAATTGGAATTGGGATTTATGGAATTTCACTAATGAAAAGTTCGGGACACATGGTGGATGATATTCCTGAAGACGACCCGGTGTATATCGATTTAAAGTTTTTCGAAAAGAATTTTAATGGGCTGATGCCGCTGGAAATTATGGTGGATACCAAAAAGCCACAAGGTGCTATGCAGTTGCCAACTTTCAAAAAAATCGACGAGTTGGAAACAGCACTTGCGAAATATCCCGAATTATCGGCTTCTACATCTTTGCTCAATCTTTTAAAATTTTCGAAGCAGGCATTTTATAATGGCTACGAAAAGTATTACAGTATTCCCAACAGCCGCGAAAAAAACTTTATTTTACAATATGCGGCAACAGGCGAAAAAAATGCAAAGCTGCTTAATTCTTTCCTCGACAGTACACGTCAAACCACTCGAATTAGTATTCGGGTAAAAGATGTTGGAACCAAACGAATGGAAGAACTTTATGAAAGCTTTAATAACGAAATTGATTCAATTTTTACTGCTGATAAATACGATGTAACCATAACCGGTTCGAGTATTGTAGCTTTTAAAGGCAACCAATATCTTTTGAAAAACCTATTTACCAGTCTTGGTTTGGCAATTTTGCTTATTTCCACATTTATGGCCATTATGTTTTCGTCGTGGAGAATGGTAATAATGTCGCTTACGCCAAACGTAATTCCGCTTGTATTTACTGCTGCGGTAATGGGATTTACCAATATTCCCATAAAGGCATCAACCATATTGGTATTTAGTATTGCCTTTGGTATTTCGGTTGACAATACCATTCACTTTTTGGCCAAATACCGGCAGGAGTTAAATGTTACCAATTGGGACATCCGCAAGTCGGTAGTGTTGGCATTAAAAGAAACAGGTGTGAGTATGTTGTATACTTCGGTAGTGTTGTTTTTTGGTTTCGGTATTTTTACCATTTCCAGTTTCGGAGGAACACAGGCCATGGGGATTTTGGTTTCGCTTACACTTTTAGTGGCAGTTACTTCAAACCTTATTTTGCTGCCGTCACTACTTTCCGGATTAGAGCGATTAACCACAACGGAAGCATTTAAAGAACCTTTATTGCACATTTACAACGAAGAGGAAGACATTGAGTTGGATGATTTGGAAATTATGGTCTCCGAAGATGACAAAGATTCAGGAGATGAGGTTTCTTCTTCAAAAAAATAAAAGGAAAAAATATGTATTCAGTAGAGCAGCTGCAGAAAATTGTACAAGATGAAATTGAATCCCGCTCGAAGCAGATGTTGGAACTTCATCCGGTTGAGTTGTACGAACCCATTCATTATTCGTTGGAAATGGGTGGGAAACGTTTGCGGCCGGTACTTTTATTATTGGCTTACAATCTTTTTTCTGAAGACGTAATGCCGGCGCTGCCTGCAGCTATAGCCATTGAGGTGTTTCATAATTTTACACTTCTACACGACGATATAATGGACAAAGCCGCTGTTCGCAGAAACCGACCTACGGTTCATATAAAATACAGCGAAAACAGTGCTATTCTTTCTGGCGATGCCATGGCTTTTCAGGCCTATAAATATTTGGTGGAATGCAAATCGCAACAATTGGTTGAAGCTTTGGATTTGTTTACCACAACAGCTATTGAAGTTTGCGAAGGGCAGCAATTCGACATGGATTTTGAACACCGGCTGGATGTACGCGAAGCCGAATATTTGGAAATGATTCGCCTGAAAACAGCTGTCCTTTTGGCTTGTAGCTTAAAAGCCGGTGCCATACTTGCAAATGCTTCCAGTGAGCAAGCTTCTCAACTATACAAATTTGGCATTAACCTGGGACTATCTTTTCAACTTCAAGATGATTTATTGGATACGTTTGGCGACCAGCTTACCTTCGGCAAAAAAATTGGAGGCGATATACTGGCCAATAAAAAAACATTTCTACTTATAAATGTCCTGCAAAATGGGTCTGCAGAACAAGGTGCTGAATTATTAGAATGGATTGGAAAAACGGATTATGATCCGGAAGAAAAAATTGCTGCAGTCACAAAAATTTACCGACAAATAGGTGTAAAACAGTTGGCTGAGGAAAAAGTGGATTCTTACTTTCAAAAGGCCATATCAAGTTTAGATACGATTCAACTGGAAGATGTTGTAAAACAACCGCTGCTTGAACTAGCCAATAAAATGCTTATACGCAAGCATTAACAACTGTTTGCGAACGTTAAATTTGGCTCAAAAAAAATTAGTGTTAGTTGCATAAAAGCAAAACAATGCTAAATTTGTTATCCGTTAAAAAATTACGATAATCTGTACAAATCTATTCCCATATGGCTCAAAACATAGGTAAAATAATCAAGGTAATTGGTCCTGTTGTTGATGTAATTTTTGATAGAGAAGGCAGCGAACTTCCTTCGATCAACGATGCGTTGGAAATTCTCAGGGAAGGCAAAGAAAGTTTAATAATTGAGTGCCAGCAGCACATTGGCGAAAACACGATTCGTTGTGTTGCAATGGATTCAACTGATGGTTTGAAAAGGGGTACCGATGTAACTTCTCTTGGAAGTCCGATTATAATGCCAAAAGGTGAAATAGCACTGGGTCGTTTATTAAACGTTGTTGGTGATTCGGTTGATGGTTTAGAGCAACTTCCAAAAGAAGGCCTGAACATTCATAATCAACCTCCAAAATACGAAGATTTAACAACTGAAAGTGAAGTGCTCTACACGGGTATCAAAGTAATCGATTTGATTGAGCCTTATGCAAAAGGTGGTAAAATTGGATTGTTTGGTGGTGCCGGTGTTGGAAAAACTGTATTGATTCAGGAATTGATTAACAACATTGCACTTGCTCACTCAGGATTATCGGTATTTGCCGGCGTGGGTGAACGTACGCGTGAAGGTAACGACTTGCTACGCGAAATGATTGAAGCCAATATTGTTGATTATGGCGAAGAGTTTAAAGAATCGATGGAGAATGGAGGCTGGGACCTTTCGAAAGTAGATAAGGAAAGATTAAAACAATCGAAACTGGCCATGGTTTTTGGTCAGATGAATGAGCCTCCGGGCGCTCGTGCTCGTGTGGCACTTTCGGGTTTAACGATAGCCGAAAGTCTACGTGATGGCGACGGATCGTCAGGTGGTGGTCGCGATATTCTTTTCTTTGTTGATAATATTTTTCGTTTTACACAGGCCGGTTCCGAGGTGTCAGCACTTTTGGGAAGGATGCCTTCGGCAGTAGGTTACCAACCAACTTTGGCAACCGAAATGGGTGTGATGCAAGAACGTATTACTTCAACAAAAAACGGTTCGATTACTTCTGTTCAGGCGGTTTACGTTCCTGCCGATGACTTAACCGACCCGGCTCCGGCAACAACTTTTGCTCACTTGGATGCAACAACTGTATTGAGCCGAAAAATTGCTGAATTAGGAATCTATCCTGCGGTTGATCCACTCGATTCTTCATCAAGAATTTTAACTCCCGATGTTGTGGGTGACGAGCATTACAACTGTGCACAAGATGTAATTATGTTGTTACAACGTTATACCGAATTACAAGATATCATTGCGATTTTGGGTATGGATGAACTTTCAGAAGAAGATAAGCTGGTTGTTCACCGTGCACGTCGTGTTCAGCGTTTCCTTTCACAGCCTTTCTTTGTGGCGTCGGCATTTACCGGATTGGAAGGGAAACTGGTTTCTATTGAAGACACCATTAAAGGTTTCAGAATGATTATGAACGGTGAGGTTGACCAATATCCGGAATCGGCATTTAACCTTGTGGGTACAATAGAAGAGGCGATTGAAAAAGGTGAAAAAATGTTAGCTGATAACTAATTCAGAAAGGAAAAAGATGTACCTGGAAATTATTACACCCGATAAAACGGTTTTTGAAGGAGAAGTTAAATTAATTCAACTCCCCGGAAGTAAAGGCGCTTTCGAAATTCTGAAAAATCACGCTCCAATTATTTCTACGCTTGAAAAAGGAACGATTAAAATTCAGGATGAGAATAGCCAGGAACATCTGTTTGATGTGGATGGAGGTGTAATTGAAAACAAAGGCAATAAAATTATAGTTCTTGTTGAATCAGCATAATTAAAAAAAGATAGACTAATTTTCCTCGTAGATTTTTCTGCGGGGATTTTTGTTTTCGCATATTTTTTGATTGAAACTCAAAAGGCATCTGAAAATTTATTCCATCATAACTCTATGAAAGTAAAGTTTCTGGTCATACGATTTAGTTCCATTGGCGACATTGTTTTAACATCGCCGGTTGTGCGTGGCTTGAAACAACAGGTTGATAATGCCGAAGTTCATTTTGTTACCAAACACAAACATGCATGCCTTGTTAAAAATAATCCGTATATCGATAAAGTACATGTACTCGAAGAGAGTATGAATAACCTTATCCACGACCTGGAGAAGGAGAACTTTGATTACATCATTGATCTGCATCAGAATTTCCGTAGTAATAAAATCAGACGAAGATTAAAAGTGCAAGGTTTTTCGGTTGATAAATTAAACTGGCAGAAAATGCTGATGGTAAGGGTTAAAATAAATAAACTTCCCAATCAGCATATTGTTGACCGCTACTTGGAGGCGGTAAGCACTTTTGATGTTAAGAACGATGGAAAGGGGTTGGACTATTTTATCACAGATGGTGACGAATTTAAACAAGAGGAACTTCCCGCTCCTTTTCAGGATGGTTATGTTGCTTTTGTAATTGCCGGAACCTATTTTACCAAAAAACTACCTGTGAGCAAGGTTTCTCAGATCTGTCAAAATATACCCTATCCGGTTATACTTCTTGGAGGGAAAGCAGAGTTTGACGAAGGGGAACAAATTCTTTCAGAATCGAAAGGAAATGTGCTCAACTACGCGGGTAAAATTACTTTAAATCAATCGGCTTCTTTGGTTCGCGATGCAAAAGTAGTGCTGAGTAACGATACCGGATTAATGCACATTGCAGCGGCTTTTAAAAAGAAAATCCTTTCGTTTTGGGGTAATACAATTCCCGATTTTGGGATGTACCCTTATCAAGCAAATATTGTTTCTGAAAAGCTCGAAATTGAAGGTTTGAAATGTCGCCCCTGTTCGAAGTTGGGCCACCACAAATGCCCCAAAAAGCATTTTAAATGTATGGAGGAACTTGACATTGATTGGGCAATTCAGTGGATTAATGAAAATTACTAAACTTTTGTCATCCAATAGAATATGAAATTCATCGCTGTTTTGTCTCTGTTTTGTTTCGTAACTATTTTGTCAATTTTTGCCCAACAAAACACAATCAATATTGCCGGAGAATGGCAGGTTTCACTCAATCCAAAAAATGAATTACTTCAAAAATATCCGGAAAGAAGTACTTTGAAAGGAACCATTAAATTTCCGGGGTCTCTTGCTGAGAATGGGTTTGGATATAAAACTTCAGGCTCCGATTTTGGAATTTTAACTCCCGAGTACAAATACATTGGTAAAGCATGGTATACCAAAGAGATTGAGATTCCTAAAAACTGGGCAAACAAATCGATTGAGATTTTTTTGGAACGAGTACTCTGGGAATCACGCGTATTTATCGATGGAGAAGAACGTTCAAAACAAGATGCACTGGGTACGCCGCATATCCATAAACTAGGTAAGTTATTGCCCGGCAAACACGAACTTGTTATTCAGGTGGATAACGAAATGATCCATAATATTGGAGATAAAGGCCATGCTTATGGAGAATACACCCAAAGCATTTGGAATGGAATTGTTGGCCGGATGGAAATAAGAGCCAAAGATCTGATCTGGTTTCAGGGAGTTAAGGTGGATGCTGATATTCAGAATGAATCACTTCATATTACAGCTGGCATTTACACGGAGCAGTCAAGTTCTGTAAAAATTGATTATGAAATTGTATCGGTTTCAAGCAATGAAACGATCATTAAGGGAAGCCTCGCGGATAATATCAGGCGAGGAAAGACAAGTTTCGAATGGCCTGTAAAAACAAACGGGAAATTGAAAAAGTGGAGTGAATTCACACCCGAAGTTTATGTGCTGCGCCTGAAATTATCCTCGGGAGATAAAACAGATAATTTAGAAACGGAATTTGGCTATTGCCGGATCAGTCACAGTGAAACAAAAATGCTGGTAAACGGAACGCCGGTTTTTCTGAGAGGAAACCTCGATTGTGTTCATTTCCCATTGACCGGTTATGCATCATGTAATTTAGACGACTGGGTGAGAATCTTTAAAACCTACAAAACCTACGGTTTAAATCACGCTCGTTTTCATTCGTGGTGCCCGCCTGAAGCAGCATTCCGAGCTGCCAATCGAGTGGGAATTTATCTGCAGGCCGAAGCGTCAATATGGATAGATTGGTGGATGAGTACAGATATGATTGAACGTGGCCGCCCGGAAATGGATACAAAAGGTCATCCGAAAGGTTTGGGATACGATGCCGAGCGCGACAAGTTTGTGGTTGCCGAAATGAATCGTATGGTGGACTTCTACGGAAATCATCCTTCATTTACACTATTTTGTATTGGCAACGAATTAGGGAATTCTGATTTTAATGTAATGAAAAAGTGGGTGGCCGATTTAAAAGCAAAAGATCCGCGTCGTTTGTATGCTGTTTCCACAGCACGTACAATTACCGATGTTGACGATTATTGTGCAACACATTATATAAAAGATGTTGGCCGAACGCGTGGATTAAATGGTGCCCGTACCGACTGGAATTTCGAAGATGTATACAAACAATCGAACATACCGATAATTGCCCATGAAATAGGGCAGTGGCCGGTTTATCCACGCTGGAGCGAAATTAAAAAATACACGGGTGTTTTGAAAGCACGGAATTTAGAGGAGTTTAAACTTCAGGCAGAGAAAAACGGAATTGTTTCGCAAGCCGACGATTTTGCAGATGCTTCGGGAGCGCTTAATCAACTAATGTACAAATACGAAACTGAATCGTTTTTGCGAACACCCAGCTGTGCAGGAGTGCAACTTTTGAGTATGCAGGATTACCAGGGACAAGGCGAGGCATTAATTGGATGGCTCGATTGTTTTTGGGAAAGCAAAGGAATTACAACTCCTGAAAAGTTCAGGCAACATTTTTCAGAAACGGTTCCCCTGCTATTGTTTGAAAAATATGTATGGGAAAACAATGAGGAGTTTAATGCTGAAGTTCAACTTTCTCATTATGCCGAAAAAGAGTTAACAGGACAAGTAAATTGGATGGTGACAGATGAAAAGGGGCAGGAATTTGCAAAAGGCAGTTTTAATAAAATGACTTTTGCAAACGGCACCTTATCGGATGTGGGTGAAATTAAATTTGCTTTGAATAAAATTGAAAAGGCAACCCGGTTGAAAATAAGGGTTGATGTATCGGGAACTGAAATTCTAAATGAATGGGATATTTGGGTATATCCAACATCAAACGCGGAAATTAAAAATAACACTGTAATTGTTGCTGAAGAACTGGATACTGAAACATTGGAGAAATTAAAATCGGGAGCAAAAGTGCTGCTGCTTGCCAACCAATTGGGTATGGAAGAAACCTCGGTTAAAGCTTTGTTTTATCCGCTTTACTGGTCGCTTACCTTTTTCCCGGGGCAGGGCAAAACGAACATCGGATTGTTGCTTCAAGAAAAACATCCTGCTTTTGCTAATTTTCCTACCTCGTTTCACAGTAACTGGCAATGGGAAACCATTTCGGCCGACGCCAAAGGTTTTATATTGAATGAACTGCCACACAACTATAAGCCAATTGCACAGCCTGTCGATGATTTTCACAGAAACAATAAGGTGGGTTCAATTTTCGAGTTGAAAGTGGGAGAAGGGAAGTTGTTGGTTTGTGGATACAATCTGAAATCGGAGAAACCTGTTGCCCGCCAATTGAAACAAAGTTTGTTGGAATACATGCAATCGACAGATTTCAATCCGGTTCAAAAGGCAAATCCCGATTGGCTGACCAAAACGTTTAAAAGCATTCCAACAGTAGAAAAGGCTAATTTGCCAAAGGAATTTAGTACGGCAATTTTAATTGTAAATGCAGCGAAAAAAGTTCAGCAAGAGAATAACAATATTCCATGGAAACCTACTTTGGATGAAGTTGAAATTGAAGAAAATGTTACTTACCGCTTAATAGCCGATGGAACGTGGAAAGAAAACAAAAATACGGCCTGGCATGGAAATGAAATGACACTTCAGTTAAATTGCCCGGAAGGAATGCTGGGAACTTTATTGGTTCATTTTCAGGATTGGAACAAGCAGGGACGAACGGGGCTGCTTGATTTTGAAGGCCGCAAATCGAAACTGGATTTGCACCAAGGTGATGGTGTTTGGGTAAAATTCCATGTAATGCGCGAAGACAGTAACGACGGGAAGTTGATTCTGAGAACCAAAGCCGAAACCGGTTCAAATTTAATGATCACCAAAGTTGTTTTGCTAAAAGAATAGATTCGTTCGTCGATGTCTAAATTTTCTCTTTTACGGGCGAATTCCTGCATTCAATCTGGTTTTACACAACTTAGTATTAATACTCAATTTAACTCAAATGAAACGACGTTCCTTCTTTAAAACCACAGCACTTGGTGGCTCTGTTCTGGCAATATCCGGTGTAGCTGCTGGGTGTACAACCGAAACTTCGGAAGAGCAAGAACTCAATTTAGTAGATTTCGATTTAAATGAAATTTCAGTTCAGGATCTCCAACAAAAAATGGAGTCCGGAGAATTAAGTTCAGCAACTATCTGCAAAAAATACCTTGACCGAATTGCTTTGGTTGATCCGGTGTTAAAAGCGGTAATCGAGTTAAATCCCGATGCTCTGGGAATTGCACGAGCATTGGATGAGGAACGGAAAGCAGGAAAAGTTCGTGGATCTTTGCACGGCATTCCAATCATGATTAAAGACAACATCGACACGGGAGATAAAATGCAAACCACAGCAGGCTCATTGGCGATGGAAGGGAACGTTTGTAGTGAAGATGCATTTATTGTAAAAAAATTACGCGACGCCGGAGCTGTTTTATTGGGAAAAACAAATCTCAGCGAATGGGCGAATTTCCGTTCCACGAATTCATCCAGTGGATGGAGTGGCCGTGGAGGACAGGTGCGTAATCCATATTGTTTAGATCGCAGTCCCTGTGGTTCCAGCTCGGGAACGGGGGCAGCTGTTTCAGCCAATTTATGTACAATCGGAATTGGAACTGAAACCAATGGTTCGATTGTTTGTCCATCGGGAATAAACGGTGTGGTTGGCATAAAACCAACTTTGGGAATGTGGAGCCGGCGGGGAATTATTCCGATTGCACACAGCCAGGACACTGCAGGACCAATGGCGCGCAATGTTTCGGATGCAGCTGTTTTGCTTGGAGCATTGGCCGAATTTGATTCGAGAGACGGAGAAACCCATCTTGAGAAAGGTGAAATTCATAAAGACTACACTCGTTTTTTAATTAAGGATGGACTAAAGGACAAAAGAATTGGTGTTGCCACACAAATGCTTCCTCAGAATAAACACGTGAGAGAACTTTTGGGAGAGGCCATTGAAGCATTAAAAAATGCAGGAGCAGAAGTGATTGAGGAAGTTAAATTTGAAAATAACCGAAAATGGGGAGGTCCATCATACGAGGTTTTGTTGTACGAATTTAAAGCAGATTTGAATAAATATTTGCAGGAACATCCAACAGCTCCGGTAAAAAGTTTGGCTGACATCATTGAATTTAATAAAACGAATCCCGACATGGAAATGCCGTGGTTTGATCAGGAGATTTTTGAAGCGGCACAGGAGAAAGGAGATTTAAGTACCGAAGAATATTTGACAGCCTTAGCTGATTCGAAAAAATATGCAGGCAAGGAAGGAATTGACGCGTTAATGGAAGAACATAATCTGGATGCGATTATTGCTCCAACCAACGGCCCGGCCTGGACAATTGATTGGGTGAACGGCGATAACTTTAATGGGGGAAGCTCTTCGCCGGCAGCCATTTCCGGTTATCCAAACATCACTGTTCCAATGGGATTTGTGGAAGGTTTACCAATTGGAATTTCATTTTTTGGCCGACCCTGGAGCGAGCCAACCTTGTTGGAAATTGCCTATGGTTTTGAGCAGGCAACACAACACCGGAAGGCCCCGGAATTTAAAAAGTCCTTAATGAAATAGTATGTTTTTTCGACGACGAAGGAGAAGAATTGAAAATCAGCGAAGCTAAATCTGTTCTTTCGTATTGAGATTTCTCGGTCATACTTCCTTCGAAATGACAAAGTCACTTATCTTTGCACAAAATTTAGGAGATGAAAGAGAGCTTGTTTGGGAAAACATTATCGGAGTTGCAGGAATTGGTGGTGGAGTTGGGATTGCCAAAATTTACAGCCAAACAGATTACAGATTGGATGTACAAAAAGCAAATTTCGTCGATTGAGGAAATGACCAATCTTTCGCTAAAGGCACGTGAGCTTTTAAACGAAAAATATGAGTTTGGTTTAACCAATTATGTAAAAGTTCAGGCAAGTGTTGACGGCACCAAAAAGTATCTTTTTCCAACCATTCAGAATAAATTTATTGAAACGGCAATGATTCCCGAGCGCGACCGGAAAACGGTTTGTGTGAGTTCGCAGGTGGGTTGTAAAATGGGTTGTCTGTTTTGTTTTACTGCCAAACAAGGTTTTCAAGGGCATCTTTCAGCCGGAGAAATTATTAACCAGATAAAAAGTATTGATGAGGTTGAAGAGATTTCAAACATTGTTTATATGGGAATGGGCGAACCTTTTGATAATTTGGATGAAGTTTTAAAAAGCCTCGAAATTCTAACTTCTGAATGGGGATTTGCCATGAGCCCGCGCAGAATTACAGTCTCAACCATCGGTATTATTCCAAGCATGCTAACTTTTTTAGAATCCAGTGAGGCACATTTAGCCGTTAGTTTGCACACCCCTTTTCACGAAGAGCGCCAAAAAATAATGCCGGTTCAGGTGGCTTACCCAATTGAAGATGTGGTTGCCGAAATTAAAAGCTGGGATTTTGGTCGTCAACGCCGGGTTTCGTTTGAGTACATTTTGTTTGAAGGCTTAAACGATACCGCTGCCCATGTAAACGAGCTGGTTCGTTTGTTGGACGGATTAAAATGCCGGATCAACTTAATTCGTTTTCACCCGGTGCCTGGAACGCCGCTAAAAAGCCCCGATGAAAAAACCATTCTGCGCTTTAAGGAAAAACTCAATAATAAAGGAATATTGACAACGGTTCGAGCTTCACGTGGCGAAGATATTTATGCAGCTTGCGGTTTACTTTCCACTAAAGAGTTGGTGAAGTAGTAAATGTTTTGTCCTTTCGACGAAATATGAGTAGAAATCTCTTTTATAAACATCCTGAATCGTGCTGTTCCTTTCAAATTATTAGGAGTAGTTTTTTGAAAAATATTTTGGATGAATACCTCATCCTCAAACAAAAATAACTTTGCACCGATCATCAAGTGAAGGAGTCACGTGATTTACTTCAACTGTATTCCAAAGTGGTTGACGGGTGATGTTTATTTTGTTGCTCATAGTTGATTTCTACCTAAACAGAAGTCTCAAACTTAGTAAAATAGAAACTAAATATCGAGATGGAACCAGTTATTGTTGCCTTTTACATAAGTGAAATGTATACTTGCTGCAAGCCACGGAATCATGGGTGTCCAGAAACGAAATTTGGTTCCAATTGACATTCGTGGTTTGTACTTATACATATCGAAATAGTGATCGCTGGCCATGCCAATATGTGAATAGATGGAATGTTCAAGTGCGAACCAATTGTAATCCAGGTAGGTAAAGCCGGCGTTTAGTTTTCCGTTGTAATTTGCTTGCCCCGACTCTTGTCCGTTGATTATTCCTTTCACATCGCCCGAATTCATATAATGGATTAGGGAAGGAAGCGTGGAGGTGGTGTAGCCTGTTGAGAAACTGGCCGATAATTCAATCACCGGGTTAATAGTTTTGTAGTACGATGCGCCAAAACTGAATGAGTGATAAGTTGGGCTGTCGTTGTTAAGACCAATTCCAATTCCATAAGCACCCGAAATAGAATAACCGTTATGTTGATGGCGTAAACGATTGATTAAGCCAAACGATTCGCCAATGGAAAGGGCAAGGTAATTCACCTTGTAATTATCAACAAAATGTACATCAGTGTCTACAAGAGTTGTATCTGTTTTATGCTGAAATAGGTTCCAGCTCAGATTGGGCGAAAAGGAGTATTTGTAATCGGTGTGCCAGGGGTTACCAATGCTCCCGGAAAACTGCTTGGAATGATAAGCAACTACCGAAAATTTTTCGTTGTTTTTGTAACGAAAGTTATTTGATGAACCGTTGGCCAGTTGAAACGAAAGTGTCATGTTTTTGTAAAGCAGTTGTCGTGGAACACCAAAAGAAATTTTATAGGAACTGGTATAGGTTCCAATGTTCCCACTTAAACTTAAGTCGATATTTCGTCCCAGGAAATTGGTATCAGAAAAACCAAGCGCCATATTTTTGTCGTCGTTATTTCCGCTTACGGTAATATATGGAACAAGGTTGAATGCATCGCGAGCAGTTAGGTTTAAAACATGCCCCTTTGGTGAAATGGAGTCGAGCGAATAATTAACTTGTGCAAAGCTTCCAATGTTCCACACCTGGTTTATCGATCGGTCAAGACAATCCTGATCAATCGTTTCACCTTCTTTAAACTGAAGTTCACGCAGAATTATTTTATCACGGGTACGCCAGTTTTTATTAATTTGAATGGAATCAATCTTCCAAATGTTTGATGCATCTGTTTTTTGTGCATGCGTGATGATGCTCAGCTCTAATAGCAATAAAATAACAAGTAATTTTTTCATGTTGGGAGTAAATGTAAAGTGCAATAGTTTTAATGAAGAAGGGATCACTGAGATTGGGTTTAAAACTTATTATAGGTGATCAATTAGAATGGAGGTGGGATAAAATGGCGATATTTGTGGTGAATTTGAAAGGGCGCGCAACCTTTTTATGATTGACCACATCAGAATAAAAAAAGACCAGTGATGAAGAAATCAATTTATTATTTACTTGTGTTTTCGTTTGTTCTCTCGCTAAATTCGTGCGAAGACAAGTATTGTAGTTGTTCCGAAGAGATAAACGGCACATGGGAAGTGGAGCAGTTTATGTCAATTGAATCCGTTTTATATGCCAAAAATAATAACTACAGCCCTTCTGTTGAGTTTAAAACCGATGGGAGTTTTGAAATTCATTTGGATATAAATGTATGTTCCGGCAGATTCGAGCTATCGGAAGAATCAGGAATAACATTTTCAGCCATCGGCTGTACTGAGGCATGTTGTGACAGCGATTTTTCAGAGAAATTTATTGAAATGTTGCCACAGGTTTCTGACTATGAAATTGATGGAAAGGACTTAAAATTAAATGTTCCCGGTTGGGGCTGGATTGAATTGACGCGCATTTCAAATTAAATCAGCCAGTTTAAATTTCTCTTTCAGCGCAAATCCTTTTTCGGTAAACTGAACAGTGGCGCACTCGGTGTAATAATCGTGTTCAAAAAACAGGATGTAATTTTTCTCCGCTACTTCTTCAAGAAACTGAGCTTTTTCTTCCATCACTTTTACCGGATCCAGATCGTACGAGGCAATCCAAAGTAGTGGAATATTGGCAGTTGTAGGAATTAAATCAGAAGTGTAAACAAAGGTTTCTTTTTCTGTATGAATAAAAGGAATCATCTGTCCGGGGGTGTGTCCGTCAAAAAAGCGTACCTCAAAGTTGGGGAACAATTCACCTTCATTTTCAACCAGACGAAGTTTTCCCGAATCGGAAATAAAATTTAATAGATCGGTATGAAAGGCCGCTTTTTCGCGTGGATTTGAAACTTTGGAATGCTCCCATTGTTTTTTGCTGCTCCACAGATTT
The DNA here is from genome assembly GCA_041554075.1 of Draconibacterium sp. GTDB lineage: Bacteria > Bacteroidota > Bacteroidia > Bacteroidales > Prolixibacteraceae > Draconibacterium. The sequence continues at coordinate 1,821 of JBFFMM010000004.1, read as the reverse complement.
GCGTTTGGAAAAAGCAGTTCCAGTTTCCCGTTAACGTTTTGAATGGCACCTGTGCAATGGTCCCAATGCAGATGAGTAAACAACACATCGGTAATGTCTTCGGGGGAATAGCCTTTTCCGGCAAGCGATTTTTCCAGATCAACCACAGAAGTAACTCCGTTGTTTTGCAGGTATTTTTCCGGGTAATGATTTCCAACACCTGTTTCAATTAAAATTTTGTGTTTGCCGGTGTCAACTAACAAACAACGCAAAGTAAGTTGAGTAAAATTACTTTCGTTTGCCGGATACACTTTGCTCCACAATACTTTTGGAATGACGCCAAAAAGTGAGCCGCCGTCGCAATGGAAATTACCTGCTGAGATTGGAACTAATTTCATCCGTTTAAAATTTTCAAGTTTCTAAAAAATCTACTTTAAAATTTGAGAACGGATGTAACCCTGCCCGACTTTTCCGTTCAGGCGGGCGCTCCGCTCTCACATAAACTTTTTTAATCATGTTTGTTTGTGAATTTATGATTTAAAAAGTTCATGTTCGTTTCATAAAAAAGAAGTTGGAAGTTGGAAGTCAGAAAACGGAAGTTCGTAGTTCCGCTTCAAAATCCACCTTTCATTAATAATTATTGTCAAAAATACATGAATTTACTTTTGAAGAAGATTGTTTCTTTTCTGAAAAGCGGAATCTAACGAAAAGTTCATAACATGTTTAACTACGCCACGATAGTCTTTAATACCCCCTTTTATTTTATTCGTTTTTAAATAGGCATCGTTGACTTTTGAAGCAGCTCTGTCCATTTTTTCATTTCTGAGCTCTGCCCAATGTTTGCTAATCGTGTTAAAATCGTTTTTTACAGGAACATCAATTTTTTCAAGCAGTTTCGGGTATGCCTTCATTTTATACGCCTGATTTAAAAAATGCCTCAAAAGCGTCAGGTTTGCCGAATATTGAACGTGTTGTGAATTACTTCTGGAACAGACCAGCCAGGCATAAAAATTGGCTTCAGCTTCGCTGGTAATTCCCAGTTGATGTGCTTTTTCGTGTGCCAAAACAAAAGGGTATTCAAGCGGAAGAACCTTTTTGTTGACATGCACTTCGTTAAAAAAGGGTCCAAAATATCCCGTGATTCCAGATTGTGCATAAAAGTGGCTAAAGGTAATTTGCTTATCGGTCCGAAATCCCATAGGATATTGAATTTTTAAAACCGTAGCAAGATTTTTATAGGAGTCTTCAATCAACGAATCGATTGTATTTTTATCGGAGTCTTCAAATGTGCAATGCAGTTTATTGGTTTGGTCAATCAGTTCTTCCATTACGGTCAAAAACTTCTGTTGATTCGTTGGACTGGAAGCAATTCCAAGACGTTCATTTAATTGTGGTCGGTAGTAATTAAATCCCCACAACACATAAAACAGGATGTAAACCAGAGCGAGCGTATTCAATACAATTTTTCCGGCATACGAAAATGATATTTTTCGAATGAGCAGTAGAAGCACTAAAACGCAGGGAACCAGAATCAGTAGTAAATAAAAAATATCGTCTATAGAAAATGGAATGGAGTTACTCAGGTTTGAAATTACTTTTGCTACAAAGGGGTAAAATGTTTGTGAATAATATTCCTCCACAAAAATGGGTTTTACACTTAAAAATTCTGTCGCGAAATAGCAAAAAAAGGCCAATAAGGGAAGTAGCATCCATTTTTGAAATCCTATTTTCACGGGCTTTTTCAGCATTATTATTTTCTGGCAAATATAATAACCTGAGTTCGACTTTAAAATAACTCACAGCTTTAGTTGTTTTTAGTTAGAAACTTCCTCCGGTTTTTGA
>JBFFMM010000003.1:0-41489 GCA_041554075.1 Draconibacterium sp. | reverse complement strand
TTTCCCATTTTTTATTTTTATAATGGGCGTTTCCATCACTCTATCTTATACAAAAAGGTTAAATGCCGGGGTTCCAAAAGGTCCGATGTACCAAAAAATAATTATACGTTCGCTAAAAATATTTGCGGTTGGTATCTTCCTTTGGGTGTTCCCTTCTTTCAATTTTGAAAACATTCGATTTGCCGGAGTATTGCAACGTATTGCCCTTGTATTTTTTGCCAGTGCTTTTCTATTTTTAAACACAAGATGGAAAACTCAAGCCATTGTTGCAGCCCTTTTACTCGTTGGTTATTGGTTGATAATGGTATTAATTCCTACTCCAGGATACGGAAAAGTAATGTTGGAGCCCGGCATAAACATTGCCGCCTGGTTTGACAGCAAATTTCTACCCGGTTATTTATGGCAAAAAACATGGGATCCCGAAGGATTGTTAAGCACATTGCCCGCCATTGCAACAGGAATTACCGGAATGCTGGCCGGACATCTGATCGTGAGTAAAATGGAACAAGAAAGAAAAATTATTTACTTATTCTCCATCGCGTTTTTTGCCTTTATTATTGGCTTTTTCTGGAGTTACATTTTCCCGCTTAACAAAAACATCTGGACCAGTTCATTTGTAATGGTAACTTCGGGTTTAGCCGGAATGGTTTTAGCCGTAAGCATATTTTTTGTTGATGTGTTGGGGCGCACCCGTTTTACAAAAGCAGGAATTATTTTTGGTTCAAATGCCATTGCTGTTTACGTATTAGCCGATGTTTGGCGATTGCCCTTTTATGTGCTAAAAATTGGCGGTATAAGTCTGAACAATCACTGGCTAAGTCTATTTGAACATTTGGGTTGGAGTATGAAATTTGGCAGTTTTACTTATGCTGCTCTTTTTATTGGCTTCAATTTTATACCGGCTTATTTTCTTTACAAGAAAAAGATATTTATAAAACTGTAACATTTTGTTATAAATGCCGGTGCACTGGCATGATCGCAGATGAGAGAATAGCTCTTGGGCTTACGACTAATTCTTCATACTTTAGAAGCGACGTTTTTAATGAGTTTTATATAAACTTTGTTTTATATCGCAATCTGATTTATAAAGAACAATGAAATACCTTTTACTACTTGCAGCGATTTTTTGTGGTCACTTCTCGCATGCCCAGTGCACAATGAGTCCAGTCAATTTTTCGGATTGTAATTTTAGAGCAATTGCGCATCGGGGATATTCTGAGTTATATCCGGAAAACACATTAATGGCTGTTGAAGAAGCATTTAAACGAGGAATAAAATATTGTGAAGTTGATGTTGCCATTACGTCTGACAGTATTTACGTAATGCATCACGATCCATATACGATTGCAAGGACGACGAATGGCACAGGCACAATTTCAGAAAATTCATTTGCTGACTTAAACCTTTTGGACGCAGGATTTTGGAAGTCGTCGTATTTTGAAAATACCAAAATGCCAACATTGGTGGAGGCTTTAAATCTTGCTCAGCAATACGATGCATTTTTATACCTCGACATCAAAGGATTCGATCCTGAATTATTGGCAAAAGCTTTGGCAGAATCGAATGCAGAACCACATCGAATACTTCCTGCAATTACTTCAATGGACCGGGCAATCCAATTTCATTTACAATGCCCAAATTCATCATGGGTATGGTTTGGCGCAAATCCTGAAAACATTGAAAACGACATCTGGTATCAAGAAAAAATAGAGCAAGGATGTAAGTATTTCGAATTAAGTAGTTACGAAATATTTCAAGATATCGCCTGGTTTGAGCGTTTCCGCGACAAAGTACATGAAAACGGAGCAGAACTCTGGGCCTACACAGTGAATAATGAGGAAATTATTTATTCACTGATGGAAATGGGAGTTGATGGAGTTGAAACAGATCGCCCTTATGTGGCGCAATTAAAAAGCTGCGGACTAAATCCGGTTTCTCTGTATCCGAAAAAAGAAACTACCGGAAACTGGAATTTTGACTTATTGGGGATGAATAGTTTAGGAGTAGGTTCACTACTTAAAAACTTTAATACGAATGAAGATTCGCTACAAAAAATAACTTTTGGAACTACAAGCGGAATGGGGATCTCCAATATTAATGGACAGGAGGCAAAAATTGCAAAAGTACCTGCATATAATCCAACAAATGGTTTGTTCGTTTACGACAATTTTATGATGGAGGACTCCGGAGCAGTGGATTACACTTATTCGGTAATTATGGACATTTACATTCCGTCTGATTATAAGGGAGAATATATCGCTTTGATCCAAACGAATCCGGATAATTTAAACGATGCTGATTTTTTTATTAGCCCCGAAGGCCAGTTGGGAACATTTGGAGATTATCATGGAGATTTTGTATTTGATTCCTGGCAGCGGCTTATTTTTGTCCTAAACGGAGACAAAGTGCAAAAGTATTTAGATGGGAATTTTATTGGGGAGACTGTAGTTTCGGGCTCAAGATGGACAGCTTTTAATAACATGGCCTACCACGGGAAACATGGGATTTTACTTTTTGCTGATGACAGCAATGAAACTGCTGAAATATATTTAAGTGCACTTCAGTTACGTAACTATGCAATTGATGCAGAAGAAGCCGGGAAACTTGGAACCTCAAGTGCCGGCGGAATACCAATCAATAGTGCAAATTTATATACATCAGGCATTAAAAATCTGAAAATGGAACTAATCGATTGGGAGCAACAAACTATATTCATTAAATTTCAAGATGATGCAAAAACGGATAATGTTGAGTACCACTTACAATATAGTTATGGAGCGAGTTCTGATATACCTGCTGAGGGTTCTTTTAGTTTCTCAGAAGGAGAGAAATCAATTCTTGTGACAGCCCAGGATGGAACTACTAAACCCTGGACTATTTGTATGTTATTATCTACTGATGCTGTAAGTAGTAACATACCAGATGTTTTTGAATATTATCCAAATCCCGTTAAAAATATTGTGAATATTAAATTGAATAAAGAAGGCAAACTATTTCTTTATAATTTATATGGTCAATGTTTAATTCAAAAAGAAATCTCGAAAGGACTAAATCCTATTGATCTTAGTAATCTGGAGTCTGGGAATTATTATTTTAAGGTACTAACAAGTTCCGGTGAAAATCAAACCGGGAAATTAGTCAAACTGGATTGACTCCAATTTAGTCTGATCTATTTTTACTTAATCTGCTTTTACCACGCCAAAACCAATTGTCTTTACATCCTCCCAAAAAGCCGGGTACGATTTTGTTACCACCATCGGATCATCAATCTGAAGTTTTAAGCCAGCCAAAGCCATTGGAGCAAATGCCAAAGCCATTCGATGATCGTGGTACGTATTAACCACAGGATTCTCTTGTTTTATTTTTGAATTTAAAGTACCGTCCCAAGCCAATTGTCCCAACTCCGGTTCGATTAATTCGGCACCAAATTTTGACAACTCGTTCTGCAAGGCAGCAATTCGATCGGTTTCTTTAATTTTCAGTGTTTTTAATCCAGTAAAATTAAACGGAATCTCTTTAGCCACACACAAACAAGCCATCGTTTGTGCAACATCAGGATTTTCAATAAAATCCAACTCTAACTTGTCAGGTTGTACTGTTTCGGATTTTGAAAGTAAAACACCCTCACTATTTTGAATTGAACTCACTCCAAACTGTTGGAACCAGCCGGCAATATTTACGTCACCTTGTAAGCTATCCAGTTGTAAATTTTCGAGTAGAACTTCACCTGAATCAAGCAGCGCCATAATTTGATACCAATACGATGCTCCCGACCAGTCGGCTTCGCAGGTAAAATCGCGGGCAAAATAGTTTTGTTCGGCCACAAAAATTTCATTCGCATTCCATTGGTATTGAATACCAAATTTTGCCATCAACTCCAGCGTAAGTTTTATATACGATTTTGAAGTAATGTTTCCTCTCAGTTTCAAAGTAAGGCCATTCTCAATAGTAGGAGCAATTAACAATAAGGCTGAAATATATTGGCTCGAAACACTTCCGTCTAACTCAATGGTTTGTCCTTTTAAATGCGATCCGAAAATTTTTAACGGCGGACAACCTTCGTTTTTCAAGTACTCAATTTTAGCACCCAACTGATTTAATGCATTCACCAAAATTGCAATGGGCCGTTGTTGCATTCGTTCCGAACCGGTGATTTCCCACTCACCTGCAATTTTTGCCAAAAAAGCAGTTAAAAAGCGCATGGCAGTTCCAGCATGACCAATATCGAATTTTGTGTTATTCGAAAATAGCGCAGCTTCCAAAACTTTTGTATCGTCGCTGTCCGAAAGATTTCGAATTGGATACGGACTGTAACTAAGTGCATTTATAATCAAAGCCCGGTTACTAATACTTTTCGATGCAGGTAAGTTAATGCTGGCTGTTGTATTTTTTATATTGGCCGAAACTTGGTAAATCATTCTGATAGATTTAAGAAAATAAGCGATGAGTAGGGAGAAATTAGCTATAAATTTTTATAATAATTCAGAGCTTCAAAAATCAAGTCCTTATTACAATTCTGATTGATTGCAATTTCTCCAATTTTAGGAATTAAAGTGAAATTTATTCTGCCCGAATCGTTCTTTTTGTCGTGTGTCATCAGTTCATACAAACGCTCAAAATCCGATTCCTGTATTTCAAATTTCCCATAAAGTTCCAGAATCCACTCGGTAATATCTTCAAGATCACTTTGAGATAGATTGCACATTTTAACCGAAAGATACAATTCGGCAATTATTCCGCAGGCTACTCCAAAACCATGCAAAATGGGTCGATTTTGTTCCATGGCCAAACTTTCAAATGCATGACTAACGGTGTGCGCAAAGTTGAGTGCTTTCCGAATATTATTTTCGGTTAAATCGTTGGCTACAAAATACTCTTTTACGTTTACCGAATGACGTATAATTTCCTGCAAAACATCGTAATCAATCGTTGTAATATTGAAGCTTTTTAACTCCTCCAAATGTTCCGGACTGTAAATCAAACCGTGCTTTATCATTTCGGCATACCCCGAAACAAAATTTTCGGTATCAATTGTCTTTAAAAAATCGGTATTAATAATAACGGCAACAGGCTCTTTAAATGTTCCTATTTCATTTTTTAAGCCGTTAAAGTTAAAGCCGGTTTTTCCACCAACCGATGCATCTACCTGCGAAAGCAGCGTAGTTGGAACATTCAAAAAATCGATTCCACGTTTAAAAGTGGTGGCTGCAAAACCCGCCAAATCGGTTAACATTCCACCTCCAATATTTATTAAAAGTGATTTGCGGTCGCCTCCATTTTCAGAAAGGAACTGCCAGATTTTAGCAACTGATTCGATCTTTTTGCTGTTTTCTCCTGCCGGGATTACAACTTTCCGAATTCCGTATGATTCACAAAAAGAATCGAGCTTCGACACCCAAAGTTTATTAACCGTTTCTTCTGTTGCCAGGTACACTTTCCCTTTTGCATATTTTTCAATAAACGGAATGAGTTCTTTTTCGAAAGCCCGGCTATAAATTATTTTAGAGTAAATTGTTGAATTTCCCATAAGTAGCTGCTAAATTGCGTTAAAGTTACAATAAAAATGGTTTTCGGAATTTTTGATTCTTGAATCCGGGCGAATTTTAGAAATTTAATAATGAAGATTACAAACAAAAAGGCAACAGCAAAGTTGAAACGGATATTTTTTCTGGTAAGCGTAGTAATTGCAATTGCAGCGCTTGTGCTGTTTTGGCTCGACTTAACCATTTATGCACTCGGCATGGTTGGGGTTTTTTCGCTTTGGTTTTTATTTTTTCTTGTTGCCGACTATCAATACATTGAATATCTTGATGAGAAGAATAAAATAATTTTACGTTATTATAAAGTAATTGGATTTACAACAAAAGAATTTAACTCCATTGAGTTCCCTGTCACTCTTTTAAAAAATGCTTATTTCGAAAATTCAATATTTGGTAAATTATCCGATCTTACATTGATTGTAAAAACAAAACGAGGAGTGGCCGAATATCCATCAGTGAGTTTGACTGCAGTTTCGTATAATAACAGAAAACGTATTCAAGAGTCATTAAATACAATTATGGGCATGTAAAAACCTCAAGTCCCCCATGAACGACAATTTAAAATATAAAATAGCATTATCGATGCTCCCCGGAATTGGAGGAGTTTTGGCACGCAATCTTGTGGCTTATGTTGGCAGTGTGGAAGGTGTTTTTATGCAAACGACAAAAGCTTTGATGAAAATTCCGGGAATTGGAGAACTAAATGCACGGCAAATAAAAAATGCCAATATTTTACCAAGGGCTGAACAAGAAATTGAATACATTCAAAACCATAACATCCAAGTTTATTTTTACACAGACTCGAATTTCCCAAGAAGATTAAAAAACTGCATTGATGCTCCGGTACTTTTATACGCCAAAGGAAATATGAACATTGATGAGCATCGGGTAATAAGTATTGTCGGCACACGAAATTCGACTGAATACGGTAAAAATATTGTTGAGGATTTGGTAAAAGCATTTTCTGAAAGAAAGTACAGAATCCTTGTGGTTAGTGGTCTGGCATACGGAATTGATATTAATGCTCACCGTGCAGCATTAAAATATAACCTTCCAACTGTTGGAGTAATTGCACATGGTCACGATTTACTCTATCCTTCTTTACACCGTGATACTGCCCAAAAGATGCAATATAACGGAGGATTGGTTTCCGATTTTGCAAGCGGTACCAAAATTGACCCTTCGAACTTTATAAAACGCAACCGAATAATTGCAGGGCTTGCCGACGCCACTATTATCGTTGAATCGGCGAAAAAAGGAGGTGCTTTGGTAACTGCTGATATTGCTTCGTCTTACAATCGCGATGTATTTGCGTTTCCCGGGCGTTCGGGCGATATATATTCCAAAGGATGCAACCAGCTTATTCGAAACAACGGTGCCACTTTAATTGAAGGAATTGAAGATTTAGAATACTTTATGAATTGGGAAAACACAACAAAGGTCGACGCGGTGCAGTCTCAATTATTTGTCGACTTAAATCCGATTGAACAAAAAATTGTGGACTTATTGCAAAAAGAAGGAGAACTATTTATCGACCAGATTTCTTCGGAAATGGAGTTGCCTGTGAGCCGTATATCTTCCACTCTTTTAAATTTGGAATTCAAAAATGTATTGAATGTTTTACCGGGTAAAATGTACAAATTGAGATAATATTCTAAAAAAGAATGTTACCAAGCAGACTTTCACAACCAACCTTAGAATACTCCAACAGAACAAGAGTAATAAATAGTACATGATGACAATTAATGACATTTTCGTTCCAAATCGGTATAATCAATTGAAATTCCTACTTTTGCACCCGAAACGGGTAAATAGTATCCTGTAAAATATTTAAGAATGAAGAAAACTTTTGAGGAACTTAAAGTTGCAAAATCAATATTAAAGGCACTTGACGATATTGGGTTCGTTGAGCCAACACCCATACAACAACGTGCAATACCTAAAATTAATTCGGGTGTTAATATTGTTGGTGTTGCCCAAACCGGAACCGGAAAAACAGCTGCTTATTTATTACCCCTTCTTACAAAACTTAGAAAACCGGAAGGCATGGATCCCAGAGTTCTTGTTATCGTTCCTACACGAGAACTTGCGATTCAGGTTGGTCAGGACGTGGCGGAATTGACCACCTATTCCGAACTCCGTCACGCGGCAATTTATGGTGGAATTGGCTGGACAAAACACGCTGCTCTACTTGAAGAAGGTATCGATATTCTGGTTGCAACACCCGGTCGTTTGTGGGATTTATATCAGGTTGGAGTATTGCGTTTAAAAAAGGTAAAATATTTAGTAGTTGATGAAGCAGACCGCATGCTCGATATGGGTTTTATGCCGCAGCTTCGACAGTTGCAGGAAATAATTCCACCCAAAAGACAAAACCTGCTTTTCTCGGCTACTTTTTCGGAAAGCATTGAAAAACTAGCAGAAGAATTTCTCGATCATTACCATAAAATGGAAATTGCACCTTCGGCAACTCCGGTTGAATTGGTTACTCAAATTGCCTATAAAGTAGCGAATTATCGTACAAAACTTAATCTTATCAAACACCTTCTGGAAGATGAAGAAACATTTTCGCGGGTAGTAATCTTTGTAAAAACAAAGGAACATGCCGATGGTGTATTCAAAGTTATTGATAGAAAAACAGAAGGAGAAACGCGTTTATTGCATTCGAACAAGGCACAAAACACACGTATAAACGCCATTCAGGCATTTAAAAAAGGTGAGGTTCGTATTTTAATTACCACCGATGTATCGGCACGGGGTATGGATGTTAGTAAAGTGAGTCATGTAATAAACTTTGATTTGCCAAACGATTACGACGATTACATTCACCGGATTGGTAGAACTGCTCGTGCAGGAAATAAAGGCGATGCTATAACTTTAATCGATCAGGCAGATGAATGGCACTGGAAAAAAATTGAAGAGATGATTCGGCAGGAAATTGTACTTCAGGAGTTGCCGGAAGGAATTGAAGTTTTGGACACTGAGTTTAAGGAAAATCAGGATCAACTTCGTGAAATTGACCGGCAACGTAAAGTTGATGATCCTACCTACCAGGGAGCTTTTCATCAGAAAAAAAGACGAGGCTCGTCAAAACGTTCGTTTGAAGATAAATTTGCCCGAACCAAGGAACGCCAAAAAAGAAAGAAAAGACGTTAAAATAGAAGCAAACAAAAAAGGGAAGCAAATGCTTCCCTTTTTTGTTATATCGATTGATAGATTATTATCTTTCAGCCTTTTTCCTTGCCGAATAGTTAATGTTCAAGGCTGCTGCTTTCCGCAATTCCTGCTTCACATCAGTAACCAATCCCATTTTTGTATTCACATCTACTTTTAATGAAGTAACCATTGAAGGTCTTTCAGCTTCTTCTCTCGCTTCTCTTTCTGCAGTAATATAATCTGGTATATCACCAACATTTGAGAATTGATCGTTTAACTGAATACGTGGTGCTTTACCAAAAACTTTTTGAAACTGAGGTTTTGGTTCACCAATGTAGATATAACTAACTAGCGATTTTTTCTCCAATTTACTCAATTCTGTAGCTTCAGGTAATTTCTGAGTTACATTTACTGTAACCTCACGCATTGTTGTACTAACCATAAAAAAGAATAACAACATGAACACGATATCAGGCAGTGATGCCGTTGATATTGGAGGTAATTCCTTACCGTCGTCTTTTCTAAACTTGCTCATAATATCCTCTTTTAAAAGTTCTTACCTTTTGGTTCGGCTTCAGAAATCTTTTGTGGAATTATCTTCTTCACAGCATCTTGCTGATCATCATCCAATTCATCGTAAGGTTTCCCCCACTTTTCTGTTGCCAATTCATCTCTAAGTTCATTAATGGCAGCAACCAGTTCGTTCTGCACAGCTAGATACGTTCCGTATTGTGTATCGTTATCGTTACGTAATGAAATAACTCCTTTGGTAACCATATATTCACCGAAATATGGTATATCCATTGGTTCTTTTTCTGGCAGAGTTTCATCGTCGTATGGGTTAGCCATAAACTCTTTTGCTCTGTCACGCAAATCATCAATACGTATAAAGTCTCCTTCCACCAACAGATCGTTGTTTCGGTTTACCAAAACAACAAAAACATTTCGTTCTTTAATCTCTGCCTGGTCATCCTGCTCTTGGTCAGGTGCCCATTGTGGGAGTTTTCTCCGGAGACCGCTGTCAACGTCCATCGTGGTTGTTACCAGGAAAAAGATTAGCAACATAAATGCAATATCTGCTAATGACGTTGCCGGTACTTCAGGTGTATTTCTTGCCATAATTAATTTCCTGTTTTTTTTATACCACGATTAATACTATTTGAACAAACGCACTACTGACATAACTGCAATTGATAAAATTGCTAGTGCCAGTAAAATGTATGTTGCATATAAACCAGTGTCGACTAATTTTGCCACACTTTCAGTTAAGGATCCATCGTTGATAAATTTCTCAACACCAATAAATTGTGGAATTTTTGGTGATGCCAATAAATACGAAATTAAAACAACGACTCCCATAAAGGCTAAGGAGATTATCCCGCCTTTTGCAGCCTTTTTATCGGTTGCAGTATGTGCTAATCCAGCCAGGATCGCAATACCTGCACCAATTGCTGTAAGTATGTATGCCCAAATTAAGTTGGTATTCACCCAACTATTCATTGCAGGATCAGTATCTATCTCTTCGTTAATATTAACCATTAAAGAAACGATAAGAACTGCTGAAACAATGAGTAGAGCCCACAGTACTATAGTAACTATTTTTCCTGTTTTACCCATTTTTTCTACTCCTTATTTTTTCAAATTGTGTTTTACTAACAAGTCTAACAATGAGATTGAAGCATCTTCCATGTTGTTAATGATGCTATCGATTTTAGCTACACAATAGTTGTAGAAAATCTGAAGAATAATAGCAACAACAAGACCTGTTACAGTTGTAATCAAAGCTACTTTAATACCACCCGCTACAAGAGAAGGAGAAATATCACCTGCTACCTCAATAGCATCGAAAGCGCCAATCATACCAATTACTGTACCCATGAAACCAAGCATAGGAGCAAGAGCAATGAAAAGTGCGATCCAGCTTAATCCTTTTTCAAGAAGACCAGCTTGAACACCGCCATAAGAAATAACTGTTTTTTCCACTACATCGATTCCATGATCGAATCTGTCGAGACCTTGATAAAAGATACTAGCAACAGGACCACGTGTGTTACGACATACATCTTTTGCAGCCTCAACACCACCATTTTCCAAAGCATCTTCAATTTGAGCTAATAATTTTTTAGTGTTGCTGGTTGCCAAATTAAGGTAAAGTACTCTTTCAATTGAAAACGCAAGTCCCAAAATAAGGGCAATTAATACGAATGACATGAAAGTTGGATTCCCTTCAATAAATTTTTGTTTCAACTGACTGTGTAAAGATTTACCTTCTTCAGCTACAGCTGCAGCTTCTTCTTCAGCATCAGCTGATAAATCTACCTGTTCGGTAGCTGGTTCAGTAGCAGCTGCCTCATCTTGTGCAACCACAGCATTTGATGCCATAAAAAATAACATCCCAAATACGGCTATTAACGCGAATAGTCTTTTCATAATTGATTTGAATTTTTAATTAATAATCTCTTTGATTTTTCTTTTGTATTGATTTTATAATAATTCTTCTTTCCTACAAAAAATATGCCTCATTTACTTCCTAAAACTTACAATAAACTAAAAGAACGCCATTTTGTTGAGCGGAGAGAGAGGGATTCGAACCCTCGGTACCGTTTCGCAGTACACACGCTTTCCAGGCGTGCCAGTTAAGCCACTCCTGCACCTCTCCAGTATTTTTTACTGGCCCCAAAAAATGAGGGCTGCAAATTAATAAAAAAATGTGAAAAAAAAACAGTGCTATTCACTAATTTCCCCTCGCAAACTTTTATTGAGATACATTTTAATTTCAGCAGGTTTTAAGTCTTGCCCCAAAAGGAACATTAACTTGGTAATTGCAGCTTCAGTGGTCATATCTTTTCCTGAAACGACACCTGCATTTAATAATTCCATACTGGTTTGGTACTGCCCCATAACTACCTTACCTCCTTCACACTGTGTAATATTCAACACAATAATTCCTCGTTTAATTGCTCTTTTTACACAATTGGTAAGCCACCTTGCAGTGGGCACATTCCCCGATCCAAAAGTTTCTAATATCACTCCCCTTAATCCAGGAGTATTTAAAACCGAATTAAGAACATTCTGATTAATACCAGGAAACATTTTTAAAATAACGACATTGTCATCAAAGCTGGTATTCACCTTTAGTATCCCTTTATTCTCAGAGTAATAGATAAACTCTGGGCTGTATTTTATATCGATTCCGGCCACTGCCAATTCAGGATAATTAACTGAACGGAAGGCGCTAAACAATTCGGCATCGCGTTTTAAAGTACGGTTACCACGGTACAATTTAAAATCAAAATAAATACACACCTCAGGTACAATACTTATCCCTTGAATCTTTGCTGCTGCTATCTCAACAGCCGTAATCAGGTTTTCTTTTCCATCCGTACGGATCATTCCGATGGGAAGTTGCGAACCAGTCAAAATAATTGGTTTGTCGAGATTTTCAAACATATAACTCAAGGCCGAAGCAGTATAAGCCATTGTGTCGGTACCGTGCAAAACAACAAACCCATCGTAATTATTGTAATTACGTTCGATTGTTTTTGCAATTTTAATCCACGTAATCGGATTCATGTTTGAAGAATCGAGTGCTGGATTAAAAGTTATCGTTTTTATTATAAAGTCGAATTTTTTTAATTCAGGAACCACCTCCTGAATCTTTTCAAAACGTACCGGAATCAGTGTTCCATTTTTTGGATCCTGCACCATTCCAATGGTACCTCCCGTATAGATTATTAATATTGAAGTTTTTTTTATTGCCTTCTTATTCATTTAGCCTGAACCTTTGCGGTGAGCAAGTTATTAAATTCCAAACAAATCGCGGGCATTTGTGGTAGTAATTTCTGCAACACGCGCTACCGGCACATTGTATAGTTCTGCAATTTTTTGAGCAACATACATTAAATAAGAGCTCTCGTTTCTTTTTCCCCGCTTTGGAACAGGCGCCAAATATGGAGAATCAGTTTCTAAAACTAACTTATTAATATCAACCGATTTTAAAACTTCACTTATTGTACTGTTTTTAAAAGTTAAAACTCCTCCAATTCCGAGGAGAAAGCCGAGGTCAATTATTTTGTCAGCTTCATTTTCGCTGCCTGTAAAACAATGAAAAACACCTTTTAGAGAACCATCTTGCTCTTCCTTTACAATTTGATAGGTTTCTTCAAACGAGTTACGAACGTGAATCACAATTGGCAAATCATATTTTTTTGCCAATTTAATTTGGTAGCGAAATGCATCTTTTTGCTCTTCAATAAACTTTTTATCCCAATATAAGTCAATCCCTATTTCTCCAATTCCATAAAACTTCCTTTTCTCAAGCCAATAATCAATCGCTTGTAATTCTTCTTTGTAATCTTCGTCAACCGAGGTAGGATGTAACCCCATTAATGGATAGCACAAATGCGGATAAGCATCCGATAAATCGAGCATGTGTTTTATGGAACCGGAATCAATATTCGGCAGAACAATTTTTTTCACGCCACTTTCATAAGCTCTTTGTAGAGCTTCGTCACGATCGTGAATAAAATCTTCTGAATATATATGGGAATGCGTATCTATTAGCATCTTATAAAAACAAAATTTCAACAAATGTAAAAAAGTGTTTTATGCTTACGGCTGTTTTTACTTTATCTAAAAATTAAATTTAACATTGAAGAAATCCGCACGACCAAATATTTGTGTTTAAATCAAAAAAAACCGCAGGATTGCGCCCACGGTTTTTTCTATGTCTTTTCAAATCTGAATTAATCTGAATCCTTTACACAACTCCTTGTGCCAACATGGCTTCTGCAACTTTTACAAATCCACCCACATTGGCACCTTTAACATAGTCAATCTTTGTTCCAATATTACCGTAGTTTACACAAGTATCGTGAATATCTCTCATTATTCCTTTCAAGCGTGTGTCAACTTCTTCGCGTGGCCAGTTTATGCGCATGCTGTTTTGCGACATTTCTAAACCGGAAACTGCCACTCCTCCAGCATTAACAGCTTTCCCTGGTGCATAATCGATGGTTTCGTGAAAATAGTCAACTGCATCGGCAGTGCACCCCATATTGGAAGCTTCAGCCAATAATTTACAACCATTTTTAACCAACTCTTTGGCATCAGCTAAACCAACTTCATTCTCAGTTGCACATGGCATTGCTAAATCAACCGGTACTTCCCATGGCCGTTTATCGCCAACAAACTGTGCACCAAATTCTTGGGCGTAAGGTTCTACAATATCGTTGTTCGTGGCTCGCAACTCCAGTAAATAATCTACTTTATCACCACTAATTCCATCTTTATCGTAAATATACCCATCTGGCCCAGAAAGCGTAACAACCTTACCTCCCAGCTCATTAATTTTTGTGATAGCTCCCCAGGCAACGTTTCCAAAACCAGAAACGGCAACTGTTTGCCCTTCAATATCTTTACCTAAACGATGCAACATGTGTTGAGCAAAATATACTGCTCCAAAACCTGTGGCTTCGGGGCGAATTAAACTCCCCCCCCATGCCAAACCTTTTCCGGTAAGCACGCCGGTAAATTCATTTTTTAATCTTTTATACTGACCAAACAAATAACCAATTTCGCGTCCACCAACACCAATATCCCCAGCGGGCACGTCGGTATTTGGACCGATATGCCGATACAATTCAGTCATAAAACTTTGACAGAATCGCATGATTTCGCCATCTGTTTTTCCTTTTGGGCTAAAGTCGGAACCACCTTTACCACCGCCCATTGGTAGCGTTGTCAAACTATTTTTAAAGGTTTGTTCGAAACCTAAAAACTTAAGAATACTTAAAGTTACACTGGCATGGAAACGTAAACCTCCTTTGTATGGCCCCAGAGCCGAATTAAACTCTACGCGGTAACCTCTGTTTATCTGCACTTCTCCCCTATCATCAACCCAGGGAACGCGAAACATAATTACTCGCTCCGGCTCAACCATACGCTCTAAAATTTTAGCACGCTGGTAACGGGGATTCTTTCCATAAAACTCCCAAACTGAACCAATTACTTCTTCTACTGCCTGGTGAAACTCATTTTCGCCCGGAGTTCTTCGCTCCAAATTTGCAATGAATTCGTTTATATCTGCATTCATCTCTTTTAAATAATAAGATTAAGAGCTTAAAGGTAGGCAACAAAAAAAAGAAAAAACAAACTTTACAATGTAAATCGAGCAACTCATATTACTCTAAATATGAACACCTTACAACTTGACAAAAGATGTTAAAAAACAGTCACTGATGAATGTCAGGACTTTGGGCACCATTTGCAAAACCACCTCATAAACAGACAATTGTAAGCATTTTCTTATTTGTAGCTACAAATTTCCAGAGCTGATAATTAGTTCTGTTTCAAGTTGTAATTAACTAGGGCTTTTTGCTTTTAGAATGAAAAAAGCAGCTATTAAAAAAGTTTGTCACTGGTAACACAGAGAGAAATTTGTGGTCAATTGCCGGGAAGTAAGAGATTTCTCAGCCGTTCCTCCTTCGAAATGACATCAAGAAACAGAACAAAAAAAGCCCTTTCCCGTAGGAAAGAGCCTTCTATATATTATCAATTATGAGCTGATTTTACATCATACCGCCCATGCCACCTGGCATTCCGCCGCCGCCCATTGGCATTGCAGGAGCATCTTCTTTCTCTTCAACAATTACTGTTTCAGTAGTTAAGAACATACCTGCGATAGAAGCGGCATTTTCAAGTGCCACACGAGTAACTTTTGCAGGATCGATAACACCTGTTTCGAATAAGTTTTCATATTTGTCGGTGCGAGCATTGTAACCAAAGTCGGCTTTACCTTCTTTTACTTTCTGTACAACAACAGCACCTTCTTTACCAGCGTTAGCAACAATCTGACGCAATGGCTCTTCAATGGCACGTTTTACGATTTCCATACCAGTTGTTTCGTCATCATTCTCACCTTTTACATTTTCCAATGCTTCAATAGCGCGAACAAAAGCCACACCTCCACCGGCAACAATTCCTTCTTCAATAGCTGCACGAGTTGCGTGTAATGCATCATCAACACGATCTTTTTTCTCCTTCATTTCAACTTCTGAAGCAGCACCAACATAAATAACTGCAACCCCTCCGGCCAATTTAGCCAAACGCTCTTGTAGTTTTTCTTTGTCGTAGTCTGAAGTTGTTGTTTCCATTTGAGTTTTAATCTGGTTAACTCGAGCAGCAATTGCTTTTTGTTCTCCAGCTCCGTTTACAACAGTGGTATTTTCTTTGTCAACAGTAATTTTTTCACACTGTCCCAACATTTCAATTGTAGCTTGCTCCAGTTTCATACCTTTTTCTTCGGTAATAACCGTACCACCTGTTAAAATTGCAAGGTCTTCCAACATTTCTTTTCTGCGATCGCCAAAACCTGGAGCTTTAACAGCACATACTTTTAACGAACCACGTAAGCGGTTAACCACTAAAGTAGCCAAAGCTTCGCCATCAACATCTTCAGAAATAATCATTAGCGGACGACCAGTTTGAGCAGTTGCTTCCAAAACCGGAAGAAGGTCTTTCATGGTGCTGATTTTCTTATCGTGAATAAGAATGAAAGGATTTTCAAGTTCAGCAATCATTTTTTCGGCGTTAGTTACAAAGTAAGGCGACAAATAACCACGATCGAATTGCATACCTTCAACAACGTCAACATAAGTATCGGTTCCTTTTGCTTCTTCAATGGTAATTACACCTTCTTTGTGTACTTTTTTCATTGCCTCCGCAATTAAAGCACCAATTACCGAATCATTATTAGCAGATATTTTTGCTACCGACTCAATTTTAACATAGTCGTCGCCAATCGTTTGCGCCTGGTCGGCAATACTATTTACAACAATTTCTACTGCTTTATCGATACCACGTTTCAAATCCATTGGATTTGCACCGGCAGTTACGTTTTTTAAACCAACATTAACAATCGACTGTGCCAAAACAGTTGCAGTTGTAGTTCCATCACCAGCGTCATCGCCAGTTTTTGATGCTACTTCTTTTACCATTTGTGCTCCAAGATTCTCAAATGAATCGCTTAATTCAATTTCTTTTGCAACGGTTACACCATCTTTTGTAATTTGTGGTGCTCCAAATTTTTTCTCAATAACAACATTACGGCCTTTCGGTCCCAGTGTTACTTTTACAGCGTTTGCCAATTGATCAACACCACTTTTTAACAAGTCGCGTGCTTCAATGTCAAATTTAATTTCTTTAGCCATCTTATTTCTTTTTTATTTAATTACAAAATGTACATCACATCGTTTTGTGACATTAATAAATAATCGGTTCCGTCAATGTTCAACTCGGTACCAGAGTATTTACCATAAAAAACAGTCTCTCCAACTTTCACTTCCATTGGTTCGTCGGTTTTATCCGCTCCTACCAATACAACTGTACCCACTTGTGGTTTTTCTTTTGCTGAATCAGGAATAATAATTCCGCTCACTGTTTTCTCTTCGGCCTCCTTTGGTTGAACGAGGATTTTGCCAGCCAAAATTTTACCTTTTAAATCTGCCATTTTTTTGATTGTTTTATTATTTACACTTATTTTTTAATTGACATGCTGCCTGTATCATAATTTGTGCCAATTAACAAAAGAATGCACTTGCATAAAAAACAAGGACAAAATTACACTACACAAAAGGATAAGCGAACACAAAGTAGCTCTTCCACGCTGACCAACAAGCAATTAAGACAAATGACAAAATTTCTGACAGGGTGACAGGAAGTTATAAATATCAGGGACAAAACGCCTACAACAGGATATGATAATTTGATACATTATCAATCCCTGCCAATGTGTTTGTAAAAAACAAAACGTTTATTTGATCAAAGCATTTTCCACCATCTTTTTAAACGCATTACCAAAAGTATAATCGCTAGGTAAAAGTTGAGTACAAGTTATAATAATCATTTCAGTTTCCGGGTTTATCCAAAAGTTTGTAGATGCCATTCCGGCCCAACTGTACTCGCCACTATCGAATTCAACTGCACCCCCCAATCCGAAACCGGTTTTACCATCATTGTATTTAGCCGTTTCGGGCAGTTGGTTGGTCATAATTAGTTTTACAGCTTCATCACTCAAAATACGTTTCCCTTCAAGTTCTCCTCCATTTAGTAACATTTTACAAAAGCGGGCATAATCGTCGATGGATGCAACCATTCCGCCACCACCCGAGAACAATGTAACCGGATGCTTAAATCCTTCACTCATTCCTCCTTTGCCCAATTGTAAGCTTCCATTTTTATCCACATTATACAAATCGCAAAATCGGTTGTGTTTTTCTTCCGGCACATAAAATCCTGCATCAACCATTTTTAAAGGATCAAAAATAGTTTGTTTAAAATATTCATCCAATGGAACTCCTGAAAGTACTTCAACCAAATAACCTGCAACATCAATCGACAGTCCGTATTCCCATTGTGTTCCAGGCTGAAAATTTAATGGAATATCACCCAGCATCTTCATTTTTTCGCCAATGGTTCCATCCCAGCCACCCACTTTTCTGGCTCTGTAAACCGAGTCGACATACGAATTGTAATCCCAGCCATATGAAATACCAGAGGTGTGTGTTAGCAAATTCCGAATGGTCATTTCATTTTGCTGAGGTTCTAAGATAAATCCATTTTTAGTTGGAGTATAAACTTTTATACCGGCAAACTCAGGAATATATTTCGATACTTTATCGTCCAATTGAAATTTCCCCTGATCATATAACGTCATCAATGCAACCGTTGTTACCGGTTTTGTCATCGAAAACATGCGAAAAATTGCGTCGGAAGGCATTTGTTTATGTGCTTCAACATTAGCAAATCCCACATTGGCCCGTTGAACTTCCTGACCGTTTTTAATTACCAGTGTGGAAAATCCTGCAATTTTTCCTTCATCGACCCAGGTTTGGATTTTTACTTCGGCTGCTTTTAACGAATCAATAGAAATACCAAGTGATTCCGGGCTTCCGGAATTTGATGAAGAACACGCATGAAACAGAGTCAAAATACCAAAAGAAAATAATACTAATAAGGTATGCTTTTTCATAGTTAATCAGTTTAATTGAGTTTAATAACTGGTTTTATTTGTTTTCCAAAGTTAACTGTTCATTTCAAAGTATACTTGTTTTGAATTAAAAACAACTCTGATTTCATCAAATTTAATTGGATTAATATGCTAAATATTTGAAAGTTATATTTTAGTCAACTGAACAATTGCTACAACGCAAACGTTCTAAATTTATTGTCCAATCCAAATGTCTCCCAGTGCATAATAAATTGGTTTTCAAATACATAACATCAACACTAATACCTACAATTATGCCGTTATTTATCGATCGTCACAACCTTCAGGATGCAATACCAGCTGAAACAATGGCAAAAAGGCATCTTGACGACATTAAAATTCAGCACAAATTCAATTGCCGAAAACTAAGTTATTGGTACGACGAAAAGCGAAAAATCGCCTTTTGTTTATTTGAAGCACCCGACAGGAAAAGCATGGATGAAATGCACAAACATGCCCACAATGATATTCCTAACCAAATTATTGAAGTTAACCCGGATATTATCGAATCGGTTTTAAGCCATATCGAAACAGCGCATATTCCGGCCAAAATTGATTTAAACCTTACTCCATTTTCTTTAACCACAATTATGGCAATTAGCCTGCAGCAAAATAAAATAAGTAGTGTTGAAATTACAGATTTGAAAGCAATCCATACAAAGTATCGCGAATTAGTGCAGGCGATGACTCAACAATACAGTGGAACCATAATATACCAGGAAGGATCTTCATTTATAGGAGCCTTTGAATCTGGATCTGCGGCAATTATGTGTGCTTTAAAAATCCATAAAGAATTTTATACCACTCAACCAACAACTGCAAAAAAGTTAATCCTGAAAATTGGGATTAGTAGCTGTATTTCCAGCCAAAAAGAAACCAAAAATTACAACGACTCTATAAAACTGGCAAAACGACTTTGTTACATATCGCAAGAAAAGATTTTGGTAACACTCGAGGTGAAAAACCTGTTTCAAAGCAAAAGTTTAAAGGTAATAGTGAAAGGTGACAGAATTAAAACCATATCGCCCGACGAGGTTAAATTTATTACGTCGCTAATGAATTTTATGTCCGAACATTGGAAAGATGCCAATCTACATATTGATGCCTTTGAACGTCATTTGCGATGCAGCAAATCACAGATTTACCGAAAGATGATATCGTTAATCGGCCAGTCGCCCAATGCTTTTATTAAAGAATATCGATTAAACCGTGCCATTGAACTTCTTAAACAGAAAAAAGGCAATATTTCAGAAATAGCTTTCGATACCGGCTTTAATAGTCCTTCGTATTTTAGCAAATGTTTTCAAAAAGAGTACAATATAAAACCTTCAGACTACCTTCTCATTCACGAATAATTCTAATTCTGTCAATCAACTACATTTAAATACCTTTTGGTCTTTTTTTACAATTAATTGAACGAAAAGTGATACCACTTGCCTTTTGCAATGTCGTAAATTTGTTACTCAGGAAAACTAAACTTCTATAAAATTGTGCACAATAAAAGGCCCATTAATTAAATCAATTTTATACCCGTTCAAAAAATAACGATATGAAACATAAAAAATAAATGAATCAGTAATACCAGGCATTTAAAAACAGAAAGTAAATAAAACAATTCACAACAATAAAAACTCACAGTCATGAAAACAATTAAAATTCTTTTTATCTGCATGTTCGTATCTACATACGTATTTGCACAAAATGTACCTCCGTATACCATTGCGGAAACCAACGTTAATCAGCCAAAATTTATGGCAGTAAAAATGGAAAACAACACAAATAAAAGTGCTCTCCACAGCTACATTGCTAAAAATTTCAACTACCCATCAAGCGACTGGGTGCAAGAAGGTACTCAGGTGGTTCGCTTTGTTGTTAGTTCATCAGGAGAAGTTTCAGATTTCAATATTGTAAATAGCGTATCTCCTCAAATAGATCAGGAAGTAATTCGCGTATTGAAAGGCACCAATAAGATGTGGACTCCAGGACAAAGCAACGGCGTTCCTGTTGCTATGGAAAAAGAAATTTCAGTAAAAATAAAGACATCATATACCACCGGTGGTGCAACAAAAAGAGAATTCTCAGAAATTGCGAAGGGTTACTACACCAAGGGAAGCGAAAAGCTTTTGCTCGAAAAAAATTCAAAACAAGCACTTCGTTATCTCAACAAAGGGATTAAATACCAACCTTACGATAAAAGCCTTTTGTATTTACGAGGATTGTGTTTGTACGAGTTAGGAAAAACAGATGCAGCCCATGAGGATTGGACACGGTTAAAAGACCTGGGAGGTTTTAATTCAAACGAAGACTACTTTGCGGAAAACATAAAAGAATTGAAAGGGTACAACGAAATATCAGCTATGTTGAATACCACAGAGTAGTTTTACTATAACTCATTAAAAAAGGTAAGCCAGATTAAAAACCTGGCTTATCCTTTTCAAAAGGGAGTTATCGATTTATAAAAGCATGCATCTCTAATCTTAATTAAAACTTACACTATGAGCAACACTTTGTTTGAACGACTTGGAAAAAGAGAAGGTATTGCAAAAATAGTTGACGATGTGGTTGAAAATCATATGAATAATCCAGCTATAAGTGCCCGTTTTCTACCATACAAAGAACTACCGGAACAATTGGCTGCTGTAAAGCAACATACTATTGATTTTTTTAGCGCAGGCAGCGGAGGTCCGGCAATCTATTCAGGCAGACAAATGCCAGAGGCACATAAAGGAATGAACATCAGCCCCGAAGAATATATGCATGCCATTGACGACATTTTTCTGGCACTTAATAAACATTCCATCGACGAAGAAACGAAAAAGGATGTCCTTTCGATTCTTTGGTCGTTAAAAGGAACGATAATCGCACATTAATTTTTTCATTTTAAGTTATGCAGCATGTCAAATCTAGTAAGCAAACTCTCCAATGAAACATTGGAAAGCTTCAAAACCCAAATCAGAGGAGAAATTATTCATCCGGATTGTTCCAATTACGATGAAGTAAGAAAAGTATATAACGGGATGATTGACAAACATCCGGGACTATTTGTAATGTGTGTTGATGTGGCAGATGTAATCGCAAGTGTAAACTTCTGTCGCGAAAACGATCTTCTGGTCTCCATTCGTGGCGGCGGACACAATGCAGGTGGACTTGGAATTGCAGATGATGCATTAGTTATTGACCTGTCGAATTTAAAATTTGTAAGAGTAGATACCAGTGACAATACCGTTCGTGTTGGAGGTGGAAATCTTTGGGGCGAAGTTGACCATGCAACCCATCCTTTTGGATTGGCTATTCCGGCAGGAATTGTTTCTACTACCGGAGTGGGAGGCTTAACACTTGGAGGAGGCGTGGGTCATTTAACCCGCAAATTTGGATTAACCATTGACAATTTACTGGAAGCAGATATGGTTTTGGCTGATGGAAATTTTGTTACGGTAAACGCAAAACAAAACGCTGAATTATTCTGGGCAGTCAGAGGAGGTGGCGGAAACTTTGGAGTTGTTACTTCTTTCAAATTCCAGGCACATCCGATTAAAAATGTTTATGCCGGACCAATGTTATGGCCGATTGAACGTACAGAAGAGATAATGGCCTGGTATCATGATTTTATTCATAATGCACCAGACGAACTTAATGGTTTTATTGCAACTATGATTATCCCGGGTCCACCATTCCCTCCTGAACTTCATAATAAAAAGTTCTGTGGTATTGTTTGGAACTACGTTGGAACGGCTGAAAAAGGGGCTGAACTGATACAACCTGCAGTAGATTTAAATCCGGTTTTCCAACATGTTGGAGAAATGCCTTACCCTATGCTTCAAACTTTATTCGACGGACTACTGCCACCAGGATTACAATGGTACTGGCGAGCCGATTACTTTTCTGAGCTTCCACCGGAGGCGATCGCTTTACACAAAAAATTTGGATCACAAATCCCAACGCCGCTGTCGCAAATGCATCTTTATCCAATTAGTGGAGCAGCAGGAAGAGTTGATAAAAATGCTACACCGTGGGCATCACGTGACGCAAAGTACGCAGGTGTTTTTGTTGGAATTGATCCAGATCCGGCAAATGTTGAAACCATTACCAATTGGGCAAAAGGCTATCAGGAAGCTTTACACCCCTATTCATCAGGTGGTGCATATATTAACTTTATGATGAATGAAGGCCAGGAAAGAGTAAAAGCTAGTTACGAAGAAAATTACGACCGTTTAACACAAATTAAAAAACAATACGACCCTGAAAATTTATTTCGAGTCAACCAAAATATTTTACCCGCTACAAATTCTTAATTTATTTTAAAAGTTGTACTCATGAGCGATACCATTTTGCAGAAAAAGATAGAAACTATTGGCAATCAAAAACGTAAATAGTACTATAAAACTGATGGGCCCATTTTGTACGCTGGTACTTATTAAACACTTAAAATTACATGTTATGAAAATCAGAAAAAAAATTTGGATTGTATTGCTATTGCTTCCATTTTTAGCGTGCAACGATCCGGACAAAACAATTGAAACAAACACTACATTACAATTTACCATCCCTCTGCATTCCAATATATTGGGAAATACTTCATCTACCGAAAGCTATTCTTTTACAGGCTATGCCACAGTTAGTTTAGTCAACAAAAATAACGTACAAATTTTACCTGGAAATATTTTGCAGGTAACCCCTGGAAATGGATCGGTATTAATAATTCCAAACCTGGCAAGTGATTTGAATTCCCTTCAATTGGTATGGGGATATGGCGAGTTAAATGATGATGTTTTTAATGCGCAAAGTTCAGTCGATTTATCATCGATGCTAAACATGGAGAATCAAGAACTTCAAATTGATATTGATGAAGTGTTTGTTCCAATTATATCACAAATCGACAGTGATCCTAATACCTTCATTAAGGTAATGCTAATTGGGAATGCAGGTTTCCAAGTAAATTCGGTTGCAACATTAGAAATTCCTGTTACTATAAAATATGAAGTAATGGAGGTACGTTTTACCTTATAAAGAATAACGAATTATCGATTAAAATTCCCCTTACTTCATGCAAAACAGTTAATGCCAGGATGTATTTTCGTAGTTCCATATATGAACGATTTTTTGAGACAAAATAAACTATCTTGAGTTAATATTTGACTTGAGATTTTTTTATTCTTAAATTTAAGGAATTACAAAAACCAACAACATGCTGCCCAATCGAACAATGGCCAATCATAGCTTTGAAATGCTTGCCAATTCCAGTGAGTTTCTAAATATTGTACTCAACAATATCTCCAGTTGCGTTCTATTACTCGACAGAGAATTAAAACTTCAGGCATTTAATAATGCCATTAAAACTATTTTCTCGAACAAAGCAGATGAAGACTTATTATATATGCGCTGTGGTGAAGCAATTGGATGCGCTTACCAAATAGAAGAAGCCAAAGATTGTGGGAAGACATCGAAATGTTCTACTTGCGATTTACGATTGGCCGGAATGGAGTCGTATTTAAACAATAAGGAAATTTTTAAGGAGCAGATTACCCGACCGTTTTTCAACAAAAACAATCAACTTGAAATGAAGGATCTGCAATTTTCCACCAGAGGATTTCAGTTTCAACAGGAAAGATATGTTATTATGCTTATTGAAGACATTACAATACATATTCGAAAAACCACTGAACATGCTTAGAAAAATAATCCAATCCTTTTTACTATAACGGTTCAACTTCCTATAAACAAAAAAGCCATCCGAAATAAATCGAATGGCCTGAACTATCTTGTAAAAATTCTTTCTTATTGCTCTCCTCCATCATCTGTTGCAGGAGTTTCTTCTGCTGCCGCAGGAGCTGTAGTTGGGAACGATGGAACCTGAGTTGGATCAACAGCAGTTTCGATTTGTTCCTGAACACGACTTTGGTCAACGCCATCTTGCTGACGAGGAATAAAACCTGCACCTACTACTGATAAAAATAATAGAGCACCTGCTAGAAACCATGTTCCTTTTTCAAGAAAATCGGTTGTTTTTCGTACACCCATTACCTGTCCCGACGATTGGAAGTTACTTGCTAAACCTCCACCTTTTGAGTTTTGCACCAACACTATTAGTACCAAAAGGACACAAACGATCAATAATAAAACGGTGATTAAAATATACATCTTCTTCTAGTTATTATTCTTTAATACTTCAATTTCTTTAATCCGGGCTGCAAAGTAAACACTTTTTTCCGGATATTTCAAACTTAATTTTTGATAAGCTTGCTGTGCTTTTTCGTAGTTTTTTTGTTGGAAATAAATGGTAGCAAGTGTTTCGGTAATAATCTCATCATTTTCAGCCACCGACTTCTCCAGAAATTTCTTATTTTCAGTAACATCTCCTGTTTCAGGGTTTTTCCTAATGATTGACGAACCTGAACTTAAAAACCGATCAATAAGCGAATCGTTTCCGGCGGCATCTCCTTTTAATTGATACAATGAAGAGGCGGCTTTAAGTTTCTCAATACTTAACTGTTGAGTTGGCAATTCTGAATTCAAAAACTTAAAAAGATTTTTCCGCTCAGGCACAATTATAGCAACTTTTTTTAGAATGATGTCGTAAGCCGGATCATTACAATTTTTCAAATTCTTTAAATACAACATCCAACCTGCCTGAAACCACGGGAATTCTTCAGTAAGATTTTTCAACCCTTCCAGCGTTTTTTCATTTAGCTGGTCGGTGTTTTGCAAATGGCTATAAAATTGCTCTTTCTCCATTTTACCAGTTTGCTATGGTTGCATTAAAAATATCGTCGTTTAGTTTTTTAATAATTTCTGAAGTAAGTTCTTCTTCTACACTACTTATTGGTAAACTGCTATCAAAATCTTCGTAAGCCGAAAACGATTGCTCAAAACTATCATCAGGAACTTTGTGGTTAGTGTACTTCAATTTTATTGTAACAGTAAGCCGTGTTTGGGCAGAAAGATCATCTTTCTGAATCGACATTGGTCTGAACTCATAACCCGTAATTTGCCCCTCAAACTCAATATCTCCATTTTCCGATATTTCGTTCAATGAAGTTTGGCGTTGCATTTTCTCGCGTAGTTGTTCGGTAAAACTCTGGCTTAAAGTTGGATTGATTAACCTGGCTCTGTTGGGAAAATAATATACGGTAAACGTTTTTTCCAGCACCATAGGTTTCGATCCTGTAAAATTATACTTTACCTGACACGATGAGAATACCAACACTCCCAACAAAATTACTATGGAAAAACTAACAATTCGTTTCAACATAAATTATCCTTTTATTTCGTATTCCTTAATTTTTCGGTACAGTGTACGTTCCGAAATACCCAGTTCTTGCGCCGCATATTTTCGTTTTCCCCGGTGTTTATCTAAAGCCTTTTTAATCAGCTCAATTTCTTTGTCGGCCAAAGAAAGCGATTCTTCCACAAATTCTTCGGTATCCTGAATATTTTCTTTGTCAACCGGAGTAATATGAATTGGATTTTGCACCGATTCCTTTGGCGCAAAACTACCGTCATCGTTATTGTATAAATTTCGGAATATTTGAGCCTGATCGCGGGTAATTGGAGTATCGCGACTTTCCATTAAGTCGAGTACCAGCTTTTTCAACTCTGTCATATCGTTTTTCATATCGAAAAGCACTTTGTAAAGTATTTCCCGCTCGTTCGCAAACGATTTATTCTCTTCGGATTTTGAAAAAAGGGCAGGCAAATTTTTCGAACCGTCAGCCGGCAAATAATTTCGCAATACATCGCCGGTAACCTCACGTTCTTGTTCAAGAATTGAAATTTGCTCGGTAATATTTTTTAACTGTCTTACGTTTCCGGGCCACCTGTAATTTACCAAAACGGCTCGGGCCTCTTCGCTTAAACGAACCGGTGGCATCCGGTATTTTTCAGCAAAATCGCGGGCAAATTTCCGAAACAACAGATTTATGTCGTCAGCTCGTTCTCGCAAAGGCAAAACAGCAATGGGTAAAGTATTTAATCGGTAGTATAAATCCTCCCTAAATTTGCCATCTTCTATTGCTGTGGGAATGTTAACATTGGTTGCCGCAATTACGCGTACATTTGTTTTTATAACTTGCGACGACCCCACTTTAATAAACTCTCCGGTTTCCAAAACACGCAACAAACGAGCTTGCGTCGACATCGGTAATTCACCAATTTCATCCAGAAAAATGGTTCCACCATCGGCTTCCTGAAAATAACCTTTCCGGTCGGCTAAAGCTCCGGTAAAAGCACCCTTTTCGTGGCCAAATAATTCCGAATCTATTGTTCCCTCCGGAATTGCACCGCAGTTAACAGCAATGTATTTCCCATGTTTTCTGCTCGAAAACTGATGAATTATCTGGGGAAATATTTCTTTACCAACACCACTCTCGCCAATTACCAAAACCGACAAATCGGTTGGTGCTACCTGCACGGCAACTTCTATCGAACGGTTTAATCCGGCGGTGTTTCCTACAATTTCAAACCTTTGTTTTATCGCTTGTACATCCATGTTTTCTTGATATCAACAATTTGCAAATTTACAATTTTTCGCTGGCTATGGGAATTCGTGGCTTACAATTAAGTTTTTTTATTCTTTTTCACAAATTATTAGGCCTAAGAAGTACCAAATAATTACAATCTAAAACAAGACTTTAAAATCATTTTATGATTATTATCTTTGACACCGGAAATCTGAGTCAACAGATCTTTCCCCGGTACTTAAACTTTGTACTCAAATCTTAGTTTTATGAAATTTATTGGAATTATTCCTGCCCGCTATGAATCAACCCGTTTCCCTGGGAAGCCATTGGTGATGATAAAAGAAAAACCAATGATTCAATGGGTGTACGAAAATGCAATGAAGGCTTTGGATGACGTTTTTGTAGCTACCGATGACGACCGGATTTTTGATGCAGTTGAAGCTTTTGGAGGGAAAGTGGTAAAAACCTCAGCAACACACCAAAGTGGTACCGACCGCTGTGCCGAAGCTGCCATGCAAATTTCGGTCACAACAAAATTTGATGTGGTAATAAATATTCAAGGTGACGAGCCTTTTATTCAGGGCGAACAAATTGAATTGTTAAAATCATGTTTCGAGTCATATACAGAAATTGCGACACTGGTAAAAAAGATAGGTTCAACCGAAGAGCTTTTTAATCCGAACCGGCCAAAAGTTGTTATTGATGAAAAGAACAATGCACTCTACTTTAGCCGCTCTCCTATTCCTTATATTCGCGGAGCAGAAGAAAAAGACTGGCTTACAAAGAATGATTTTTGGGCACACATTGGAATGTATGCTTTTAAAGCCGACATACTTCAGGAAATTACAAAATTAAACCAGAGCAAACTGGAACTGTCCGAATCGTTAGAACAATTGCGCTGGCTCGAAAATGGCTACAAAATAAAAACAGCTGAAACCTACTCTCAATCTATTGGCATTGATACTCCTGAGGATCTAGAGGCTGCATTAAATTTATTCAGTTAATTTATTGCAACTATTCCCCCTTTTTATTGTCTTGTTTAAAAGAGGCATGTTATTTGTAACTCCTCAGCAGGAAAACAATTAAACAAGTTAGCTATGAAAAAATATATACTTGCAGTTTTAATGGTTCTATTACTACTTCCGGCATTTGCACAAAGCAGCTGGAACCTTTCAACATCGGAAAAAGAAAAAATTGAAGCAGAATTGAAGATTTATCCAAATCCTTGCAAGAACAGTAAAGTAACGGTGGATTTTAACTCAAACGAAATAACAGAAGTAACGCTAACCAACATTACCGGCAAACAGGTACTAAGGAAACAATATGAATTTCCAACCTATAAAACGGAGCTTTTACTGAATGATATTCCTGACGGACTTTATTTGATACAGGTAATAAATTCAGATAAAAAAAAGGTAGTTAAAAAACTAATCGTTTCAAAAAACTAGGTTTTATTTCCATTTTAACAATTTATCAATATTATTCACCCCATAAATTCTTACTTTCGTTGCCAAATTAAAAACAGAGAGTTGTGAGAATTCTATCTATTTTCTTGTTGATTATTACTGCCAATCAACTGTTAGCGCAAAACACAATCGAAGATGCACGTCGCCAAAATATCGGGGCTACAGTTACGGTTTCCGGAATTGTAACTAACGGGAATGAACTACAAGACATAAGGTATCTACAGGATATAACAGCAGGGATTGCTGCATATGAGAAAAATGAAAATTCATTGGCAAGCATAAAACGAGGAGATTCAATTTCGGTAACAGGGACATTAAAAGAATACAATAACCTACTCGAACTTGATCCTATTCAGTCAATAGTTACTCACTCGTCAAATCATTCTCTTCCGGCACCAAAAATTCTAACAATCAGCCAAATGGGCGAAGACTACGAAGGACAACTGGTACAAATAAATTTAGTTGAATTTAAAAACGAAAGTGGCACTTTTGCCGGAAATACAAACTACTCCTTTACCGATGGATCGACCACCGGAGAATTAAGAATAAGTTCAAGTAGTTCATTAGTTGGGCAACCCATACCTTCAGGAAAATTTAGTGTTATTGCCATTTGCTCGCAATATTCATACAATGACAACGACACAAGAAATGGATACCAGTTACTTCCCCGAGATATAAATGATTTCATTTCGGCTAATGCGGTAAATTTCACCTCGGCAATTAATTTAATTGATTTAAGTCAAAATACAATTACACTTGGGTGGACTACTGACAACGGTGCATCCCCATTTGTTCGGTATGGAAGTGAAAATAAAACCAGTAGTTTAACCAATTACAAGGAGGGAGATTCAACCACTTCGGACGATGTAAATACCCACATTGCTGAAATCACAGATTTGCAGCCCTCAGAAATAATTTATGCACAAGCTTTTATGGTACTTGAAAGCGATACCGTTTTTTCGTCCATTAATGCGTATGTAACCGAATCGAATTCTTCAGGTAAAATCAATGTTTATTTTAATACCTCGGTTGACAACACTTTGGCAACCGTAACTGAGGCACACGACATTGGCAATTTTATGGAAGATACTTTAGCGGCATATATTAACCGAGCAGAAGAATCAATTGATTTATGTATCTACAATTTTGATAACAACACAATTAGTAATGCTTTAAACACAGCTCACAACCGAGGCGTTTCAATTCGTGTGATTACCTGTGGAAGGACAAGCCACTACAGCATTAACGATTTAAATTCAGCAATACCGGTACTCGAGCATCCAGAGGTTTCCGAAGGTGGAATTATGCACAATAAATTTGCCATTTTTGATGGAAACTCAGTAAATGCTGAAAAAGCCTGGCTCTGGTCGGGATCGACAAACCTTACAGAAACGCAGTTATTTTCCGATGCTAATAACATGATTTTTATTCAGGATCAATCGCTGGCAAAAACATATGAAATTGAGTTTGAAGAAATGTGGGGTAGTCAAAGTACTCAACCCAATGCAAGCAATGCAAAGTTTGGAGATGAAAAAACAAACAACACACCTCACGAATTGCGAATCGGAGGGAATCGTGTTGAGTGTTATTTTAGTCCATCGGACAATACCAACCAAAAACTAATTAGCGCCATTGCTACTGCCGACAACACACTCGACGTGCAAACCATGTTGATTACCCGCCCCGATTTAGCCAATGCCATTATGGATGCACAAAGTCGCGGAGCAGAAGTAAATGTAATTACCGACGACGAAAAAGATAACACAGAAGCCGTAAACACAATTTTAAGTGCGTTGCCTTCGGGTAAATATATTTTTGATGATATAGCCAATGCAATGCTACACCATAAAATGGCTATTATCGATGCAAAGGAAACAACATCCGATCCACAGGTAATTACCGGAAGCCACAACTGGAGCAATTCTGCCAACGACAGAAACGATGAAAATACATTGATTATTCACAATGCCGATATTACCAACCAGTACTACCAACAATTTGCTTACCGATTTGAGCAAAACGGAGGAAAACTTGTTTTGGCTGCAACTAAAATTGAAATAGAGAATTTAAAAATATATCCAAATCCAACAACAAACCGAATTTCCGTTTCTTCAAACGAATCGATCCAAAGCATTTCTCTTTATTCCATTCAAGGCACTTTAATACAACAAATAAATCCAGAATCTGGCGGGACACGTGAATTTGATTTGTCGGATCAAAAAAGTGGTATTTATATATTGAAAGTAATTGCTAAAAATAACAAAGTAAATACTTACAAGATTGTTAAAAAGTAAACCTAACAATCAACATTAGAGTTACCAAGTACTACAATCTTTTTCATATCTGAATACTTCGTTTCTCTCTTGGGAAGATTATCAATCCATTATTTCCCAAAGCGAATGAAGGCATCTTCCATGATAGCAATAGTGGCAGTTGCGCCACAGCGAGCACAGCCCGCTTCCTGAACCGCAAGAAGTCCATCTAAAGTTCGAACCCCACCGGCAGCTTTCACTTTTACATTTGGACCACTATTCGCCCGCATTAGTTTTAGGTTTTCGATTGTGGCTCCGGTATAACTATATTTTCCATCAGCCCCTTTTACAAAACCAAATCCCGAAGATGTTTTCACATAGTCAGCCTCAACTTCTGTACAAATCTGGCACAGTTTTACAATGTCCTCCTTTTTCGAAACGAAATCTGTTTCAAAAATCACTTTCAAAATAGCTCCATTGTTATGGCACGTTTTAGCAATAGCTCCAATTTCCTCCTCAATATATTCCCAATCTCCCTGCAAGGCTTTTCCGATATTAATTACCATATCAATTTCAACCGCTCCATCTTTGCAAGCTGTACGAGCTTCAAAAACCTTTGCTTCAATAGCTGAATTTCCTGCCGGGAAACCGATTACGCAACCCACCAGAACATCACTTCCTTTTAATAATTCAACTGCTTGTTTTACTGCATAAGGTTTTACACAAACCGATGCAACATTGTATTTTGCTGCTACTTCACATTCTCGTTTTAAATCTTCATCCGTCATTGTAGGATGCAGAATAGAATGGTCAATCATTTTTGCAAGTTCTTTTGCTTTACTCATTTTATTGGATTTTAGTTGTACTACAAATTTAAAAGATTCAGCTAGCAATAAATGACAATTGGTAAATATATCATCCATCCTTAAAACCGATGTGACTTTTGCTCTAATCTGGAACTGCAAAATAATGTAATTCTGTCACTATTCTCTGCTACCATCGCAAGCAAAAATTAATCGAACACAATGTGATTTAACATGTTTTTAACCACAGCTCTTTGTATCTTTATGCAAACTATTTTTTACAATCAAATGAAAACTACTCTCCTTTTTCTTTTTGCCATTGCATTTCTTTCATTATGCAACATAAAAAATATTCCTGATCCCTGGATTGTTACAGCACCAGCTGGAGAACGTTATGTAGAAATTAACAAAACAGGAACAACAATTATTCCCAATGGCAGGTTGCTCACTCCTGCTGGCAAAAGTATTGTAGTCGCGCCACATCCTTACGGCCTTACTTTAAGTCCTGACGGGAATACTGCAATAACCGCCAACTCCGGCACAAGTCCGCTTTCCATAACAATTATCAGAAATATACTTTCAGAAAATCCTGAAGTTCAACAAATTCCACCCGGACCAGCTACCGACAAAGGTGTTTTAGCGTCAGTTTTTATGGGGCTGGCCGTTTCGAAAGACAACAGCGTGGTTTATGTGGCTGGCGGACAAGAAAACAAAGTATTCATTTTTGATCTGAAAACCGGAGAAAAGAAAGGTTTTATTGACTGCTCCTTTCAATCAGATGATGCAGATTACACTCACGGTTACATTGGTGATTTAATACTATCAGAAGATGGTAAAAAACTCTATGCCGTTGATCAAATCGGGTTCAGGATGATGATGATTGATACTGAAACAAAAACATTGGAACACAACGTTCCGGTTGGTCGCTACCCTTTTGGGATTTGTCTTTCGCCCGACGGAAAGAAAGTG
Organism: Draconibacterium sp.; assembly: GCA_041554075.1. Classification (GTDB taxonomy): domain Bacteria; phylum Bacteroidota; class Bacteroidia; order Bacteroidales; family Prolixibacteraceae; genus Draconibacterium. The sequence continues at coordinate 8,799 of JBFFMM010000003.1, read as the reverse complement.
TACGTTGCCAATGTGGGCATGTTTCAATACAGTTTAATAGAAGGCATTACCAAAGACAATGTGGAAGAAAAAGCGATGAAATATCCGGCTTTTGCATACGGAAGTAAAGAAATGCAAGAAGGAATTGACACTGACAGCTTAAAGATTCCCGCTTTGGGTGAAATGAATTCTCCTGAAGCTTTTTCCGTTTTTACGGTGAATATTGAAAATCCCAACGAACCAAAAGTAATTGCAAAAACCAAAACCGGCAACCTGGTAGGCGCTATGGTTGAAGGAATTCCGGCAGTTGGAGGAGCCAGTCCAAATTCACTTGTGGCTACCGATGATTATGTATTTGTAACCAACGGCACCAACGACAATATTTCGGTTATTTCAATTGAAAAAGATACCGTTGTAAATACCATTTATTTAAAACCCGATGCACGTATTAAACAATTTCGAGGTGTAATTCCGTTTGGGTTGGCGCTCTCCCCCGACGACCAGCGTTTATATGTAGCTTGTTCAGGAATTAATGCAGTAGCTGTAATTGATGCACAAAAACTCAATGTTCTTGGATACATCCCAACCGGCTGGTTCCCGGCAAAACTGGAGGTAAGTAATAACGGCAAAAAGTTGATTGTTTCTAACGCCAAAGGTTTTGGCAGTGGCCCAAACGGAGGCGAATCGTTTAACCGCGGCCCGGAAGGAAGTTACATCGGTTCGCTAATGAAAGGAACGGTACAGATTTTGGATATTCCGTCGGATGAAAAATTAATGGAATACACCAAACAGGTAATTTCCAACAATTTTAATTTTGAAAAAGCTTCATCAGAAAAATTTGCATTCCGAAAAAACAATCCGGTTCCACTTTATCCGGGAGAAAAAGAAAGTCCGATAAGACACATTGTTTTTATTTCGAAAGAAAACCGCACTTACGACGAAGTTTTGGGACAAGTTGAAAAAGGGAAGGGAGATCCAATGTTGGCGAGATATGGCGAAGGAGTTTCATTCAGCAATTACAAAAAAACAGCTTCCGTTGAAAACGCCGATATTATGGTAAACCACCTGCAAATAGCCAATGATTTTGCCATTTCCGATAATTTTTATGTGGATTCTGATGTCTCTGCCGACGGTCATCGCTGGCTGGTAAATACCTATCCGAACGAATGGTGCGAAACATGCACAGCAGCTAGTTACGGAGGAAATCGTTCTTTCGATTTTAATTCGAAAGCCCCCGGTGTTTATGCTATGAATGGAGCTGCCGGCGCCATTTACCCCGAGGACTACAACGAGGCCGGTTCCATGTGGGATCATTTGGAACGTAATAATATCGACTTTTACAACTTTGGATTTAGTATTATGTTCGAACCGGGAATTTACGAACAACAATACAAATACGAAGGTATTCGACATTACATTAATTATCCCCTACCCCAACCAATCTGGAACCGTACGTCAAAAAAATATCCCACATACAATACTGCAATACCCGATCAATTCCGGATTGATCAATTCAAAAAGGAATTTACAGATAAGTGGTTAAACGGACAGGACACCATGCCGGCTTTTATGACGGTGATTATTCCAAATGACCATGGTGCAGGAGACCGGCCGGAAGCAGGATATCCCTTCCGGGAAAGTTATATGGCTGACAACGATTTGGCTGTTGGAAGAATTGTTGAATTCCTTTCGCACACTCCCTACTGGGAAAATATGCTGATTGTTATTACTGAAGATGATGCACAAAATGGTGTCGATCACATTGATGCTCATCGTAGTATCCTAATGCTTGTTTCGCCCTGGGTGAAAAAAGATTATGTAAGTCACCACCATTATAGTTTCGGTAGTATTTTTAAAACGTTCTGGAATATTCTTGGAATGCCCTATTTAAATCAGTATGATGCAGGAGCAACAGATCTTGCCGATTTTTTTACTGAAACGCCAAACTACGAACCTTACAAAGCTGTTCCGGTTGATGCAAGAATTTTTGAACCTCAAAAAGCCTTGGATCCTTTTGATGAAAATTTTGACTGGAAAGCACTGGAAGAATCACCCATTATGGACAACAAGGAAGACATGATTCGTGAGAGTAAAGAAAAAGATGAATATCGTTTGGAGAACAGGGAGAAAGAAAAGAAGTAAGTAACAAAGCGCAATTGTTAAGTCTATTTATTTCCCTTTTGGGCATTACAAAGCACAATTACAATTGTCCAACAATTCAGTTCTTCTGTTTTTTTTGTACCTTAATAAACTAATTTTTAAACTAAATTATTATGGCTAACAGAAGAACATTTCTAAAATCGTTGGCTGGAGCTACAGCCGGAATTTCATTGGCAAGCACATCTTTTGCTAATGAATCATTAAACGACAGACTTGGAGAAGTTTTACCCAAAAGAAAACTGGGCAGAACGGGCGAATTTGTAACCATGCTTGGAACCGGCGGATACCATATTGGATGGACAACAGAACGTGATGCACAGGAAGTGATTGAAGCTGCTCTTGAAGGTGGTGTTCGTTTTTTCGATACAGCTGAAAGCTACTCACAAGGAGTGAGTGAAGATCGTTACGGAAAGTATCTGACTCCAAAGTATCGCGACCTTATTTTCCTTATGACAAAATCGACGGGGAAAAATGCCAAAACGGTACAGGAACATTTAGAGGGCTCTTTGCGTCGTCTAAAAGTCGATCAACTCGATTTATTTCAGGTGCATTCCATTACAACTCCGCAAGATGTTGACAGCAGAATAGAAGAAGGTGTTTTGGAGGTACTCTTAAAAGCACAGCAACAAGGCAAGGTAAAATACCTTGGATTTACAGGACACCAAAATCCTTTTGCACATACCCACATGCTCGACCGTACCAAAGACAGTGATATTTTCGATACGGTTTTAATGCCGGTTAACGTGCTTGATCAAAGCTATTATAGTTTCACCGAAAATGTTATTCCTCCGGCATTGGATAGAAACATGGGGATTCTGGCCATTAAATCATTAGCAGATGGACGTTTTTTTGCTAAAAAATAAAAATCAAACTGGACTTCTGACGACCCATTGATTCCTAACTACTTAAATATAAAAGAAGCCATGCACTTTGTTTGGTCGTTGCCTGTAACAGTGCTTATTTCTGGAAATGAGAATGCAACCTACATGCGCGAAAAAATCGCTTTAGCCAGATCGTTTTCTAAACTAACTGATGAACAAAAATTGGCTTTAATTGATAAAGTTCGAGACATTGCTTTAACCGGAGAAGTAGAATATTTCAAAAAGAAGGAAGCATAAATGAAAAATCCCGGTGCCTCTGCTACCGGGATTCAAACTAAACCTAACTAAACCAAACTTATGAAAAAACAGCATATTGCTGTGAAGTATTTTATTCTGTTTTCTGAAACGCGAATCAAATCAAATTTTCACGTTTAATTGTTTTCATGACTAAATATTATTTTACAAACTCCATGCCAAAATGTATTTTTGCGAAAAATCTGATGCCATATTAATCGGTTTTAACATTTATTAAGAGATATGCTTATCAATTTTGACCATTGCGTTGTAAATCGTTTAATAAATTCTATGCGAAAGTGATTTCAACACATTCAGCTTCAAGCATTTTTAAATGAATGTCAAATATTTGCACAGAAAAATAAAAACACTTGCCAAACAGAGACTTAACCCATTAAATCTCAAAAATTAAATATCTTTGCGAAAAATTTAAAAGAAACCATTTTAAAGAATGGTTGTTAAGAGGTAGTAAATGGAGAAAATTCGAAATTTTTGCATAATTGCACACATTGATCATGGTAAAAGTACATTAGCCGACCGACTTTTGGAGTTCACAAAAACAGTAGGCGAAAGAGATATGCACGCTCAGGTTCTTGATGACATGGAGCTGGAACAGGAACGTGGAATTACAATAAAAAGTCATGCCATTCAAATGGATTATCTGTATGAAGGCACTGAATATAAACTTAACCTGATTGATACTCCCGGGCATGTTGACTTTTCGTACGAAGTTTCGCGTTCAATTGCCGCTTGCGAAGGGGCATTACTTATCGTAGATGCCACCCAAGGAATTCAGGCGCAAACCATTTCTAATTTATATCTGGCCATTGAGAATGATTTGGAAATTATTCCTATTCTCAACAAAATGGATTTACCCAACGCAATGCCCGATGAAGTAGAGGAGCAAATAATCGATTTAATTGGCTGCGACCAGGAAGATATTATTCGTGCCAGCGGGAAAACAGGAGAGGGAGTGGAAGCAATTCTTGAAAGTATTATAAAGAAAGTTCCACATCCGAAAGGCGATGCAAAAGCACCACTTCAGGCACTTATTTTCGACTCAGTATTTAACTCTTTTCGTGGAATTATTGCGTATTTCAAAATTATGAATGGCGAAATTCGCAAAAAAGATCTGGTGAAATTTGTTGCAACCGAAAAAGAATATTTTGCCGACGAAGTTGGGGTCTTAAAACTTGGACTAGCTCCAAAAGATGTTTTAGGTCCGGGTGACGTAGGTTATATTATTTCAGGAATAAAAACAGCCAAAGAAGTAAAAGTTGGAGATACCATAACACATGTAAAAAATCCTTGCAAAGAAGCGATCGACGGTTTCGAAGAAGTAAAACCTATGGTTTTTGCCGGTGTTTATCCAATTGATGCCGAAGATTACGAGGATCTGAGATATGCAATGGATAAACTTCAGCTAAATGATGCATCGCTAACTTTTGAGCCGGAATCATCAGCAGCACTTGGATTTGGATTCCGTTGCGGATTCCTTGGAATGTTGCACATGGAAATTATACAAGAACGACTGGATCGTGAATTCGACATGAATGTGATTACCACCGTACCTAACGTTTCGTACCAGGCGCATTTAACTAATGGCACTACAGTAACCGTATATAATCCATCAGGGATGCCAGCTTCAACAACCGTTGAAGAAATTGACGAACCTTATATTCGGGCAAATATAATTACTGCATCTAATTTTATTGGTCCGGTAATGAATTTGTGTCTCGATAAACGTGGCGAGTTGGTGAGCCAAAACTATCTCACCTCGGAGCGTGCCGAATTGGTTTTTAACATTCCTTTAGGTGAAATTGTATTCGATTTTTATGATAAACTCAAAAGTATATCAAAAGGATATGCATCTTTCGATTACCATATGAATGGTTACAAACCAGCCAAACTGGTGCGTTTGGATATTCTTTTAAATGGCGAAATGGTAGATGCTCTGTCAACATTAATTCATTTTGATAACGCTGCTCCATTTGGACGACGCATGTGTGAAAAGTTGAAAGAATTAATTCCACGACAGCAATTTGACATTGCAATTCAGGCTGCCATTGGGGCAAAAATTATTGCACGCGAAACCGTAAAAGCTGTTCGTAAAGATGTAACTGCAAAATGTTATGGTGGCGATATTACCCGAAAACGTAAATTATTGGAAAAACAGAAAAAGGGTAAAAAACGAATGAAACAGATCGGAAATGTGGAAGTACCTCAAAAAGCTTTCCTCGCTGTTTTAAAGCTTGATTAGTAAAAATACAACATCATAAAAAATGCCCGGATTACAAATAATCCGGGCATTTTTGTTTTATTACATGTAATTCACATTTTCACTGAAAAACAGGCTCTATCATACAATTAATTTATAGCCTTTGCCGTGAACATTGATAATTTCAACCGAAGGTTCTTCTTTTAAATGTTTACGTAGTTTGGTGATGTACACATCCATACTACGGGCATTAAAATAATTATCGTCGATCCAAATTGATTTTAAGGCATAATTACGCTCCAAAACTTTATTGGCATTTTGGCAAAGCAATTTCAAAAGATCCGATTCTTTAGTTGTTAATTTTACCGACTCCTCACCTTCTGAAAGTGTTTGTTTCCTGGTATCGAATGAAAATTTACCCAAAGTAAAAACTTGTTGCGAACTTGCCTGTCCTTCTTGCGAAGTACGACGCAAAATGGCTTCAATCCGCATAATCAGTTCTTCCATACTAAAAGGTTTGGTAATGTAATCGTCGGCTCCCAGTTTGAAACCTTCCAGTACATCTTCCTTCATATTTTTAGCGGTTAAAAACAGAACAGGAATCTCTGCATTTACAATTTTAATATCCTTGGCAAGTGTAAAGCCATCCTTTTTGGGCATCATAACATCTAAAATACAAATGTCGTAATGCTCTTTCATAAATCCTTTATAGGCAGCTTCGCCGTCAGGATATAAATCGGCATCGAAACCTTTGGCTACCAAATATTCTTTTAACAATAAGCCTAAATTCTCATCGTCTTCTGCTAGTAATAATTTTGTTTTTTGTTCCATGCTTAATTATTTATTTGTGGGAAATATATTTTAAACTTTGTTCCTTTATTTAATGCGCTTTCTACCCGAATTGTGCCGTTATGTAAGTCAACAATTTTTTTTACATAACTCAATCCCAAACCAAAACCTTTCACATCGTGAACATTGCCGGTTGGAACCCGATAGAAACGATCGAAAATTTGTGCGTGATGTTCTTTGGGTATCCCAATTCCGTTATCCTGCACCGAAATAACTACCTGATTTTTCTGATTTTCAGTACTCACTTTTATTTCGGGTTTTTCATTACTATATTTCATAGCATTGTCAAGCAAGTTAAAAATAACATTTGTAATATGCACTTCATCGCCCTTAACAATTGAATTTTCAGCCAGAATTTCAGTGCTTAATGTTCCGTTTTTATTATTTACCCGCAACTCAAAATTACTGATTACGGTTTTAATCATCCTATTTACATCAAATTCACGTAATTTTAATTTTAATCGTCCTTCGTTAAAAACGGCCATTTGAAGCACTTTCTCTACCTGAAAACCCAGACGTTTACTTTCCTGACTAATAACTTTTGAAACGTGTGCAATAGTTGCCGGAGTATTTGTAATACTTCCGTCTTGCAACATTTGGCTGGCCAACGAAATGGTTGAAATCGGTGTTTTCAGCTCGTGAGTCATGTTATTGATAAAGTCGTTTTTAATATTCGAAAGCTTCTTCTGACGGAAAATTACCATTAAAGTGTAAACAAAAATACCAATTAACAAGCCGGTTAATATTATGGTTGGAATAATTGTTAAACCTGTTTGCCTCACCAAATAAGCTCTTCTGTGTGGAAAGTAAATATTCAGATAATTGGGTTTCGAACCATTATAATCGTTCTGAAAAAGCAATTGTGAAAACTCTTCTCGTTTGCCGGGTTTGTATTCTGGATCGCCATAAATAATAGTTTCTTTCGCTAAAGAAGAGTTTTTAATTGCATACTTGTATTCAAGATCGATATTCGTTTGTGCCATGGCATTTCTCAGAAACATATTTAACCGGGCCGAATCAATTCGTTCGGTGACATCTCTGTCTTCCAAAAATATTTCGTAGTTCATCCAGTTCACGTCGCGCAGCCATTGTTTCATTCTTCGTTGTTGTTCCAGGTTCTGTTCCATAAAACGCTGAATCCCTACCGAACCATTTATCTTGGCTGTATCAACCAGCTGAACATCATACTTTTCTTCAAAAGAACCGTAAATGCTATTCCCTGAATAGCTCAACTCAAAGTTCAAAATTCCTTTGGCTGAACTGTTTCTCGGAAAAACATTACTAATAACACTACTGGCATCTTTTTCTCCCGGCATTACTCCCCTCCTCGCATATTCGCGCGCCAATCGTTGCTCATCAAGTTCCAGTTGAGTCGCAACCAAATCCAGTGCATTTAGCACCAATTGATTAAATTGCTCTTCACGAATATCAGATGCAGACTTGATCATTGTAGTCTGAACCAATATTAAACCCGAAAGCACAGCTGCCATCAGAACAATTAATGTAATTAGCATTTTTCGACTCATAAAGCAAAGATAATTTTAATGATATGCCTGTTTACATGTACTTAACATTATTTAACACGATATGTTAAATTGTAGAATTTATTAACCTGATTTGACCAAAAGACTAATAAACTATAAACAGAATCAGAGTTATTTGTCCCCAATAAGTACTTGCTCGATAACACTTGGAAAATGTTTATATTCCAACTGATGCACTTTTTCAGCAACCATCTCCGGAGTATCATTTTCTGAAACTTCGCATTTTGCCTGAAATATTAATTTACCGTCGTCGTATTTTTCATTAACAAAGTGAATAGAAATACCCGATTCCTTTTCTTTATTCTCCACAACGGCGCGATGAACTTTCATTCCATACATTCCTTTACCACCATAATTTGGCAATAATGCAGGATGTATATTTATAATTGGGAAGCTTTCTATCAGATTATCAGGAATTAACCATAAAAATCCCGCCAAAACGATTAAATCCACTTTACGATTTCTTAATATTTCAACAAGTTTGTTGGTATTATAAAACTCCTGACGGTTAAAAACGAAGGCTTCAATGCCATACTTTTCTGCCCGTTTTAAAGCATACGCATCCGACTTATTTGCCCACAAAGAATCCACAATAACCATTTCATTATCAGAAAAGTAATCAAATATATTTTGTGCATTAGATCCTGATCCAGAAGCAAATATTACTATCCTCTTTTTACTCATTTTAACATTTCTTTAAATATTTGAACATTCGAATAAAACGTTCTAATTTAGAGGGTTGTATATCATATATGTCCCTCTGTTAACATCTTTTTTAATTTTTTTCTTGGAGATTTAGATCGTAAATGTATTACTTTGCAGCGAATTATTTAAAACAAAATTTAGTATTAATTAAAATTAAGAATTATGTCTGACGTTGCAGCAAAAGTAAAAGCAATAATCGTTGATAAATTAGGTGTTGATGAAAGTGAAG
>JBFFMM010000002.1:0-51194 GCA_041554075.1 Draconibacterium sp. | reverse complement strand
TGATCTTATTGACAATCATGAATTAAATCTTAAAAACGTTCAAAAAGCCCATTCCATTTTAAGCTCAACATTATTACCGAAAAATTAAAAACTACTATTCAAACATAAAAAAACTTGGACTTGAATACGAAGAGTTAGATTATAATAAAAATCTAGCGTTTTTATTAATATTGGTAAGTAAGACCGCAACTTTTGATTTCTCTAAATATAACAAATAACGTTTGCAAATAATTAGGGCTTTATGCGGTAGGCACGAAGCGGCATTGAGCCCCGGTTGAACAAAAGCCACCTTGATTATTAATCCCTTTGATAGTAATGGTGTAGATACGGTAATACTTGTGCCTGAAGTATTTGGCCCAAAAAGAAAAAGGGCTCCGGAAAATTCCGGAAACCCAATATCCTAAATTTAAAAATAAAGTCTTGAAAAAAGGAGGAACCAGCGGTATCACGTTCTGGTCAAGGGAAAGTGATTAGTTCCGGATACTATCCTTCGTTGCCGGCCCTCCTGAAAAAACTGCACTGTATCTTCATTGATTGAAAAGATTGATTACAATGTGATTCAATCATTTTTTTTGTTAAAACTAAGGTAGCACTGTATCTCCCATTAGGTAAAGATCTACCTCGCGTGCTACGGCACGTCCTTCGTTAATGGCCCAAACCACTAACGATTGTCCGCGACGAGAGTCACCAGCGGCAAATACCCTCTTCATGCTGGTCTTGTATTCAACCTCGGCTTTATAATTTGAACGACGATCGCGTTCCAATCCAAGTTCTTCAGCAATTTTGTCTTCAGGTCCTAAAAAACCCATTGCCAGCAATACCAATTCTGCTTCAATTCGTTTCTCTGTTCCCGGAATTGCTTTGGGTACTCTTCCACCATTTTCATTCACAACCCATTCCACCTCAACGGTATGGATAGCTTTCAGTTTTCCATCTTCGCCTTCAAACTTAGTGGTCATTACGGCATATTTACGGGGGTCTCTCCCCTGAACGCGAATGGCCTCTTGCTGTCCATAGTCAACCTTTTGGTTGCCTGGCCATTCGGGCCATGGATTTTCAACAATGTTCCTGTTTTTTGGTGGTTGAGACATAATCTCAAGTTGAGTAACTTTTTTGCAACCATGACGCAATGAAGTTGCTACACAGTCGGTACCAGTATCGCCACCACCAATTACAATTACGTTTTTGTTTTTAGCCGAAATATATTTTCCGTCTTCCAGTTTACTATCCAATAAACTTTTGGTATTGGCCGATAGAAATTCCATAGCAAAGTGTACTCCCTCCAATTCGCGCCCTTCTACATTCAAGTCGCGAGGTTTGGTTGCACCGGTTGCCAATACAACAGCATCAAATTCTTTAAGCAAATTTTTACTGCTGATGTCTTTACCTATTTCCATGTTTGTTTTGAAAATAATGCCTTCAGCTGCTAATAGGTCAACACGACGTTGAACAACATCTTTGTCGAGTTTCATATTTGGAATACCATACATTAGCAATCCGCCAATGCGGTCGTCGCGTTCAAATACCGTAACCGTATGACCTGCCTTGTTTAATTGTGCGGCTGCAGCTAATCCTGCAGGTCCTGAACCTACCACTGCTACTGTTTTTTCTGTGCGGCTCTCAGGGGGTTCTGGCACAACCCAGCCTTGCTTAAAACCATTGTCAATAATGGTGCGTTCGTTATCGTGAATTGTTACAGCAGGTTCGTTAATGCTCAATACACACCCTGCCTCACAAGGAGCAGGACAAACTCTTCCTGTAAATTCAGGGAAGTTGTTGGTGTGGTGCAAACGCTCCAAAGCTTCTTTCCAACGTCCCTTGTAAATTAAGTCGTTCCATTCCGGAATCAGGTTGTAAACCGGACATCCTGTAGCTCCGGTAGGCAACAATTCTCCGCGGTGACAGAAAGGAATGCCACAATCCATGCAGCGTGCTCCCTGTGTTTCGCAAGTTTCCTTGTCGCGTAAAACGTAAACCTCATTCCAATCTTTCAGTCGTTCCTCAACCGGACGTGTCGGGTTGGAAACTCTTTTATATTCTAAAAATCCTGTTGGCTTTCCCATGTCTTTTCTTCTAAAATGAGTTACAAGTTTGCAAGATGCATGTCAAATGCTGCATCAATAATATCCGACTCCTTCTCGTACTTACCCGTGCTACGGGCTTTTTCAATATAGGTAAGCATACGCTTGTAGTCTGTAGGAATTACTTTTACAAACTTGCCTACTGTCTCCTTCCAATCCGAAAGAACATATTCAGCAACGGATGAACCCGTTTTTTCCTGATGTTTCTGAATCATTGCTTTCAATTCTTCCTGCTCTTTCTTATCCTCAACTTTATCGAGTTCAACCATTCCCATGTTGCACAGCCCGGGGAATGTACCGTCAATATCCAGAACATAAGCCACACCACCTGACATACCTGCGCCAAAGTTTCGACCTGTTTTACCGAGGACAACAGTTTTTCCACCAGTCATGTATTCACAACCATGGTCTCCAATTCCTTCAACCACCACCTCGGCTCCTGAGTTACGTACGCAGAAACGCTCACCGGCAACACCACGAATATAGGCTTTGCCTCCAGTGGCACCATAAAAACATACGTTACCAACAATAATGTTTTGCTCTGGAATAAACTGAACGTTTTTAGCCGGGTAAATCGACAAATGACCTCCGGATAAACCTTTACCGAAGTAATCGTTTGCATCCCCTTCAACTTCCAGTTCAATACCTTTACAAACAAAGGCTCCGAACGATTGTCCCGCAGAACCATTCAATTTGAAATGTATTGTTCCATCGGCTAAGCCTTCGCCTTTATATATTTTGGTTACTTCGTGCGACAGAACCGTACCAACACTTCGGTTGATGTTTTTGATTTCAAATTCTGCCTCAACTTTTTCGCCATTTTTTAATGCTTTCTCAGCGACTTTTACAAACTCCCAGTCAAGGATTTCTTCCATCTGGTGATTTTGTGTCTGGCTGCAAAACAGACCGTGCTCTTCACCACTTTTTTCTTTATATAAAATTGGACTTAAATCCAATCCTTTGTATTTCCAGTGATCGATATCCTTTTTGAATCTCAGGCATTGTGATTGACCAACCATCTCCTGGATAGTTCGGAAACCAAGCTCTGCCATAATTTCGCGAAGACCATTCACCAAAAATTCGAAGTAGTTTACAACATGATCAGGATTCCCTCTGAATTTGGCACGTAGCTTTTCGTTCTGTGTTGCAACTCCAACCGGACAAGTATTGCTGTGGCACTTTCGCATCATGATACATCCTTCAACAACCAATGCCATTGTAGCAACTCCCCATTCTTCTGCTCCAAGTAATGTTGCTATTGCCAGGTCTCGCGATGTTTTCATCTGACCATCTGACTGAACAACAATACGGTTACGTAAGCGGTTACGCACCAAAGTCTGATGTGTTTCCGACAATCCCAGCTCCCAAGGTAACCCGGCATGTTTGATCGAACTAATTGGAGAAGCTCCTGTTCCACCATCGTATCCTGAAATCAACACTGCATCAGCTTTTGCTTTACAAACACCGGCAGCAACAGTGCCAACACCGGTTTCAGAAACCAGTTTTACATTAATACGTGCATCGCGGTTACCGTTTTTCAAGTCGAAGATTAGCTGTGCCAAATCTTCAATCGAATAAATATCGTGGTGTGGTGGAGGCGAAATAAGACCTACTCCCGGAGTAGAGTTACGCGTGCGACCAATCCAGCCATTTACTTTGTGCCCTGGTAAGTGGCCACCTTCACCTGGTTTAGCACCCTGAGCCATTTTAATCTGAAGTTCTTTGGCCATACTCAGGTAGTAACTGTTTACTCCAAAACGTCCTGAAGCAATCTGCTTTGTAGCAGAACACATATCATCTCCATTTGGAAGTTTTGTGTAACGAATTGGATCTTCACCACCTTCTCCTGAGTTGGATTTCGAACCAATGCGATTCATGGCAATAGCCAGTGTTGTATGGGCTTCCCATGAAATTGAACCAAATGACATTGCTCCCGTTGCAAAGCGGGTGAGTATATTTTCTGCCGGTTCAACTTCATCAATCGAAATCGGTTCACGATCAGATTTGAAGTCCATTAAACCGCGCAATGTACAAGCAGCTTCCGCCTGTTCATCAACTTCTTCACAGAATTTTTTATACTTATCGTATTTATTTTCTTTTGTAGCTTCCTGTAACAATTGAATAGCCATTGGGCTAAGTAAATGACGTTCTCCATCTTTTCTCCAGTGGTATTCGCCTCCCGGATCTAAAACTTTTGAACCTCCTTGTCGGGTAGGGAATCCCTGACGATGTCTCATCATCGCTTCTTTTGCGATATCATCAAGCCCTAAACCTTCAATGCGGCTAACTGTTCCTGTAAAATATTTGTCAACTACTTCTTGTTTTAACCCAACAGCCTCAAAAATTTGTGCGCCCTGGTAAGATGCCAGAGTTGAGATCCCCATTTTCGAGAATACTTTCAACAGACCTCCGCCAATTGCTTTCACGTAATTTTGAATGGCTTGCTCCTTGGTAATGTTTCCAAGCAACCCGTTTTCAGCCATTTGTTTAATGCTGTCAATAGCCATATATGGGTTTATTGCCGATACACCATAACCCAACAATGTTGCAAAGTGATGTACTTCGCGCACATCGCCGGCTTCTATTATAATATCAGCCTTTCCGCGTTTTCCAACACGTATCAGGTGATGGTGAATAGCAGAAGCCGCTAGTAACGAGGGGATTGGTGCATGGTCGGTGCTTATTGAGAAGTCGGACAACAAAATGATTGAATAGGCTTCATCAATTGCATCTTCAACATACTGACATAAACGTTCCAGCTTTTTCTCCAAAGTTCCTTCATTGCCATCGGCATGGAAAACAATACTGATTTTTTTGGTTTGGAAATGCGTATGATCGACATATGCCAGTTTCACCAACTGCTCGTTTGTTAATACCGGTTGTGGAATTGCAATACGACGACAGTGCTCTGCAGACTCCGTCAATATATTTTTAAAACCACCCACATAAGTTCTTAAATCCATTACAATACGTTCCCTAATCGGGTCGATTGGTGGATTGGTTACCTGCGCAAATAGTTGTTTAAAATAATGTGCTAAATGTACCGGGCGATCAGAAAGTACAGCCAATGGATTATCTGCACCCATTGATCCAATAGGCTCACTGCCATTTGTAGCCATTGGTTTCAAAATCACTTCAATGTCTTCATGTGTAAATCCAAAAGCTTTTTGTCTTCTGAATAAAGTTTTCTCATCTGGTTCTTTTAGTTCCAAATCAGGAATAGATGGAAGATCATCCAGATAAGTCATATTTTTATCTACCCACTCTCCATAAGGCTGGCTCGAGCAGATTTCACCTTTCAATTCTTCGTCAGAAATAATACGTCCTTGCTCTAAATTGGCAACAAACATTTTCCCTGGCTGTAATCGTCCACGAATTTTAACCTTATCGTGAGGAACGTCAATTGCACCTGTTTCTGATGCCATAATCAAAGTGTCATCATCAGTTAAGCAATAGCGTGAAGGACGTAAGCCATTACGGTCGAGCGTTGCACCTACCAAAACTCCGTCGGTGAAGCATACCGAAGCCGGACCATCCCAAGGCTCCATCATGGCAGAATAGAATTCATAGAATTCTTTTTTCTTCTGATCCATATCCGGATCGTTTTGCCATGCCTCAGGAATCAACATCATTAAGACGTGAGGTAAAGATCTGCCACTTAATACCAGCATTTCGATAACCATATCCAGGTTGGCACTATCTGAATCGCGTACATCACAAATCGGGAAAATCATTTCCAGTTCTTCACGCGAAAAAGCTGTGCTTTTCAGCAAAACTTCGCGTGCGCGCATCCAGTTTATATTACCTTTATTGGTGTTGATTTCACCGTTGTGCGCGATAAAACGGAAAGGCTGTGCCAGTTTCCAGGAAGGAAACGTATTTGTAGAGAAGCGAGAGTGCACCAATGCAATCGCACTTACAGCCAACGGATTTGTCAGGTCTTTAAAATATAAAGAAACCTGATCGGTTGTTAACTGCCCCTTGTAAATAATTGTTTTATACGAACACGAAATAATATTTAAACCGTTATAGCCTAATCCGGCAACCGATTCTCTTGCTAAACGTTCAGTATATTTTCTGAAAACGAAAAGTTTTCGGTCAAATTCTTCAAGGCTCATTCCGTCTGGTTTAGCAATAAACAATTGCTGAACATATGGCTCGGTAGCCAATGAGTCGTGGCCTAAATCAGAATTATCAACGGGCACTTTGCGATACCCTAAAAATGGTAATCCAAATTTCTTGAGGTTGCGCCCCATTATATCTTTGCACTCAGAACGTTTTGTATCATCCTTAGGGAAGAATATCATGGCCACGCCATATTCGCCAAACTGAGGTAGTTTTATATCTTGTTTTGGACATTCTTCCATGAAAAGTTCATGTGGAATTTGTGATAAAATCCCTGCTCCGTCACCACTTTTAATATCAAACCCAGTACCCCCGCGATGTTCCATTCGGGCCAGCATCGACAAAGCATCGGAAATCACACTGTGTTGCTTCCTGCCCTTCAAGTTGGCTACAAACCCGATACCACAACTCCCATGTTCAAATTCAGGGCGGTACAATCCCCTTGCTACAGGTTTTTTTGTCTGCATCATATTTCCTTTCTCTTTAAAATTCGCATAAAAAGCAACAACTGGCGCTGTCAAAACCAAAGGCTGCTAAATTGTAAGCGAAACCAATTATTTACTTACGAAGTGAAATCAAAAATAAGCAATCGCATGAAAGTTTACAATCGTTGTTGAAGTTAATTGTGTTTAATAACATACAATTAACCTTTGATTTTCACCAAAATACAAGTGTGAACGGGGAGTGAGAGGCTTAAAACGTGACATTTGTCACATATTCAGGAACTTATCAATCTTATGAAAGAAGTTCTTTTTTTGTTGCTTCAATTTTTTCAAAATTAAATTCAGAAACAACTTTTTTCTTTTTAATTAATATTTCATTCAGACACAAATTGCCAATGCTGCCTTCGTGAACGTGTTCAACTTTTTTCTCAGGTTTAAAGTCGCCAGCCTCAATAAGTGCACCTACTTGTTTATAGGCTTCCCGGAATGGAATTCCTTGCAATACAAGTTTGTTAACTTCTTCAACGCTAAATAGGTAGTTGTATTTTTCGTCTTCCAAAATAGTGTCGTTCACTGTCATGTTTTTAACTGCCAGGCTAACAATATTAAGGCAGTCGTTCATTTCTTTAAATGCCGGAATAAAAATTTCTTTTACCAGCTGAAGATCACGGAAATATCCACTCGGCAGGTTATTGATTATTAACCCAATTTGCCCCGGAATCCCCTGTAGTTTGTTGCAACGTGCACGGGTGAGTTCAAAAACATCGGGATTTTTTTTGTGCGGCATAATACTCGAGCCCGTTGTGAATTCGGCGGGTAAAGCAACAAAGTTGAAATTTTGACTCATAAACAGACATACATCGTAGGCCAGTTTCGATATTGTTGAAGCAATATTTGCCAGAGCAAACGATACAATTTTTTCTACTTTTCCTCGTCCCATTTGGGCATACACCACATTGTAATTCATGTTGCTAAAACCAAGTAGATCGGTGGTTAGCTGGCGGTTTAGCGGAAATGATGAACCATAGCCGGCAGCAGATCCCAATGGGTTTTGATTGGTGATTTTAAATGCCGATAGCAGCAATTCCAAATCGTCGGTTAAGCTTTCGGCATAGGCGCTAAACCACAAGCCAAACGATGAAGGCATGGCTACTTGTAGATGAGTGTACCCGGGCAATAAAATAGTTTTGGTTTCTTCAGCTCGGGCCACTAAAATATCAATTACCTCCACGGTGCTTTCAACAATTTCTTTGATGGCATCGCGGGTGAAAAGTTTTAAATCGAGTAAAACCTGATCGTTACGCGAACGTCCGCTGTGTATTTTTTTACCAAGATCGCCCAATTCTTGAGTGAGTAAAAACTCTACTTGTGAATGTACATCTTCAACACCTTCTTCGATGTGAAAATTACCGGCTTCGGCTTCGGTATATAATTTTTTCAGTTGCTTTAATAAAACAGGTAGTTCTTCTTTTTCGATTAATCCTACCGATTCGAGCATGGTAACATGTGCCATTGAACCTAAAATATCGTGTGTGGCCAAATAGATATCAAGTTCGCGGTCTTTGCCAACCGTAAAATCTTCAATTGCTTTGTTTACAGGTGTACCTTTGTCCCAGAGTTTCATGTTAAAAATGTTGGAAGAGGGTAGGCGGAAATCGGAAGTTGCAAGCACTTGCGTAAATCGCTAATTACTCTTCAATTAATATTAAGAATTGCAAAGATAGGATTTCAAATGAAAAGCTTTGTTTACTTTGAAGCTATGTGTTCTGCCATTTGTGAAAAAAAATACCGATTTTTGCCCTTCTTGTCCGAAAAAAATGGGCTTATGACTTGTTTGTGGGATTTTTATTAAAGTTTTATTTATTATGAAATTAACGCGTCTCGAGAAATACGCATTATTTATTGTGCCGCTTTTGTTTTTGTTTTATTCGTCTCCAAGTGCATTGGACTACCTTTTTTTTCATGCGGATGAAAAGCGATATACTGATGCGGTTATTTATATGATGGACAAAGAGGATTGTTTTACTCCTTTTCAGTCGGATGGTGAAACTCCTCGTTTTAAAAAGCCAATTATTACCTATTGGGTGTTAATGAGTGGGTATAAACTTTTTGGAGTTTCTCCAATTGGTTCGCGTTTCTTCTTTTGGATAGCAGGGGCATTACTCGTTGCAATTAGTTATTTAATGGCAAATTCATTGCTGAAAAACAGAAAAGTAGCCATGTTTACAGCTTTTGTTGTAGCGTCCAATCCATTGGTGTTAATGAGTGCGAGTCGTTCAATTCCCGATATCCTACTTGTAACCTTTCTGACGTTAAGTGCCTGGGGGTTTCTTGAGGTAATGTTGCGGGAAAAGCCTTCGAAAAAATTTTACTGGATGGCTTGCCTGGGGGCTGCGTTTGCGTTCGAAACAAAAGGCATTCCCGCCGCTGCCTTTGCCGGCTTTAGTATGCTGTTTATGGTTTTGAATCCTTGGAAGCGGGTTTCGTTGCGAAAGTTGTTTGAGCCCGTGTCGATGTTTTTTTCGGTGGCAGTGGCTTTAAGTTGGTTTGTGTTAATGTATATTTTGCATGGATCAGGATATTTGGACTCGTTTCTTGCAGATCAGGTAGGTGATCGAGTTTCGTCAGATATTGTACAAGTTTTTGGAAATGGAATGCTTGGAGTTTTAAATCTTGTGCTGTTTATGATTCCGTGGGTAATATTGTTTTTTTCGAAGCCAGGAGAATTAAAAAAGAATATTGGAGCAAGTAAAACAGAAACAAAAGCAATTCTTGGGTTTGTTGTCACCTGGGTTGGGCTGATAGTGCTAATGTCTGCTTCTGTTTTTAAGTTTTACGATCGGTATGTGTTGCCATGTATCCCTTTGTTGTCGATGGTTGTGGCTTATTTTATTGTTCATTCAAAAATGAGATTTCAAAATGGTATTCTTCGTTTTTTTGTCGGATTAAATCTTTTGATATTATTTATTTCTGTGCTTTATCTCGTGTTTATAGCATTTCGTCCCATATTATTTGCGGGTGTTTTGGCAGAAATGGTTTTGGCTGTATTGTATTTTTATGGAGTTTTGAAAAGTATTTCGAAAGAAATTTTGATTGCCAACGGATTGTTGTTGGTTTATTTTAGCTCTCATATTTTGTTGTATTCTGTTTTAATGCCTGTTCCTGCAAAACAATTGGCGGTAGAATTGGAGAAGCATTTGGAACACGAACAGGATAAGGTCTATATTTATGGGCACATTGGTATTCCGGCAAATGTACGTGTGCAAAGTAATGGGCGACTAAATGTTGTAAGTATGGATACGGTATATGTGTTGCCCGATAATCACAATCATATTATTGCATTTAGGAAAAAAGAAGCAGATCTTTTAAGTCTGGAAGGTTATGATGTTTACCCTGGTTCGCATACTTTTGCTAATGTCCCTGCTGAAAAATTTCCTTCCTTTTTGCGCAAGTCAATTGTTGAAATCCAACAGAACGGAAAGCAGTATTTTATAGGAAAGCCCAAACAATAGTTCTTAAGTTATGAATTGTAATAAATTTTAGTGGAATGTTGTTAATTTTGAGATCTCAATAAAAGTTGGGGAGGTATAATTCATGTATATATATGTAAAGTGATGTGATATGGAAAAAGTAATGAAAATTGTGTCTTATGTCGTTATTTTAGCTGCCTTGTTTGCGGCTTCAACCTTTTATTTTGCAGAGGATTTTTATCATAAAATGGTCGCTGAGGATGGTGTTTTTGAAAATCTTACTGCACTTGCTTTATTGGTGGTATCAATCCTGTTTTTAATTCGGTTTATTAAAATTCGGAAAAGCCGGAATAAATTTTGGGTTGTTTTAAATGTGTTAATAATTTTAGGTGCATTTTTTGGCTTTGGAGAGGAGATTTCGTGGGGGCAAAGAATGTTCTCAATAGAGTCAGGAGAGTTCTTTACTCAGAATAATTTGCAAAACGAAACGAATTTACATAATCTCGAAATAAATGGAGTGAAAATCAATAAATTAATTTTTTCTCAAGGATTGGTGTTGGTTTTTGGCTCATATTTCATTTTGTCGTTATTGTTGTATCGACGGTGGAATTTCTTTCGGAATTTGGTTGATCTGTTTGGTGTTCAAATTCCAAAGATTAAACACACATTAATTATATTGGCTGGCACAGGTATTGTTTTGATGGTGCCTGATTTGCGAATTTGGGAACTTTGGGAAACTCTTTTTGTGGTAGTACTGTTGTTGGTTTTTATTGAGCCGGCGAATAATAAGGAAAGTGTACTTGTCTCATGATTAGGTTTTTAGTCTTGGCCGATGCCAGAGGCTAAATGCCTGGTCTTATTTTTGTAGTTTTCAATTAATTGTGATTTGGCGTTTGAGTTGTATTTTATTCTTTTACAAGATTAAATATAGTCTTTCTCCCCATTTCTGAGATTCTGGTTTGGTATTAAAATGGATTTGATTTTTATTTAGCCGAACCTAAAGAAAAATCAAATGAATATAGGTCGTTTTGAAAATAATAAATTGAATCAGGAAAAAGTTGTAAGCATTTTAATTGGTGCATTTTTGTTGTTGACATATTTCTTGGGACTTTTTGTGCCGGTTACCAGCGATGCCGGGAAATATGCTGCCATCAGTCGGGTGATCTATGAAACCGGCGATTGGATTAATTTGATGGTCCACTTTGAACCTTATTTGCAAAAGCCACCTTTACTTTTTTGGATTACAACGCCATTTTATTTTTTATTGGGGCCGTCGGAGTTTGCATTTAAACTTCCGGTTTTACTATATTCTATTTTGGCTGTTTATTCAACATATCGTTTTGCAATACTTTTTTATCCAAAACTGACGGCACAAATTGCGGCTTTAATGTTGGTTTCCTCCGAATTTTATTTTCTTTTTCATAACGATATTCATACTGATGTGTTGTTAACTGCCAACGTAATTTTTGCGATGTGGCAGTTGGCGGAGTATTTTAAGTCGTACAAATTGCAGAACATGATTTTGGCGGGGCTTGGAATTGGTTTGGCCTTAATTTCGAAGGGGCCAATTGGCGTTTTTGTCCCGGTGACAGCTACTGTAGCGCATTTGGCATTTACCAAACAATTGAAACAAATTCTTAATTACAAAATAATAATTGGTGCTGTTGTTGGTTTGCTGGTTCTGGGGATAGGTTTATTGGGTTTGTATAATCAGTTTGGCTGGGAAGGTCTGGAGTTTTTCTTTTGGGAAAATAATGCAGGGCGTATTTCCGGGCGAATAAAAGGAGGGCACGTCGATTATCTTTTTTACTTCCATACTACATTGTATATTTTTCTACCCTGGGGGATTCTTTTTTTTCTGGCAGCATTTTTCGAGATTAAGGAATTGTTTCGCAGAAACAATGTTGAATTATATAGTTTGGGAGGAATAATCTTTTATTGGAGTATAATATCTGTAGCACACGCGCAGGCTCCTCATTATTTTATGGTGTTGTCACCATTTATGGCTGTTCTTTCGGCAAAGTGGATTGTGCGATTTTTTGAAACAGTCAAATTTCAGAAAATGAAAAAGGCAGTAATAACCATTCAATATATTTCTATCGTTTTTATATGGTTACTGATGCTTATTTTAAGTGTTTATTGTTTCCCGGCAACCAGCATATGGTTTTGGCTTGGTATTGCTTTGCTGGTTATTTTGTTTTTTCTGCCCACAAAAAGTACTCAACTATCGGTCATCCTTCGTAGGTCAGTAATTTCAATTTTAGCCATTAGTTTTGCAATAAATGCACACGTATTTCCAGAGTTATTTAAATATCAGTCGGTTATTCCGGCATGCGAGGTTTTTAAGGAGCAGGCAAACCAAGGAGAAATGTTGAATACCTATAAATCGCAACATCGCGAGTTGTTTTTTTATGCAGAAACGCCAGGTTATTTCTTGTACGATTCAACTGATTTAGAAAAGTGTCTGAAGACTCAGCCCGGTGGATGGATTTATACCAATGACGAAGGTTTAGATGAAATAAGGAAGAGCGGAGCTGATATTCAGCTTGTCCAGTCATTCAAGCATCGGAGTCTCTCGGGTTTTACGGCTAAGTTTATAAACCCTGCTACCCGCGAATCGAGTCTTAAAAATATGCATCTTGTTAAAATTCTTAAACCTCTGTAACCTACTATCGTTTCTGTTTCTTCATCTCTTTCCCCTCATTCAATATCAATTTTACTGTCAACCTTGTATAAGCTAAACAGGTAGTTTATCATTTATACATCCCGAATTTCATTTTAATCTTTCAATTTTCATCAATTTGTACTTGTTGTTGGGTTTGTTGTTCCTGTAGGAATATGGCGTACATATTCGCATTATGATGAAAAAAAGACAAATAAACCATTCAAAAAATGTCTATATGTATATAAAAGTGCCCATATATTAATAATTTGTTAACTGGATGTATTTTTGTGTGGTAAAACAGGGGGGTGGTTTTAAAAAAATGCATTTCTTTGAATCGAAAACCAAAAATAATGGGGGTGTAGATTTTAAAAATAAAGAAAAAGGTTTTTGCACCCATTTAAAAATTAGGTTTAAAACAGAATTATTTAAAACATACAGTTTAACTTTTAAAAATTACAATTATGAAAAAGACACTACTGATTGCAGCAAGCATGTTATTATTGATCGCTATTACAGCACCGACTGTAAAAGCACAGGAAGTAGATGCAGGTTTAGACATTTACAGCAGCTATGTTTGGCGTGGTATTAAATTTGGAGAAGGTGCAGCCTTTCAACCTTGGGTAGAATTTAGTGCAGGTGGTTTTGCGCTTGGAGCATGGGGTTCTTACTGTGTTACTGATAATGAAGCAGCTGAAGCAGATTTGTATGCAAGTTATGGATTTGATTTAGGTGAAAACGCTTCATTGAGCTTAACGGTTACCGACTACTATTTTCCTGGAACTACCGGTGAGCCTGTATCATGGATGGATGGAGACAATCACTTTTTTGAGCCAATGGTTGGCGTTGGAGTAGGTTCGTTCTCATTCTCTGCCGCATACATGTTTTACGATGGTGCCGGAAAAGATGGTGAAGCTTCAGGTGACTTGTATTTGGAAGCAGCTGTTACAGCCGGACCAGTTGACTTTACTTTAGGTGGAGGTACTGGTGCTTACTCAATGAAAGATGATGCTGGATTTGATATCTGTAACATTGGAATTTCAACTTCAAAAGAACTTAAAATTACAGATTCATTCTCTCTTCCACTTTCAGGAGCAGTTATCCTGAATCCATCTTATGAATCATTTCATATTGTTGTAGGTATTTCTCTATAATCAAAAAATTGAATCAGAATGAAAAAAATTGAAGCGATTATACGCAAATCAAAATTCGAAGACGTTAAAGACGCTCTTTATGAAGCAGGTATCGAATTCTTCTCTTTCTGGGATGTAAGAGGAGTTGGTCAGGCCCGTGAGGGTAGGGTTTACCGTGGAGTTGTTTATGATACAAGTTCTATCGAGAGAACAAAATTATCGATTATTGTTCGCGATAAAAATGTTGAGAAATCTGTTCAGGCCATTTTAAGTTCAGCAAGAACCGGAGAAATTGGTGATGGTAAAGTTTTTATCATTCCAATCGAAGATTCATACAGAATTAGAACGGGAGAACAAGGAGACGAGTCACTTTATATAAAAGGTAAAGAAGAATAATAACGGTAAAATTTAGAAAATCATGGAAGAAACTTTACAAGGCCTACAGATAGGTATAGATAATATGTGGCTGCTGATTGCCGGTTTTATGGTAATGTTTATGCAACCCGGGTTTGCGATGGTAGAGGCAGGTTTTACCCGCCAGAAGAATACGGCAAACATTTTAATGAAAAACTTAATGGACTTTTCAATTGGGTCCTTATTATATTGGGTTATTGGTTTTGGTTTAATGTACGGCGATTCAATCGGTGGATTTGTTGGTAACCCGGACTTGTTCTTTATGAGCGATGGTTTTGGTGACAATTATGCCGATTATGCTGATTTGTTCTTTCAAACTGTTTTTGCTGCTACTGCTGCAACAATTGTTTCGGGAGCTATGGCCGAACGTACAGAATTCAAAGCTTATTTAATCTTCAGTATTGTTATTACAGTAATTATTTACCCAATCTCAGGTCACTGGACATGGGGTGGTGGATGGTTGAGCCAAATGGGTTTCCACGATTTTGCCGGATCTTCAATTGTTCACTCTGTTGGTGCATGGGTTGGTCTAGCTGGTGCTGCTATTATTGGGCCTCGTATTGGTAAATATGGGAAAGACGGAAAAGCAAAAGCGATTCCTGGTCACAACCTTGCATTAGGTGCACTAGGTGTATTTATCCTTTGGTTTGGTTGGTTCGGATTTAACCCTGGATCTCAGTTAGCTGCTGCTGGTACTGACAACGCTGTTGCCATTGCACACATTGCAGTTACAACAAACTTAGCTGCTGCTGCCGGTGCAATTGCTGCTATGATGGTTTCATGGTTCAGATACAAACGTCCAGCTTTATCAATTTCGTTGAACGGTGCATTGGCCGGTTTGGTAGCAATTACCGCTGGTTGTGATGCTGTTAATCCGGTTGGCGCAGTTCTTATTGGAACAATTGCAGGTATTATATTACCATTTGCAGTTGAGTTCTTCGATAAAATATTAAAAATTGACGATCCTGTGGGTGCTATTTCTGTGCACGGTGTTAGTGGTGCATTTGGTACTCTTGCAGTTGGTTTATTCTCAACATCAGAAGGTTTATTTTATGGATTTGGCGCTAAATTATTAGGTGTTCAAGCAATTGGTGTATTGGCATTCTTTGTTTGGGCTGCCGGCGGTGGATTCATTCTATTTACAATATTAAAGAAATTAAAAATCCTACGCGCTTCTAAACGCGTCGAAGAAGAGGGGCTCGATATCTATGAACATGGAGAAGGAGCCTACAACTAATCTTCTTCAATTTTTAAGTCTGTAGCTGTCTGTTTATGGCCCCGTCAGTGGGCGGGGCCTTTTCTCAGAAAGTTACAAACAACAAAAAATGATTAACTGGATAATACAATATTTACGTTCGAATTAAGGTCAAGGGTAGTTTGGAGTTAGTTTAGTTAGATTATTAGAAAAATCGGAGGCCGGTTGCAATTTTGTAACCGGTTTTTTATTTTAAAAATATTCAGTTTGGATATTATTTTCACCGAACTGTAGAATGATGTGAAAAATCAAAAATAATTGTTCTGATTTGTGGAGTATTTTCAGTTTGGAAAACTATTTTTGCTGACTCTAAAAACGAAATGTTATGATGCAGACTTGGTTCGAAAGCAAAGTAAAATATATGAAAGTTTCCGAGAGTGGAAGCGAAACAATGGTAACCGAAAACTTCTTGTTGGACGCGGTTTCATACACCGATGCAGAAACTCGGATTATCCGAAAAATGCAGGAGATGGTGCGAGGTGGAGAGTTTTCAGTGGTTGATATTAAAAAATCGCGTATTGCTGAAGTTTTTCCTTACGAAGACGGCGAGTGGTGGTTTAAAGCTACCATTAACTTGGTTACTGTCGACGAGGAAGCGGGTAAAGAAAAAAAGCTTAGAACTTACTACCTGATAATGGCCGACGATATTAAAGAAGCACTGGCTCGTTTGGATGAAAGTTTGAGTTATTTGGTAATTCCTTTTGTAACATCAGCTTTGGCAGTAAGTACCATTGTTGATGTGTTTCCATACGAACCATCAGAATCTATTCAGGCACCCGAAGGATTTGTTCCAGTAGAAAAGGAAACAACAAATCCTATTTTTACTGGTGGAGTAAATCCTTTTGACGAAGAGGAACAGAACACAGATGAAGAAGAGACTGATGAAACACAGGAAGACGAAGGTGAAATAATTACCGAAGAGTAATTGAATTCGAATAAGGTTCCGGCCGCAATTCAACTGATAAACAAAAATAAAAACAGTCCATTTGTCGAATGACAGGCGGACTGTTTTTTGTTAATTATTACGTAGTTTGAAAAAAAAATGTGCTTAAAAAATTGTTAAGTGCTGATTTATAAATTAACCAGAACTTTATAATAGCTAAATTTTGAACGCATTGCCGGATCGAACTGGTAGTAGGCAATTGCAATTCGGCAAATGTCTTGAATGGTTTCGTATATTTGTGTTACCTCGCTTTTCCCATAGTTATCGAGTTTGTTTTCGCCTTCCAGGGCCACGAAACAATCCTCGAAGTCGTTCACACGATTGGCACAGGTTAATATTTTGTCGAATAAAGAATCAAGTGTACCTTTTTCAACAATCTTTTGGCGGGTTGCTTCGTCAAGATTTTCAGCAAATGTTTTTAAGAATTTGTACAAGGACAAATGGTCTCCATTTTTTGCGTCGCTGAAATAATCAGTGTATCCCACTTTTTTAAAGAAGTCTTTCGAAAATTCTTTGTTGTTTTTAAAATCAACTTTTATTGATGCACGCAATACTTTTAAGTGTTGTAATCCAGCTATCATTATTTCGTGCCACTGCCGATATCGTTCATCTTCAAGCGAATCTAATGTGTCTAAGTAATGTTTTTCGATGGTGTCATCTATCCAAATATTCAACGAGGTGGCGTACTCTGGATCCCATTCGTTGCGCAGGCTGGATAACTCGTAGATGTTTTCTTTGAATGTTTTAGCAATTTTTTGGCACGCGAGAATTGTAGCCGTACTGGTGGGACAAATGGTTAAAGTTTCCATAAACGGTTTTTTGAAGTTAGAAGATGGTACAAAGCTAAGGACAACAGTTCAATAAAGCCTAATTATAATAACTTAAAATTCAATGTTTTACAGTTATGTTATGGAGCTATGTTACATAAGTATGTTATAGAATATGATTCGAAACAATATGGTCCGTGAAATCACCTGTGTTCAAAAGCTTTCTTCTACAAATTTAACCTACAAATAGTAAGTTTTTCTGATTGTCAGATGAATGTTGTATGGAGGTTATGCGAAATTACTTGTGACGTTTTTTTAATTCACGAACAATGTCCTCAATCCGATAACCTTTGTGGGCGAGTAATACAATTAGGTGGTAAAGTAAATCGCCTGCTTCGTAAATAAAGTTTTCATCGTCGTTTGCCATTGCACCAATAATGGTTTCAACCGCCTCTTCACCAACTTTCTGAGTAATTGTACGTGTTCCTCTTTCAAACAACGAAGTAGTATATGAACCTTCCGGCATTTCGGCTTTTCGTTTGTCGATAAAATCCTGTAGGTACGAAAGAAACTGAATTTCGCTTCCTGAGTTGGTTTCATCAAAACAAGTATCGGTTCCTTTGTGGCAAACCGGTCCAACAGGATTTACTTTTATTAAAAGCGTATCGTCGTCGCAATCAATTGCCATTGAAACCACATTTAGAAAATTTCCCGATTCTTCCCCTTTTGTCCAAAGACGGTTTTTGGTTCGGCTAAAAAAAGTGACCTTGCCAATTTCCTGTGTTTTAGCTAGTGCCTCTTTATTCATAAAACCGAGCATTAACACATTTTGCGTTTCTGCATCCTGAATAATTGCAGGAACTAGTCCGTCCATTTTGTTAAAATCTACCTGAGAAATATCTGTTAAAGTTTTCATTGTCTGTTGTTATTTGCTGCGAAGATAAAAATTGCTTAGCTATCGTACTACAATTCCTTGGTCTTTTAAGTATTTCTTAAGAACAGGAATGGGTATTTCATTGTAATGGAAGATGCTGGCAGCCAAACCTGCATCGGCTTTTCCTTTTGTAAAAACATCAACAAAATGGTCGGAAGCACCTGCTCCACCCGATGCGATAATTGGTATTTTTAGCGTATCGGCCATTTGTGCAAGCTGTTCGTTGGCAAAACCGTTTTTGGTTCCGTCGTGGTTCATCGATGTAAAGAGAATTTCGCCTGCACCACGATTTTCTGCTTCCTTCGACCACGAGAAAAGTTCTTTCTCGGTTGGAATACGTCCACCGTTTACGGTTACTGTCCAGTGGTTGTTTTCATCGCCGCGTGCATCAATGGCAACCACAACAAACTGGCTTCCAAAATTTAAAGCCAAATCATCGATTAATTGAGGATTACGCACCGCCGATGAATTAATTGAAATTTTGTCGGCTCCCGCTGCCAATAATTTTTCAGCATCGCCAATTTCACTGATTCCACCTCCAACAGTAAACGGAATATTAATGTGTGCAGCAATCCGTTTTACTAGTTCCACAAATGTTTTGCGTCCTTCGTGTGTGGCAGTAATATCCAGAAAACACAACTCGTCGGCTCCTTCGGCAGCGTATTTTGCACCCAGTTCCACTGGGTCACCCACTTCCTGGATGTTTACAAAGTTGATTCCTTTAACGGTTTGTCCGTTGCGGATATCAAGACATGGTATAATTCGTTTTGCTAGCATTCTTTCATTTGTGCTTGTCATTTCGACGACGCAGGAGGAGAAATCTGTTTCAATGGGAGAGATTTCTCACGTTCGTTCCTCAGGATTCGAAATGACAATTTAGTTTATAGTATAAATTTTTCAATTTCCTTCAAAGTTATTCTATTTTCATAGATGGCTTTACCGGTAATAACTCCGGGCACACCCATTTCATCTAATTTTAATATCTCCTCCATGCTTGCAATTCCGCCGCTGGCAATAATTTCAACTTTCGGGAGTGCGTTCATTATCTCTTTGTACAGTTCAAACGAAGGGCCGCTTAACATTCCGTCGCGACTAATATCGGTAGAAATTACTTTGGTAATTCCCTTTTTGAAGAACTCTTCAATAAACTCAATCACAGGCAACGAAGTGGTTTCCAGCCAACCTCCAACCGCAATGTTCCCATCTTTTGCATCGGCACCCAAAATAATTTTTTCGCTGCCAAATTTCTCCAGCCAACTCAAAAAAGTATCTTTTTCTTTTACAGCAATACTTCCGCCGGTTACCATTTGGGCTCCTGAGTTAAAGGCAATCTCCAAATCTTTGTCCGATTTTAAACCACCGCCAAAATCAATCACCAAATTTGTTTTGCTTGCAATGGTTTCCAATACTTTGTGGTTGACAATGTGTTTTGCTTTGGCACCATCCAAGTCAACCAGATGTAGACGTGTAATTCCGGCAGCTTCAAACATAAGTGCTACTTCCAGCGGATTCTCATTGTACACCGTTTTCTGGTTGTAATCGCCTTGTGAAAGACGCACACACTTGCCATCTATCAAATCAATGGCGGGTATTATTTCTATCTTTTTTGTCATTTTTTCTTTTTATAAACATCACCTCTCGATCCTGCAGTTACAACAAGAATTAATAATTTATCATTCATCACCTGATAAATTATCCTGATTTTTCCAATCCGCAAACGAAATACATTCTCCAATCCTTTCATCATTTTTATATCGAGTAGAGAATGAGAAAATGGATCTTCTTTTAATAGATTGAGTTTTTGTTTAATAAGTTTTTTCTCTGAAAGATTTCGGGTGCTCAGAAATTTTGTTGCTTTTTTATGGATTTTAATCGTGTACATTAAATATCCTCTTTCACATCATCCCAATTTTCATAATCGCTCAAATCGCCTTCATTGATTTTCTTTTGAGAAGCATAAAAGGCTTTCTCTTCTTCAACGGTGAGTGTGTCCTGATCGTCGTCGTAGATTTTAAAACTGTCTTTAGGCAACAAGTCTAAAAAATCTCTGAATCTTTTATAGACCTTATCCGATATGTCGATTGTTATTGATTTCATATAAAATAATGCTGGTACAAAACTACAACATCCTAGTTATCTTCCAAAATCATTTTTAATACCGCCTGTGCAGTTACTTCACGGTTTTTAGCTTCATCAACTACAATAGAATTTGGGCTGTCGATAACACCATCTGTAACTACAACATTTCGACGAACCGGGAGACAGTGCATAAATTTGGCATCATTTGTTAATGCCATTTTTTCTTCATTTACTGTCCAACTCATATCTTTCGAAAGTATATTGCCGTAATCGGTGTACGAAGCCCAGTTTTTTGCATAGATAAAATCGGCACCTTCAAAAGCTTTTTTCTGGTCGTATTCCACTTTTACATCGCCCATGAATTCGGGAGCCAGTTCGTATCCTTTTGGGTGGGTAACCACCAATTCATAATTGGTTTCGCGCATCCATTCAACAAACGAGTTGGCCACAGCCTGAGGCAAAGCTCGCGGGTGAGGTGC
Source organism: Draconibacterium sp. (assembly GCA_041554075.1). Classification (GTDB taxonomy): domain Bacteria; phylum Bacteroidota; class Bacteroidia; order Bacteroidales; family Prolixibacteraceae; genus Draconibacterium. Next base: position 30,409 of record JBFFMM010000002.1, on the reverse strand, counting down.
CCAGGTTAACACCACTTTGGGGCGATCCACTTTTTTGTGTTCTTCAATGGTTACCAAATCGGCAAAACTTTGTAGTGGGTGACGGGTTGCACCTTCCATGCTAACCACGGGAACACCTGCATATTCCACAAATTGGCTCAATATTTTTTCTGAATAATCTGCTTCTCTGCTTTCGAACTTAGCAAAGGCACGAACGCCAATCACGTCGCAATATTTACCTATTACCGGAATGGCCTCTCGCAAGTGTTCAGCAGTGTTGCCATCCATTACAACTCCCATTTCCGATTCCAATTGCCAACTGTCTTCGTTTACATTCATTACCATTGTGTTCATCCCCAAATTCATGGCAGCTTTTTGAGTACTCAGGCGCGTGCGTAAACTGGAGTTGAAAAAGACCAAAACCATGGTTTTGTTTTTTCCAAGATGTTGAAATCCAAAAGGATTATTTTTTACTTCAAATGCGGTTTCCAAAGCTTTCTCAATGCTCGGAATATCTTGAAATGATGTGAATTTTTTCATAGTTCTAAAAGTTGGAAGTCGGAAGTTAGAAGCACGAAGCTATTACATCCGAAATTTATATTTCAATACTTTGTTTTATTTCGTTTATTTAGGTCTTACTTGCCCATCTCCTTCAATAATCCATTTGTAACTACACAGTTCTTCCAAAGCCATTGGCCCACGGGCATGTAATTTTTGGGTACTAATCCCGATTTCTGCTCCCAAACCAAATTGTGCACCATCGGTGTAAGCCGTTGATGCGTTGGAATAAACCGATGAGGCATCAACCATTTTTTGAAACAGCTGAATTCGTTCCTGATCCTCCGAAATAATTGCCTCGCTGTGTTTCGAGCTGAACTTGTTTATATGCGCAATTGCATCGTGAATACAATCAACCGTTTTTATCGACATTTTCATTGAAAGAAATTCTGTTCCATATGATTCTTCATTTACGGGGAACAATAACTCAGCAGGATAAATAGCCTTTATTGTATTGAACGATGATTCGTCGGCATAGATAACTACGTTTTCTTTCGATAGTTTTTGTGCAAATGCAGGAAGTTCATTTAAACGACTTTCGTGAATTATTAGACAGTCGAGCGCATTACAAACGGATGGACGCCGGGTTTTTGCATTAAATACAATTTCGCTGCCTTTTTCAGCATCACCAAATTTATCGAAATAAGTGTGGCAAATTCCGGCACCTGTTTCAATTACCGGGATGGTGGCGTTTTCGCGTACAAAATTGATAAGCCCCTGACTTCCGCGTGGAATAATTAAATCGATGTATCCGTGCGCACGCAACATTTCGTTGGTTTCTTCGCGTCCGGCAGGTAATAAACTTACGGTGTTCTCATCCAAATTAAATTTCTTGAGTACATTTTGAATGATAGATACAATTGCCTGGTTGGAGTGAATTGCATCGCTGCCACCTTTTAAAACACAGGCATTCCCCGATTTCAGACAAAGTGCAAAAACATCGAAAGTTACGTTTGGGCGTGCTTCGTAAATAATTCCGATTACTCCAAAAGGAACGGTTGTTTTGCTGATTTTTAGTCCATTTGGCCGAACGGTTTCTTTTAATATTTTTCCAACAGGACTTTCTAACTTTGCAACATTTTCAATGTCGGACGCAATTCCTTCAATTCGCTCGGCAGTAAGTTTTAGTCGGTCGAATTTTGGGTCATCAACATCCATTCTGTCCAAATCCTTTTTATTTTCGCTTAAAATGAACTCGGTATTTGCCCTTGCCTGATTTGCCAACTCCTGCAAAACAGCCACAATTTGTTTGTCCTCAACCATGTTTAGTTTTCGCGAGGCGGCCAATACTTTTTGTAGTTGTTGTTCTATTTTCATTTTCTTCAAAATTCTTCTGTTTTAATAAGAAATAAAAAACACAAAATAGGGAATGAAAAATTTGGTGCCTTTTTGTCTGTTAAAAATTTCGTATTCGTCATTCCATCTAATAATTTAAAACCCTCTCCCAGGGGAGGGAGAGGGAGCTCAGAATAAGTTCAAATTAAGGCATAAAAAGGGAGTGAGTAAGTTGCCGAAGTATGACAACTACGCTAGGATACCCTGAGCTGTTTTTATTTTCAATATTTTAGTAGAGATAAATTTTAACTACCTCTAAGAACTTCCATTTAATTTGTTTTCCAAATACAAATAATCATAGTGTACAACCGGCTTTTGTTTGTCCGATTTCTTTTCATGTTCAATTTTATCGGAACTGTAGCTTGCTTTGCCAAGTCCAACAATATCGCCCAATTCATCTACAATCTTTATTAAATCACCTTTTTTGAAATCGCTGTCAATTGTAACAATTCCAACGGGCAGTAAACTCACCGCTTTTTCTGATTTTAATGCTTTTAAAGCACCATTGTTTATCACAACCTGTCCTTTTGCAAAACCATCAGAGTAGCCAATCCATTTTTTAACTCCACTCGATGATTTCTCGTTTGGAACAAAAAAAGTATGTTTCAAATCTTTTTGCGTATCCAGTAAATCGATCAATACATTTTCACGGGTTCCGTTTGCCACATGAACGCCAATTCCATCGCCGGCCACTTTTTTGGCAATTCGAAATTTGGTTAGCATTCCGCCGCGGCCAAAGTTCGATTGTTCAGAAGATATAGCATTCTTGGGTTCCTTTTCCTGTATTTCAATTCGCTGAATTAGTTTTGCGTCCTCACTGTCGGGGTGGGCACTAAATACTCCATCAACATTACTTAAAATGATCAGTGCTTCTGAGTCAACCATCGATGCAATTAGCCCTGAAAGCTCGTCGTTGTCGGTAAACATTAACTCGGTTACCGAAATAGTATCATTTTCGTTTACAATGGGTATAACTTTATTTTCGAGCAGCGTGGTAATGCAGTTTTTCATGTTGAGGTAATGTCCACGACTCGAAAAATTTTCTTTTGTAGTGAGAACCTGAGCGCAAACTAAACCATCTTCATGAAAAAAATCGGAGTAGCGCGAAATCAGTTTTACCTGTCCCAAAGCTGCCCACAATTGACGTTGCGAAACGGCATCGGCTTTTTTGACTGGTTGTAAAACGGCACGTCCTGCCGCTACTGCACCCGAAGAAACCAAAACCACTTCAACTCCATTTTTATGAAGAAAAGCAATTTGGTCAACCAAATGCGCCATCCGCGAAACATTTAATGTTCCGTCGGCTTTGGCCAACACATTGCTGCCAATTTTAACTGTTATTTTTTTATAGCGTGACTGCACAGTTTATTTCAAATTATCCATCTTTTTATACGATGCCAGCACCCCCTGAATTAATGAAGAGCTGAATCCTTTATGTTCCATTTCGTTTAACCCGGTAATGGTTACACCCATTGGCGTTGTTACTTTATCAATTTCACGCTCGGGGTGGTTGCCCGATTGTAAAACCAATTCGGTGGCACCTTTAACGGTTTGTGCAGTAATAAACTGCGCCATTTCAGCTCCGAAGCCAATTTCTATTCCTCCCTGCATGGCAGCACGGATGTAACGTAGGGCATAAGCAATTCCGCATGATGAAAGAACAGTGGCAGCTGCCATTAATTCTTCGCCAATCTCAACGGTTTTACCTAATTTGTTAAACAATTCTACTACATAGTCATTGTGTGCTGCAGTATTTTTATTTCCGGAAATACATGTCAATGATTCCTGTAATGCGATCGCCGTGTTTGGCATTACGCGGAAAATAGGAATATCATCACCGGTCATTTCGCCAAGATCGTTGATTCCAACTCCGGCAACAATGGAAATAAATATTTTTTCTGACGAAAGAACAGGTTTAATTTCGTCGATGGCACCTTGTATATGATATGGTTTTACCGCAACAATAATAACATCTGCATTTTTAGCAGCGTCTAAATTGTTTTGAAAGGTATTTACACCTAATTCACTCATTTTTTTGAGTGTAGATTCTTTTTTATCGGCAACTGAAATGTCGGAAGCAGGAACAAAGCCAGACTTTAAAAGTCCAACAGCAATGGCTCCTCCCATATTTCCAACTCCGATAATTGCAATTTTTTTATTTTTCATGTTGTCTAATTTATAAAATGACAAATCACTATCTTTTCTTTTTCAGCCAATTACTTTAAAACATCAACAAATGCATCTAAAAATTCGTCAGCCTGTTCAATACTTAAACTTAGCGGTGGCAGTAATCGTATTATATTTTGCCCCGAAACTCCCGTAAAAATTCCATATTCATTAAGTAATTTCTGACGGATTTCTTTAATTGGCGTTTTAAATTCTATTCCAATCATTAATCCTTTACCGCGGATCTCAAAATCGCCATTCATTGCAAGCAGTTTTTCCATCAGGTAATTACCCACTTTTTGCGAATTTTCTACCAGCTTTTCTTGCTGAATAACATCCAACACTGCAATTGCTGCAGCACAAGCCAGGTGATTCCCACCAAATGTGGTTCCCAGCATTCCAAACCAGGGCTCAATTTCAGGTTGAATTAATACTCCGCCAATTGGAAAACCATTGCCCATTCCTTTTGCCATGGTAATCATGTCGGGTTTTACATCTGAATATTGATAAGCAAAAAACTTTCCACTTCGTCCGTAACCTGATTGAATTTCATCTAAAATCAGTGCAGCAACATATTTTTCAGTTAGCTTTTTTAATGCAGATAAAAATCCCTTGTCGGGAACATTAATCCCACCAATTCCCTGAATTCCTTCCACTATCACTGCTGCAACATCTCCATTTTTTAAAACTTCTTCGGTTGCTTCAATATCGTTGAATGGTAGAATTATAGCATTACTTGTTTCGTTAACCGGAGCAATAATTTTCGGATTATCGGTTATCGAAACCGCAGCTGAGGTGCGTCCATGAAAACCTTTTTTATAGCTGATGATTTTCTTTTTTCCGGTAATAAATGAGGCCAGTTTTATGGCGTTTTCATTGGCTTCGGCTCCTGAATTGCAAAGAAAAAGCTGGTAATCTTCGCACCCTGATACTACTCCTAATTTTTCTGCCAGTTCTTTTTGTAAGGGATTTTGTACAGAGTTAGAGTAAAATCCGATTTTTGAAAGCTGATCTGAAATTTTATTCACATAAGTTGGATGGCTGTGACCAATTGAAATTACAGCGTGACCACCGTAAAGATCGAGGTATTTTTTGCCTTCAGAATCCCAAACATGGCAGCCTTCTGCCTTAACAGGAGTTATGTCGAATAATGGATATACGTCGAATAGTTTCATAAAAGAAAGTTGGAAGTCCGAAGATGGAAGACCGAAGTTTTTCGTGCCTGCCAAAAATCTTTCATTCCTTTTTTTTGTTTGTTATTTTGCTTGAACGCTGATAACGCTATTTTAATCTGCGAAATCTGCGTTCTGTCTATTGTTTTAAAATGCTACCGGTTTCAAATTCAGTCCGGCTTTTTCATCCAGGCCAAACATTAAGTTCATATTCTGAACTGCCTGCCCCGAGGCCCCTTTTATCAAATTATCAGTTAAACTTATTATTACCAGTTTTTTACCGTGTTTCTCTAAATAAATTACGCCTTTGTTGGTATTTACCACCTGTTTTACGCCTGGGTTTTTATCGGTAATAAAAACAAACGGATGCCCGGCATAATAGTCTTTGTAAATTTCCTTTGCCTCTTCTAAAGATCCTTCATATTTTGTATAACACGAAACAAAAATACCACGTGTATGGTTTCCTCGAATCGGTACAAAATTAAATTCGTCTTCGAAATCGGGCTGAAGTTGTGTTAAACTTTGCAAGATCTCACCTTCGTGTTGGTGCTCAAAAATTTTGTAAGCCGAAACATTGCTGCTTCTCCAGCTAAAATGCGAAGTTGAAGTTGGCTTTTGTCCTGCTCCGGTTGATCCGGTAATCGCCTGAACATGTACTTCATCTTCTAATAACCCGCTGGCAGCCAATGGTAAAAGAGCTAATTGAATTCCTGTGGCAAAACATCCCGGATTGGCAATTCTCTCGGATGATTCAATTTTTTCCCGGTTTAATTCAGGAAGTCCGTAAACAAAATCATTGCCTTCTCTTTTTAATCTGAAATCATGACTCAAATCGATAATCTTCAGATATTTTGGGAAAGTATTTTTTTCAATAAATTCAATTGATTTGCCATGCCCCATACAAAGAAAAATTACATCAACTTCATCGAATGGCATTTCATTGGTGAAGCATAAATTGCTTTCTCCCAATAAATCAACGTGAACGTCCGAAATTAGATTTCCTGCATTACTTGTACTTTGCACAAAGCCAATTTCTGCCATCGGATGATTTAGTAAAATCCTTAACAACTCACCGGCTGTGTATCCGGCTCCTCCTATTATTCCAACTTTAATCATTTGTTTGTGTTGTTCTCTATTTTGCACCGTGCCTTTAGTCCGGTGGCTCAGTTCTAATTTTTTCTGGCTTTAGCCTTTAATTCTAGTTTGAATAATTATACTGAAATGTATTAACGGCTAAAGCCAAACTATTCTTCTATTATATGCGCCAAGTTAAAGCATGGCGTTAAACAAATCGTTAATCGACGTTCTAAAGACTTTTATTTACCGAATTATATATTTTCAATGAGTTCGAAAGTATTTTGGTAAATCCTTTAATATCATCTGCTGTCCAGGCTTCAACTGTTTCTCCGTATTGCCCAAATCCTGAGTTCATTAAATCATGTTCCGACTCAATTCCCACCAACTCAAAATGATAAGGTTTTAATTTTACAATTACTTTACCTGTTACATTTTCCTGTGTCGATTCAAGGAAAGTTTCAATGTTACGCATGACCGGTTCCTGATACATGGCTTCGTGCAAAAACATTCCGTACCAGTTTGCCAATTGTTCTTTCCAGTAAGATTGCCATTTGGTTAGCGTGTGTTTCTCCAGTAAATGGTGCGCTTTAATTGTAATGAGTGGTGCAGCAGCTTCAAAACCCACACGACCTTTAATTCCAATAATTGTATCGCCAACGTGTGTGTCGCGGCCAATGGCATATTTCGACGCAATGGCTTCGAGTGCACGAATAATATCCGGGCCATTTTCGTAAAACTCACCATCCAGCGATATCAGTTCTCCTTTTTCAAATCCCAGTTCAATCGTCTTCGCTTCAGTTTCTTCCAATTGACTTGGATATGCTTCTTCGGGCAAATTCTTATTGGTTGTCAAAGTTTCTTTTCCTCCAACACTTGTTCCCCAAAGTCCCTGATTAATGGAATATTCCATTTTTGTAAAATCAGCTTCAAAGCCGTATTTCTTTAGGTAATCAATTTCGTACTGACGGGTTAAAAGCATGTCGCGGGTTGGTGTAATAATCTCAATTTCAGGAGCTAAGACCTGAAAAGTAAGGTCGAAACGAATCTGATCGTTACCGGCACCTGTACTTCCGTGAGCAATGTATTTTGCGCCAATTTTTTTAGCGTATTCGATGGTTGCAATGGCTTGGAAAGCACGCTCCGAACTTACCGAAATAGGGTAGGTGTTATTACGTAAAATATTTCCAAAAACCATGTAGCGAATACATTTTTCGTAATATTCATCTGTTACGTCAAGTGTTACGTGTTCAACTGCTCCCAAGGCAAGGGCACGTTCTTCAATCGCTTTCAATTCGTCGTCCGAAAATCCACCGGTGTTGGCAATTGCGGTATAAACATCGTAACCTTTTTCTTCTTTTAAATACTTTGCGCAAAACGAAGTATCCAAACCTCCGCTAAATGCCAAAACTAATTTTTCGCTCATGATGTAATATTTTAAAAAAGTGACAGTAAATGAAAAAACAATCTGTAGCTGTCTGTTTCGTCATTTTGAATACTGCCACTCTATTTTTTCTTTAATAATTTCTTTTTTCTGAATGCGGTACCTGGCCTTATTTTCGATATTGTTTCCAAAAGGCTTCGTTTTTTTATTCCATTTCCATTCTTGAAATTTGGTTTCTCCCATTCTGGATTGTATAACATTCCGGTACACAGACATTTGGTTCGGCCGGTCCTTTCCAGGATGTCATAGTTTATACAGCCTTTGCAGCCGTTCCAAAATTGATCGTCCACTGTTAATTCTGAAAATGTAACCGGGCGGTAACCTAGTTCGTGGTTTATTTTCATAACCGCCAATCCGGTTGTTAAACCAAATATTTTTGATTTAGGATACCTTGTTCGAGACAATTGAAAAGCTTTCTTTTTAATTTCCTTTGCCAAGCCCATTCCACGGTATTCTTCTACCACAATTAGTCCCGAGTTTGCCACAAAACCTTTTTCCTGCCAGGCTTCGATGTAGCAAAATCCGGCAAAACTATCCTTGTCCAAAGCAATCACAGCTTTTCCTGCAATCATTTTCTCCTGAAGATATTCAAAGGTTCTTCTGGCAATACCCGTTCCCCGTTGTTTCGATGCAATGTCAATTGCATCATTTATGTCGTCGATATATTTGACGTGCTCTTCGCCCGCCACTAAAATATTTATGTTTTTCAATTCCTTCATCACCTTTTCGAATTAAATTCTTCCTTTTAGTTTTGGCATAATTGCAATTAATACCGCTACTAAATCGTTTTTCGATATTCCTTCTCTTTGTATTAATAATATAGTGTCATCTCCGGCTACTGTTCCAATAATTTCCCAGGGACTTGTTTGGTCGATAACCGCTGCAATGCTGCTGGCATAACCGGGAATAGTTTTTACAACAGCCAGGTTTCCCGAAAACTGGATGCCAAGAAATCCTTCAGCTAAATAGTTTATCCGGTTCTGTGATTGACTTACTTCGTTTTGTCCGTTTGCCGGTACAGTATAAACATATCCTTTTGCCGGATGCGTAGTTTTTGACACTTGCAAAACTTTTAAATCGCGAGACAATGTTGCCTGCGTTAAATCAAATCCTTTATGTTTTAATTCAGCTAATAATTCATCCTGACTATGAATGTTGCCCTTTTGAATTATTTTTCTGATTTCAAGTTGCCGTTGTACTTTATTCTTCATTGAATAAATATTCATTTACGATGCAAATTTATGCATTTTATTCAAATAACAAGCGTATAATTTCAGAATATTTACTATTTTTGCAGCGATTAATGATTTTAACATCATGTTTTTATCCATTTATGGGAAGTAAAGTGTTTTGGAATAAGCAAATAAGATAATAAGAAATGCGATTGAACTATTTTTAGGGCTATCGCATTTTTTTTAACAATTACCGGAATATGTTAAAAGTAAAACAGGCAAAATTAACTCTCGAAGACGGAACAGTTTTTATCGGGAAATCGTTTGGAAGCGAAAAAGCAGTGGCGGGAGAAGTTGTATTTTATACAGCAATGACGGGTTATCCAGAAAGTTTAACCGACCCATCGTACACCGGGCAGATTTTGGTTTCCACCTATCCGATGATTGGTAACTACGGTGTTCCATTCAACAAACAAGAAAACGGAATACATAAGTATTACGAGTCGCATAAACTACATATTACCGGATTAATTATTTCCGACTATTCGTTTGAATTCAGTCATTGGAATGCTGAAAAAAGTTTATCGGATTGGTTGAAAGAATACGAAGTTCCGGGTATTTTTGACATTGACACGCGAGCCTTAACAAAAATTTTACGTGAAAAAGGTTCGATGTTGGGAAAAATTGAATTTGAAGAAGAAATTGATTTCTACGATCCCAATAAAGAAAATCTGGTAGCGGTTGCAAGTTGCAAAGAGCGAGAGGTTTATGGCGATGGGGATTACAAAGTAGTGTTGATTGACTGTGGTGTGAAAAATAATATCATCCGTTGTTTATTAGATCGTAATGCAACGGTAATTCGTGTGCCGTGGGATTACGATTTTACAAACGAAGAGTTTGACGGTGTATTTATTTCCAATGGACCGGGCGACCCTGCCATGTGCGACGACACGGTTAAATACATTAAATCGGCTATTGAAGACGAAAAACCAATTATGGGAATTTGCCTTGGGAATCAGCTTTTGGCTCGCGCTGCCGGTGCAGAAACGTATAAATTGAAATATGGTCACCGAAGCCACAATCAACCAGTTTTGTTGGAAGGTACCGACAAGTGTTATATTACCTCTCAAAACCATGGATTTGCAGTAAAAACCGATACTCTAACAGAAAATTGGGAACCACTTTTTACCAATGTAAATGACGGAACCAACGAAGGGATTAAACACAAAACATTGCCTTTCTTCTCCACTCAGTTTCATCCCGAAGCATCGAGTGGACCAACTGATACAGAGTTTTTGTTCGATGAGTTTATGAAAAATGTTGAAGAATCGAAAAAATAGACTGGATTGTAGAATGATGATTAGCGAATATAGAATGATGAAATTTGAAAAGACAATTAAATCTGAAATCGTTGATCGAAAATCGTTAATCGAAATTCAAAAAAATAATACACTGTCATGATAGATACACACATTAAAAAAGCGATAGTCCTTGGTTCGGGAGCCTTAAAAATTGGAGAGGCCGGTGAATTTGATTACTCGGGTTCGCAGGCATTAAAGGCGCTAAAAGAGGAAGGTGTTGAAACCGTTCTTATTAATCCGAATATTGCAACCATACAAACTTCGGAGAACATTGCCGATAAAATATATTTCCTTCCGGTTACTCCACACTTTGTGGAAGAGGTAATAAAAAAAGAAAAACCACAAGGAATTCTTCTGGCATTTGGGGGGCAAACTGCATTAAACTGTGGTGTTGCACTTTTTGAATCGGGAGTTCTTGAAAAGTATAATGTTGAGGTTGTGGGTACTCCGGTTCAGTCGATTATTGACACTGAAGACCGCGACATTTTTGCCAACATGTTGGACGAAATTGATGTAAAGACTTGTAAAAGTATTGCAGCTTCAAATATGGCCGAAGCAAAAGCGGCAGCGAAACAAGTTGGTTTCCCAATTATTATTCGTGCTGCCTATACACTTGGTGGTTTAGGTTCAGGTTTTTGCGAAAACGAAGAAGAACTTGAAAAACTGGCAGGAAGTGCATTTTCTTATTCTCCACAAATATTAGTGGAAGAATCAATTAAAGGCTGGAAAGAGGTTGAATACGAGGTGGTTCGCGATAGATTCGATAATTGTATTACCGTTTGTAACATGGAGAACTTCGACCCGCTTGGAATTCATACAGGCGAAAGTATTGTTGTTGCACCATCGCAAACACTTTCCAATTCGGAATATCATAAACTACGTGCAATTGCCATTAAAATTATTCGCCGCGTTGGGGTGGTTGGAGAATGTAACGTACAATATGCACTCGATCCACATTCTGAGGACTACAGGGTAATTGAAGTAAATGCCCGATTGTCGCGTTCTTCGGCACTGGCATCAAAAGCTACAGGTTACCCGCTGGCTTTTGTGGCAGCAAAATTGGGTTTGGGTTACGGATTGCATCAACTGAAAAATTCGGTTACCAAAGTTACCACTGCTTGTTTCGAGCCTGCTCTTGACTACTGTGTAGTTAAAATTCCACGTTGGGATTTAACAAAGTTTGTGGGAGTTTCGAAAACCATTGGAAGTTCCATGAAATCGGTGGGAGAAATAATGGCCATCGGTCGTACTTTCGAAGAAGCGATTCAGAAAGGAATTCGAATGGTGGGTATTGGAATGCACGGATTTGTTGCTAATAAAGAGGAAATCAATATTCCTGAAATTGAAGAGGAACTAATTAATCCAACCGACCGTAGAATTTTTGCTATTGCCGAAGCATTTAATAATGGATATTCGGTTGATGAGATTTACGAGAAAACAAAAATCGATCGTTGGTTTTTACAGAAGCTGAATAATATTTTCAAAATTCATAATGATTTAATTGAATATAATGAATTGGAAAATCTTCCGATTCCTTTGTTGAAAGCTTCGAAACAAGCCGGTTATTCCGACTTCCAGCTGGCGAGATTGATCCTGAAAAGTTCGAATAAGGCCATTAATCAGGATTTGCTGAAGGTGCGTAATTTTAGGAAAGCAAACGGAATTGTACCGTATGTAAAACAAATTGATACACTTGCCGGAGAATATCCTGCCCAAACCAACTATTTGTACATGACTTATAGCGGACAAGAGCATGATATTGATTTTGTACATGATGATAAATCAGTAATTGTACTTGGTTCGGGGGCATACCGTATTGGTAGCTCGGTTGAGTTTGACTGGTGTAGTGTAAATGCAATTGAAACCATTAAAAAAGAAAATTATCGTTCGATAATGATCAATTACAACCCGGAAACAGTGAGTACCGATTACGATACCTGCGACCGTCTGTATTTTGATGAGCTTACTTTTGAGCGGGTAATGGATATTGTTGATTTGGAAGATCCTCACGGAGTGATTGTTTCAGTGGGCGGCCAAATTCCGAATAACCTGGCGATGAAACTGGATGGGCAAAATGTTCCAATTTTGGGTACTACTGCAACTAAAATTGACAATGCTGAAGACCGGGAGAAATTTTCTTCGCTGTTGGATACTTTGGGAGTAGATCAGCCACGTTGGGCACGTCTTTCAACCATCGAGGAAATTCATAAGTTTGTTGATGAGGTGGGTTATCCACTGTTGATTCGTCCTTCGTATGTATTGTCTGGTGCTGCAATGAATGTGGTTTCCAATCCCAATCAGTTGGAACATTTTCTTGAAATGGCAGCTAATGTTTCTAAAGAACACCCGGTTGTTGTGACTGAATTTATTGAGCAGGCCAAAGAAATTGAGATTGATGCAGTGGCCAACAAAGGAGAAATGATTGCTTATGCCATTTCGGAACATGTGGAGTTTGCCGGTGTTCACTCGGGCGATGCAACCATTGTTTTCCCTCCTCAGAAATTGTATGTTGAAACCATTAGAAGAGTGAAAAAGATTGCCCGCGAAATTGCAAAAGGGCTCGAAATAACCGGGCCATTTAATATGCAGTTTTTGGCAAAAGACAACGATATAAAAGTAATTGAGTGTAACCTGCGGGCATCGCGAAGTTTCCCATTTGTTTCGAAGGTGATGAAACTTAACCTGATTGAAATTGCAACAAAAGTAATGTTGGGAATAGATGTTCCAAAACCGGATAAATCGTTGTTCGAATTGGATTATGTGGGTGTAAAAGCTCCGCAATTTTCGTTTGCACGATTGTTAAAAGCCGACCCTGTTTTGGGTGTTGATATGTCGTCTACCGGAGAAGTAGGTTGTATTGGTGAGAATTATTACGAAGCCATTTTAAAAGCCATGCTTTCGGTAGGGTATAACTTCCCAAAAAAGAATATACTGATTTCATCAGGACCATCACGCGGTAAAGTTGAATTACTCGCTAGCGCTAAAATGCTAAAAGAAAAAGGCTTTAATATTTTTGCTACCGAAGGAACTCACAAATTCTTTAGTGACAATGGCGTTGAAAATACATTGCTGTATTGGCCCGATGAGAAAGACCAATCGCCAAATACAATTGATTATATAAAAGAAAAGAAAATTGATTTGGTAGTGAACATTCCGAAAAACCATACCCAACGTGAGTTGGAAAATGGGTATACAATTCGTAGAAGTTCAATAGATTATAATGTTCCATTGATTACCAATGCACGAGTTGCAAGTGCTTTTATTTATGGTGTTTGCAAATATACTATAGACGATATTGCCATTAAAAGCTGGGACGAGTACAAAGCATAGAAAAAACTGAAAAGTAAAGCATAAAAAAGCTCCGATAAATTTTTATCGGAGCTTTTTTATTAGTTTAAAATTACTTTCATTTTCCATTTTTTGGCTTTTTCAAAAACCTCGATTTTGTTTTCTGTAACTCCTGAACGAATTCCGATTTTAACTTTCCAAACCGGCCCTTCTTCCTTCAGTCCTAATTTTCCATTGTTAAAATTCTGTTCCATTGTTTTCTTTCAAAATTATTTTCTGTGACTTTAATACAAAACAAGTAATTATCAAAAACTATGCCTAAAAGAAAACGGTAAATTGTATGAAAATGAGGTGCAAAACAGGAAAAAAGTAAGTTATTCAGTGCTTTTGATGGTATAACCACGCTTTTCAACTGCTTTTTTAATTTGAGCAAGTTCTACTTTTGTAGCATCATATTTCACAACGGCAGTCGAATCTGCCAGGGTTACAACAACATTTTGTATGCCAGCCAATTCATTAATTCCTTTTTCAACAGATGCCACACAGTTTTCGCAATGCAGCCCACCAATGGTTACTGTTGTTTCTACTAACTCTGCACTTTGGGCAGTAGTATCTGTCTTTTTCTCGGTTCCTGAATTGCACGAGAATAATCCCACAATTGCGATTAGAAATAATAGTTTTTTCATTTTACTGATGTTTAGTTTTATTGAATACAAAGTTATCTAAACTATTGTATTATCGATTGTAATATTTCTTCGTTTCCAGCGCTTGCAGCCCCCATTACTTTCCCCATTTTTTTACCCATTAATTTCGAAAGCAGTGCGGCGTTTAACATCGAAACATACGTTTTTCCATTTTTTTCATAAACCGAAATACGACATGGCATTAAGGCAGAAGCCGATTTTACTTCGTTGCTGTTTAATATTTGATAGGCAAGCTCGGGTTTACAAAGTGAAAATACTGTAACCGGATTCACTTCATGTCCGTGTTTTTTCATTGTTGCCTGTAAATCGTATGTATGAGGCAAACTCCATTTGTTTTCAGCGGCTGAACTTACAATGGCGTCTACAGTTTCAGTAAAACCCAATTTACTTTCATGCTCAACAAACATGTGTTTCGGTAGAATAGCAACTAAAACAAAAATGGTTGCCGCAATTCCTAAAATAAGTCCTGTTATAAACAGCGTAATTCCTTTCATTGTTTTTTAATTTTAATACAATACACAAACAACAAGTTAAGGACTTTTGTTTGATAAGTTTTTTAAATCAGGTGTTTAGAAAATCTATTTCAATAAGAAGGAGCTATCCAAATGGATAACTCCTTCTTATAAACTTTTACAAAATTTTAAAGCCGAACTGCTAATAAAGACCGTCAATCGACAAATATCTTTCACCGTGGTCGTACGAAAAGGTTAGAATTCGTGATCCTTTCGGTAATTCTTTAATTTTTTTTGCAACTGCGGCAAGCGATGCACCAGATGAAATTCCAACAAAAAGGCCCTCTTGTTTTGCTGCTTTTTGGGCATATTCAAAAGCCTCTTCTTTGCTAATTTCTATGGTTCCGTCCAATAATTCAGTATTTAGGTTTTTAGGAATAAATCCTGCTCCGATTCCCTGAATTCCATGAGGGCCGGGTCCTTTTCCGCCAATTACCGGACTTGTGTCGGGTTCAACAGCAAACACTTTTATATTTGGAAATTTTTGTTTTAGTACTTCGGCAACTCCGGTAATGTGTCCTCCTGTGCCAACTCCGGTTATTAAGTAATCAAAACCTTCGGGGAAATCTTTTAAAATTTCCTGAGCTGTTGTTGTTCTATGTATTTCTACATTGGCAGGATTGTCAAATTGTAAAGGAATCCATGAATTTTCGATGCCGGCTGCCAATTCTTCTGCTTTGGCAATGGCTCCTTTCATCCCTTTCTCCTTTGGAGTTAGTTCTAGTTCAGCGCCTAAAGCTAATAGTGTCTTTCTGCGTTCCAGCGACATTGATTCGGGCATGGTTAAAATTAAGCGATAACCTTTTACTGCTGCAACTAATGCCAGGCCAATTCCTGTATTTCCCGAGGTTGGCTCAATAATTACCGAACCTTCTTTAATAATCCCTTTTTCCTCGGCAGCTTCAATCATCGATAAGGCGATTCGGTCCTTAATACTTCCTCCCGGATTGGTTTTTTCTACTTTTACCCATACTTCGTAATCATCGGAGTAGAGTCTGTTTAAACGAACATGTGGCGTATTGCCAATGGTTTCTAAAATGTTCTGTGCTTTCATTTAATTATTTTTGAGTTATTACGGTAATCTATCTTTAATAACAAAAAAACCTCCCTGATTGATCAGGAAGGTTCTCTTTATTTTTAATATTAGCTGTTTAACTATACAAAAATATCACCCTTCCCAAATTTTGGGAAACAACAACACATCATCATATTGTAACTGGTGTATTTCATATTGGCCGCAAGATATGTAATTTTTATTAATTCTAAATAAAAAATATGGAAAAAATCATGTTTCCTTGGCGATTTATTAATTTTTATAGCGCAACCATTTTATTAACTCTTTGATGTTTACCTTTTTACCATACATTAATAATCCAATACGGTAAATTTTGGCTGCTGCGAAAATAGCGCCAACTGTTGTTAATATAAGTAATCCCATTGATAACAATAGCTCCCAAACAGGCAATCCGTATGGAACTCTTGCCATCATTGCTACCGGCGATGTAAAAGGGATCATCGAACACCAAAATGCCAGTGAACCTTCCGGGTTTCTGGCAATTGGGAACAATAACATGATTGAAAGAATTAGTGGAAAAGTAACCGGGAATACCATTTGCTGCGAGTCTTCGTCGTTATCGACAGCGGCACCCACTGCACCCAAAAACGAGCTGTAAAGTAAATAACCGCCTAAAAAGTAAAAGAGGAATGCAAACAGTATTAATGGCAAATTCAGGTTGCCAATCATTTCCATTATTTCCATCACCTTATTGGGTTCGGCAGCCTGTGCCATTGCCGGATTCATCTGTCCCTGGCTTTCCATTAAACTCTGACTCATTTGCTGGGCCGATTCCGGGCTAAAAATTCCCTGAACGATAAACAAACCTATACCACCTAAAACTACCCAAATAGCAACTTGAGTTAATCCAACCAGTGCAGTTCCTATAATCTTTCCGGCCATTAACTGACTTGGTTTTACCGAAGAAATAATTACCTCTATAATGCGGCTTTTCTTTTCTTCCATTACACTGCGCATTACCATAGCGCCGTACATAAACACAAAAAAGTAAATAATAAAACCCATGGCGTAACTGGCAATAAAAGCTACAACCGATGAGCTTTTTTTAGCTTCACCGGTTTCCGATATTTTTAGGGTATTTAAGTTTATCCATGTTTTTGTTTTTTCCAAACGTTCCTCCAAGTCTGGAATTCCGGAATCGGAAATTACCTTTTCACGTTTGTCATTTTCGATAAACCTGCTTAGTTTCCGTTCAATTTGTTCAGTCAATTCTAATGGCAATTGTTTCTCGGAAAGTAACTGTGCCTGGTTGTTTGAATAAATATTTCCGGGAATATAAAGTACTGCGTAGTAGTCAGTACCTTTAATTTTTGTTTTTAATTGGGCATATTCCTCTTTCGGGATAAAATGGTAATTGGTAGTTCCTTGCTCGTTGAATTCACCCAAAAACAGAGTCGATTCATCATAAACAGCAATGGTGCGTTCTTCGTTGTCGTATTTTATGGAAAAATAAATTACCAATCCATAAACACCGGCGATAAGAAAAGGCATTAAGATGGTTAGAATAATAAACGACTTCTTTTTAACCCGTTTTAAATATTCCTGTTTTAAAATTAGAAATGTATTGTTCATATTAGAAATTTTTTGGTTGGAAGACAGAAGACCGAAGTTGGAAGTTTGTTAGCTCTTGACGAATATCGTTCTATCTTCATTTGTTGTTTTGTCGTTTAATTAAAACTATTTAATAACTGTCCTTTCCTCTCCCCTTGGGGGAGTTTAAGAGGGGCCTAGTTTTTATTTGATTCCTGAACGGCTTTAATAAACACGTCATTCATACTTGGAATAACTTCTTCGAATGAAATAATTTCGGCAGCCTTCATGAGCGACTCAAGCAATTCGTTGTTGGAGTTCCCGTTCAGATATTGAACTTTAAGGTTGTTCCCTTTTTGATGCTCGGAGTGACTGATTATTTTATAAGTAGTACCAAGTGCCAAATCTACTTTATTGAAATCGCCACGGTATTTTATATCAAAAGTATTCGATTTGAATTTTTCGCGAATGGCATCGGTTGGTCCATCCTCAATTTTTACGGATTTATTAATTAGCGCAATATTGTCGCACAATTCTTCTACCGAGCCCATGTTATGCGTAGAGAATATTATGGTAGCGCCATCTTTTTTTAGATTCAGAATTTCTTCTTTTAACAAGTTCGCATTAATTGGATCAAATCCGCTAAAAGGTTCATCGAAAATTAATAGCTTCGGCTTATGAACCACGGTGGTAATAAATTGAACTTTTTGCTGCATTCCTTTCGAAAGTTCTTCTACTTTTTTGTTCCACCAGGCCATTATTTCAAATTTCTCGAACCAGAACTTAAGATTCCTTTTGGCATCACGCTGCGACATTCCTTTCAACTGAGCCAGATAAATGGCTTGTTCGCCAATTTTCATCTTTTTATATAAACCCCGTTCTTCGGGTAAATAACCAATTTGTGAAATATCAGAGCGGGTCATTGGTTTGCCATTCAAAAATATTTCGCCTTTGTCGGGAGCTGTTATCTGGTTAATAATTCGTATGAGAGTTGTTTTTCCTGCACCATTTGGCCCCAGTAAGCCAAATATGCTTTGTTCTTTTACCGAAATGCTAACATCGCTTAATGCTTTAGTCGATGCAAAAGCCTTGTCTACATTTCGCGCTTCAAATAATTCCATGAATTTAGTTTATAGAGTTGTATGAAATAACTTGTGCAAATTACAAGTTTGGTTGTGAAAACTTATACAAATAATCAAATTATATATTTCTATGAAAAATAATATCGACAAGTTCACTGATAATAGGGGTGAATCAAGGGGGCATAAAGAAGATAACCGATTTTCAAAAGCAACCGGTTATCCTCTGCTCTTTAAATCAGATTCTATTTTTCAACATCAATTGATTCACCTTCTTCTAAGTCTTCTACTTCTTTAAAAGATTCGTCTTCACTTGGTTCATCTTTTACCTGTCCTTTTAAATAGTTAGGTAGTTCCATTCCTGCTGATTTGAAAATATCATCGAGTGGAGGAATTGATCCCAACATCCCTTGCATAAAATTAGCTGTCGACGTTTTTCCATCTTTCCCATTACCGGTTTCCCAAACAGTAACTTTATCAATTTTAATGTTTTTAATGGCTTCTACCTGCGTTTTAACCAATTCAGGCAATTTGTCAGCAATCATCATTAACACTGCTTTTTGCGCATCGTTACCCGCCGCTTTTACCAATTGGTCGAAACCTTCAGCTTGTTTACTTAAAATTTCGTAAATACCTTTTCCTTCAGCGGCCATTTTCATGAAAATGGCATCGGCTTCACCTTTTGCAACTCTTCTGGTTTGTTCTGCCACTGCTTCTGCATCAATCTCGACTTTCTGTTTATCGATTTCAGCAGGTACTACAATGTTGGCAGTTTGAGTCGCTTTATCTCTTTCGGCTCTTACCTGTTCTGCCAGTTTTTCTGCGGCGTATGCTTCCTGAAGTGCCTGAGCATCTGTTACTTTTTCAGCTGCTACAGCTCTCCGGTTTGCTTCTGCTTCTCTTTCCCGTCGATCGGCATCCGAGTTGGCAATTGTAACTTTTGCCACGTTTTCACCTTCAACAGCAGTTGCATCTGCGCCGGCAACCTGTACACGCTGTTCTCTGTGTGCCATAGCCTGTCCGATTTCTCCGTCACGATTTTTTTCGGCTACACTTTTTTTCGCATCGTTGATAGCTTTTGCTGCTGCTTCTTTTCCAAGCGCCTCGATATAGCCCGATTCGTCATTGATATCCGTAACATTTACGTTAATGAGTTTTAAACCAATCTTTTTTAATTCTGCTTCTACGTTTGATGAAACTGCTGCCAGAAATTTGTCGCGGTTGCTATTAATTTCTTCGATATCCATTGTAGCAACAACCAGACGCAACTGACCAAAAATAATGTCTTTTGCCAGATTACTGATCGCATCCTGAGTTAATCCTAAAAGTCGCTCTGCTGCGTTGTTCATAACATTGGGCTCAGTTGAGATCCCCACAGTAAAACGAGAAGGGACATCTACCCGAATGTTTTGCTTACTTAGTGCGTTTTTGAGATTAATTTCAATTGAAATTGGTGTTAAATCAAGGAAAGCGTACGCGTGGATGATTGGCCAAATGAAAGAGGCTCCACCGTGAATACATTTTGCTGAGCGGGATTCGCTGTTGACTCCTCGACCAACTTTACCATAAACTACCAGAATTCGGTCGGAAGGACAGCGTTTGTAACGCCGCATCATTGCGACAATAATTATAAAAACAAAGAGTGCAGCAACGCTGAGTAAAATAACAAAATAATCGTTCATAAAATTAATTTTAAAGGGTTATTAATTGCCTTGTTTCTTCACCAGCAGAATGTGGTCGTCTATTACATTCATAACCTGAATTATTGAAGAAGTAGGTATTGTTTTTTCATCATCTGTAATCGCGTCAAGTGTCCGCATCGAACCTTGAACATTAATTTGAACTTTACCCATTCCTCCCCGTTTGGCAGGAATAACAAGATAAACTTCACCTAACTTACCAATTGCATTGTTCATTTTTAATGTGCCATTTTCTGCAAGTTTCGACATAAAGTAAAATAGGCTTGCCATTATAAACATCATTAATAAACCGCAAATTGTAGCATACAAAATCACTTTTAAGGGGTCGAGCCCCATATTTATAAATCCAATGCCGGACCATCCGAAGACCGCAAAAAATGCGACAATATTTTTTAAAGAGATAAATTGAAAAGGAATAGAATCGCCGTCGGAAATGTCTGCGTCAACATCTGTATCAACATCAGCATCAGCGTCGCCTCCAAAAACGGTAAGAACCAGAAGTAGGAGAAAAATTACTGTTGCCGGAATAGTTATGCCCCAGAAAACCTGTTCAAAGACGCTTATCTCGGACCAATTAGGGAGGATTGAATTTAGTAACATTGGATTAAATTTTGGAATTATGTTTTAAATTTACATAATAACAGCATTTATCCAAATTGAGAATTTAAATATAGAGGGAATTTATAGGTTAACGGTCGATTTTAAGGTGTGATTAAATGAAAATGGATGGTTTAAAAATGATGATTTATACTTTCTTCCAGATAAGGATGGTTTTTGGGTACTAAGCTGGCTTTTGCCAAAGTTGTAGCTACAACCCACGAAAATAATCCAAGATAACCAAGGAAAGTTCCAATTTCGAGCAGACCAAATTTTGCTTCGACAACCGTTGCCGGCCAAATAATGTAATACAATTCAGTGTACTGACCAATCATCAGAAGAATTATCACCGGGAACATAATCAATTTAGATCGGGATGATTTACGCGGCATAAGAATAAAAAAGGGAACTGCCCAGTTCAAGACAATATTCACGAAAAAAAGTACTTGGTAAACGCCATGAGAACGATGTGCAAACCAAACTGTTTCTTCCGGAATATTTCCGTACCAGATTAACATGTATTCGGCAAAATTGAAATAGCCCCACACAATACTGGTCATAAAAATATATCGTGTAAAATCATGTAGATGACTTCTGTTCAGAATCTGCAATTTTCCCATGCGCGATAGTACAATTACAATTAATGCAATAATAGAAGAGGCGTGTAATAAGGCTGCAATAAAACTTTTACCGGCAAACAGGGTGCTAAACCAATGCGGTTCTAGCGACATTAACATATCAACTGAAAACAGGCTAAAAGTAAAGGCGATTATAAAAATGAAAATTTTTGAATACAATTCAGATTTCTCAAAATATTCCATTCCACCCACTTCATCTTCTTTTAATGAGATTCTTCGTAATAGTTTCGACATAATTATCCACGCAGCAAAAAAGGCAACTACACGGGCAAAAAAGAACGGTATATTTAAGTATGGAGATTTGAATTGTAACAAGTGGTCTTGTTGAACCACTTCCTGATGGGTCCATTCGAAGATGGAATGCATTCCGAAATACATGATGATGAAAAATACCGCAGCAAAAGGAAGGTAAGCTACCATTGCTTCAGGAATTCGTTTAAATCCGGCTGACCAACCCGACTGGGTGATGTATTGAATGGCACCAAAAAAGGCAGCTCCAATAGCCAGTGAAACAAAGTAATAGTTGTTTAAAAGGTAATTTGCCCAAGTACGTTCAGCATCGAAAACAAAACCAAGTGCATATGAAATTACACCAATGGCAATTAATGCGTAACTAAGTAGTTTAAACTTATTGGAAATAACTAATCTCTCTTCCATATCTGGTCTATTTAATTCTATTCGTCTATCTGCTGGATATCGTCATTCCCAAATTGATTTAGAATCTATTGGTATGAGATGCTGAATTAAGTTCAGCATGACGGTTTCCTATTTCTGTAATTCGTTTTTAATATACATTGCAATTTTCCAGCGGTCTTCAGGACGTATCATCGAACCATGTTCAGCCATAATTCCAAATCCAACCGTAATCACATGGTAAATATCTCCTTCGGGATTTGCCAACATTTTTTCGCTAATTAAACTGGCCGGTGGGTAGGGATATTTTTTATTTACATACAACGATCCCTGTCCGTCACCTTTTTCTCCATGGCATTGCAAACAATAAATACCATACATTCTTTCTCCACGTTTCAGGGTTTCGGGTGTTGCTTCAATTTCATTAATTAGAGTTGCAGCAGCTAATGCTCTGTCTTCATCGTTTTTTTCATATGCATAGGGCACAATACCACGAGGAATCGTTCCGGCAACAGGTGGTTGCATGGTTTTATTATCCGTAAAATTTGGATTTACAGTGTAACTTTCATATGCCGTTGAGTGTGCCATGTCGTCGAAATATTCGTAACCGGTAGTTCTGCGGTCAAAATCGCACGAGGAAATCAAGGCGAATGTAAAAAGTAGAAGGGCAAAACTTAAACCTTTTCGTATGTATTTTTCATTGTTCATAGTATCTCGATTAGTCTCACTACTCATATCTCAAAATGTTTTAATCTCTTTATTCAATTTCTCCGTGTTCCAAAATAATCGACTCAATTGCTTTGCTGTTTTTACCCATACTTTCTTTGTCTATTACCATAACAAATTTGTCGTCGGTGGCGCGCTCGTGAAAAATCTCAGGTTTTTTCCCGGGGAAAATCTGAGCACGTGCCGAAAAAGTAAAGAGTGTGAGTAATGTAATTGATAAAATAGTTGCTACGATAGTAACAACAATAAAAGAAGGAAAGGCATTAAATGGTTTTCCTCCATACTGTAGTGGCCAGTCGATTACTGCCGCATACGTTAGGAAACCCAATATTCCGGTAGCGGCCAGCACGCCATAAATGAACGCGGCATGAGTTATTCTGGTTCGTGTTGGCATTCCTTCCAGTATTTCATGCACAGGATACGGAGTGTACACTTCAACCGGCTGAATTCCCTTTTCTTTCACTTTTTCGAAAGCGTCAACCAAAGTCGCTTCATCATTGAATACACCAAGGATATAATTTTTACTCATGAGTTGTAGCTTTTAATTTTCCATTGTTTGGCTTATCAAATTTGGCCACACTTTTTAATTCCGAAATAGCAATCATTGGAATGAATCGGAAGAACAACAATACGCCGGCAATAAACATTCCCAGAGTGCCAATAAAGAATCCCATTTCCACCCATGTTGGAGAATACGAAGCCCAACTTGAGGGCAGGTAGTCGCGGCTTAACGAAGTCACAACAATGTTGAATCGTTCGAACCACATTCCTATATTTATTATGATGGAGATGGTAAACACCACGAACATGTTTCGGCGCATTTTTTTGAACCAGAACAATTGTGGAACAATTGCATTTGCCACAAACATGATCCAAAACTGGTAAGCATATTCTCCAAATAAACGTGTTCTGAAAAACAAGTAAGTTTCATAATCGGAACCGGAGTACCAGGCCATAAAAATCTCGGTCATGTATGCAGTTCCCATTATTAAGGAGATAAATATTAGTACCCGGCAAACTGCATCAACATGTGAATCGGTAATAAAATCATTCATTTTGTACAATCCCCGCATGGTAATAACCAGTGTTAATACCATGGCAAATCCCGAGAAAATTGCTCCCACCACAAAATAAGGAGGGAAAATAGTAGTGTGCCAGCCGGGTTTTACCGAAACTGCAAAGTCGGTTGATACAATTGAGTGAACCGAAACAACAAGTACTGCAGCAATTCCACCCAACACAAAACTTAATGCCTCAAAACGTAACCACTCTTTGCTTGATCCTGTCCAGCCAAACGAGAAGAAACCGTAAACAGCTTTTTTAATTTTCGATTTGGCTGTATCGCGAATTGTTGCAAAATCGGGTACCATTCCGAAATACCAGAAACTTGCCGAAATAAGTAAGTAAGCCGAAATAGCTACAAAGTCCCAGAAAAGTGGTGAGTTGAAATTCACCCAAAGTGGTCCACGCGTATTCGGATAAGGGAAAATGTAGAAAAATAACCACGGACGTCCCATATGCAAAAGCGGAAACAGGCTGGCGCAAAATACGGCAACCACTGTCATTGCTTCGGCAGCCCGGTTAATGGCTGTCCGCCATTTCTGTCTTAAAATTAACAGGAATATGGAGAATGCCGTTCCGGCATGCCCGATACC
This sequence comes from Draconibacterium sp., assembly GCA_041554075.1. Lineage (GTDB taxonomy): Bacteria > Bacteroidota > Bacteroidia > Bacteroidales > Prolixibacteraceae > Draconibacterium. Next base: position 6,011 of record JBFFMM010000002.1, on the reverse strand, counting down.
AATCCACCACACAAAGTTGATGATGGCCCAACCCCAGGCAACCGAGTTGTTTACTCCCCAGGTTCCAATTCCTGTAGAAATGGTAATGTATTTACAGTACAGTCCGAAACCAAACATGCCGAGACTGACCATCATGGCTGCATACCACCACAGTGGTGTTTTTGCATGAATGGGTTTAATAATTTCTTGTGATATCTGCCCTAAGCTTTTATCGCCTTCAATTAATCTTCCCCTTACTGCTGAATTATACATAGGCTTTTATGCGTTTTTATTTCTTTATCATTTCTGTCATTTCGACGACGCAGAAGGAGAAATCTGTTTCAATGGGAGAGATTTCTCAGTCGTACCTCCTTCGAAATGACAGCGTGTTATTTCTATGAGATGTTGAAACGAGTTCAACATGACGTTCTTATTTTGTTTTTTTTCTTTTCACTACTAAATACTCACTGCTCAATTATAATCTTCTTAACTCTTCTTATTCCTCACTTTCGTTAAATATCCTACTGAAGGCAAAGTATGTAACTCTTCCAGTAAATGATAATTCCGTTCGTTTTTAAAGTACTTCGATATTTTACTGTTTGGATCTTTTAAATCTCCAAATACCAAAGCATCTGCCGGGCACGACTGAACACAAGCGGGTTGAATTTCTCCATCTTCAATTTTACGTCCGTCAACTCTTGCTTCTGCTTTTTTCTCCTGAATACGTTGAACACAGAACGAACATTTTTCTACAACCCCGCGCGAACGAACTGTAACATCAGGATTTAATACCATCCTACCTAAATCGCTGTTTGATGCATAATCAAATTCAGGATTTTGCACATATTGAAACCAGTTAAAACGACGCACTTTGTACGGACAGTTGTTCACGCAATATTTTGTTCCCACGCAACGGTTGTAGGCCATTTGGTTTAATCCCTCGTCGCTATGTGGTGTTGCCGAAACCGGACAAACATTCTCGCAGGGGGCATTGTCACAATGCTGACACATTACCGGCTGATGGTAAACTTCAGGATTTTCGGCGTCGTTTGTGAAATACCGATCGATGCGAATCCAGTGCATAATTCTTCGGTTACGCACCTGCTCCTTTCCAATCACCTGAACATTATTTTCTGCCTGACACGAAATGGAACAGTTTCCACAACCCGTACACGATGATAAATCAACCGCCATTCCCCAATGATGTCCTTTAAATTCAGGTTCTGGGTACAACGATACATCATGTTTTTCGTGCTCTTCTTTTAGTTCGTTTCCGGCTGCCGGATCTAACTGCCATTCATCGAAAGTTGTTTCGCGAACAATAGGGCGACCTTCCATGGAATGGTGTGTTTGAGAAAGTGCCAACTCATAGGTTTTTTCCGTAGTTTGCACATCGACACCTGAAATCCAAAATTTCTTAGCTCCGCTCTCAATTGTTGAAAGGGCAAACATATTTTTGCCAACTCCGTCACCCACTTTACCCGCAACCTGACGGCCATAACCGAGTGCTACAGAAATAGTGTCTGGCGCTTGCCCCGGTTGAATAAAAACAGGCAATTCAATTCCATTAATTGTAATTACCGATTCATTTTGAATGCCCTTTTCTTCGGCCCATTTTACGGGAACCGCCGCAAAGTTATCCCAGCTAATTTTAGCAATTGGATCGGGTAATTCTTGTAGCCATGGATTGTTGGCAAAACATCCATCGGCCAAAGCCACACTCTGATAAAATGCAACTTCCCAGCCACTTGAATTTTCTCCAGAAAGTGATAATGCTTCTGCCAACCCAGTTTCAGAATAAATAGGTGATTCAGGACTTGCGATTGCCGGTTCGAAAACTCCTTTTTGCAATACATCATTCCAGAAAATGCGTGCATCCGAGAATTCAGTCTGTAATCCTGAAAAATTTTCTTGCCAATTTGTTTTTAGGTATTCATAATAATTTGGTGCTTCAACTCCAGCCCATTTTAATAGCGATTCCTGTGCCTGACGACTGTCGAACAACTTTGAAATAGTAGGTTGTGTTAAACTAAAAATGCCGGTTTTAGGTTCTGCGTCGTTCCACGATTCAAGATAATGTGGCTCGGGGCAAACCCAATGACAGGCAGCTGTTGTTTCGTCATTTTTATCAGAGAACGAAATTGAAAGTTCAGCGCCCGAAATCAGTTCTTTAATTTCTTGTCCTTTTGGGTGGTTATAAACCGGATTTACTCCCCAACATAAAACACCCGCTACTTTTTTGCTTTTTAATTCCGAAAGTAAATTTTCAAAATCGCTGTCGATTCCCTGGTAAGTATTTAAGGTTTTATCCAGCGAGATTGTAGTCCCGTAATTTCCCAATAGCCTATTAATGGCATTAACCAGTAGTTGAATGTTTACATCGTTACTACCTGATAGTATCAGTGATTTACCTTCGTTTGCCAGCAAGTCTTCCACTAAACCTTTCACATCAACCGGACTTCCCGGAGCTGCAATTGTCATTTCTCCTTTTGCTTGTAAAAGCTGGTAATAAAGTGCGGTAAGAATTGTTTTTTCTTCGGATGGTTTTATCGGGAAACGAACATCGGCATTCGATCCGGTCAATGTCATTCCTGTTTCAAATTGGTAATGACGGTTCATTTCATCGTTCTTGTTCAACACTTTTCTTGCCGCAGAATACGCTTTTGTATATTCGGTTGAAGAAAGCCAGGTGCCCAGAAAATCGGCGCCAAAACTAACTACTACTTTCGCTTTTTCGAAACGATAATCAGGAATAAAAGCAGTGCCAAATGAAAGTTCGTTGGCTTTCAAAATTCCGCTTGCAGAAACTGCATCGTATTGTACTACTTCTACATTCGGGTATTTAGTTTGAAAATAGGTAATTACTTTTTTTGTAGAGGGAGAAATTAGCGTTGAAGTAAGCAGGACTACTTTTTTATTGTCGTTACTTAACTGGTCTAATTTTTTTGAAATATATGCGTCAATTTCATCCCAGCTTGTTTTTTCTCCTCTTTTTAATGGCGTTTTAAAACGCGCATCGTCGTACAAATTCAAAACAGAAGCTTGTACTCGAGCCGAAGTTCCCTGTTGCGAAATGGAAGAAAGGTTATTCCCTTCAATTTTAATCGGACGTCCATCGCGTACTTTTACCAAAACACTGCAATACTCGTTTCCCTCGAAAAACGACGAAGCGTAGTAATTGGACATTCCGGGAGTAACCTCCTCTGGTTTTATCAGATACGGAATTGCTTTGTCAACCGGGCGTTTACAGCTGGCAACAACTGCGGCGGCGGCAACACTAAAACCCAGGGTTTTCAGAAAATCGCGCCGCGATGAGCCAGATGCTTTTTTTAATACAGCTCGTTTGGCATCCAACTCCAATTTAATTTCGTTCTTTTTAAACTCCGCCGGATTATTTAATTCGTCTAAACTTCTCCAATATTTTGTCATAGTCTTTTTTCTTCAACTTTAAACATTGAACTTCTTAGTAGTGGCAACGCATGCAGTCGTTTGCTCCAACATCGTTTGCAGTAACTTTTTCGCGTACTCCCGATTTTAATTCTTCTTGTAATTTAACATGATGTTCGTAATAACCATTATTTGCGAAATCCACCTCAGTATCGCGGTGGCAGTTTATACACCAACCCATTGAAAGTTCACTTTCCTGTCGCATAATATCCATTTCTTCCACCGCTCCATGGCACTGATTACAATCGAGTTTTCCCGATCCCACATGAACGGCATGACTAAAAAATACATGGTCGGGCAAGTTATGAATGCGGTTCCACTCAACAGGCTTCCCATTTTCTGCAGCATCAACCACTTTGGCAATTTCAAATTTACCACTGTTGGTTCCTTCGCGTATAATGACGTGGCAATTCATACAAAGGTTGGTTGCCGGAATCCCGGCCGATTTCCCTTGTTCTACCGTTGTGTGGCAATACATACAATCAATTCCGTTGTCGCCGGCATGTACTTTATGCGAAAATTTTATGGGTTGATCGGGTGCATAATCTTGCTGGCGACTTAAACGAATAGCATCGGTAACAATCATATTTACCTGCCATCCAAAAGCTCCCAAAAGAATAATTACCGGAATAAATTTGAGTTTTATTTTCCTTAAAAAGATAAGTTCAATAACGGCCCAGGTTATTAATAGACCCAGAAATAAGAATAAAATCAAGTTGTTGAAGATGGGTTTTGCTGGGTGTGTGCCTTGGTGAGCCAAATCGTCTAAATAAACTTTTATCGTTTTTAAATCTTCTGTATCGATTTTAAAGTTTACGTGCGAAATTTCCATTTTTTTCCCTGATGGATTTATCACAGAAGCTTCAAAACTGGCGAAATCCTTGTCCACATATTTCATGGCAATATCCATTGCCGATGGATTCCAGTTTAAAGTATCAACTTGTTTTAAATTGTGACACGAAACACAAGAAGAGTAATCTCTGTTAAAAGGAAGTAGTCCTTTAAAAAAACGTTCTCCCCTGGAAATGTCTTCATGTGAATGACCGTCGGAGATCACTGACTCTGAAGTCTCGGCATAAACGTTAGTTGAAAAAATAAAACAAGTAACAAAAACAAGCAGGGAAATGAAAATAGTTCTTTTTTTCGTACAACTTCCTCCCAAGAAGTATTCTCTCATACTGTTCAGTTTAGTAGTAAAACAAAGGCCTTCTTATTTAGATTTATTCTCCTTAACAATAATTTGGCTTGAAAGTTCTTTTAAAATACAAAATATTTACGATAAAAAATAGTTTGTACAAATTTGGGGGTGAGGATTTATGTGATATTAATTGTATTGTTATAAGCTTGTTAAAGGAAAGCGATAGGCTTCTTGTAAACAAATGACCAATAAAATTAGACTTCTTCGTGGTCTAAATTTTCAGTGAGTTTTCGAACTAATTTCATGTTTTCAAAAAATTCTTTAGCAACTACTCTTAATATGGTATAAACCGGAATGGCTAAAATCATACCCAGAATACCGGCCATACTTCCTGCTGCCAGTATTACCAAAAAAATTTCAAGAGGATGTGCTTTTACACTGCTTGAATAGATAAGTGGTTGAAATAAAATATTGTCGGCCACCTGAACCAAAATAAAAACCAGAGTCATCCAACCCAATAGAGGAAGTGTTTCCGTCATAAAATCGGCATTGATGTGTAAGGCGGCACCAATTAACAAACCAACAGCAGCACCCATCCATGGGCCGAGGTAGGGAATTACATTAAACAATCCGCAGAAAAGAGCAATTACAACGGCATGCTCAAAGGCAATTCCAACAATTGTGAGCCCTACCGAGTCGAGAAGCATCACCATAAAAACTTCGAAAATTAGACCAATAAAATAGCGGCGTAATAAGTATGAAATTGAAGTGAAAATATGAACAACTTTCGTTTCTAAACTTGTTGGAACCAGCAGGACGATAAATTCACGAAACATGTTTTCGTCTTTCAGAAAGAAAAATGTGATAAACGAAACCGAAAAAAATGCAATGAGTAATTCTCCAATGGTTCCGGCAATAACTCCAAACCAGTTGGAAATTTGCGAAAAATCAATTTTGGCACCCAGATTTTCAGTGACAATATCAAGAAAATTTTGATCTCTGAGGGACAAAGGTTCTTTGTCGAAAATTTGCGAAAGATGTAACAGTGGTTCTTCAATAGAATCGAGTACCTGGGTAAAATCAATTTTTGAAAGGGTTTCTAATTCGCTGATTAATAGTGGAATTATAAAGCTAAAAAAGCTAATAAATACAATCCAGATAGCAAGAAGGGTTATAAAAGCAGCCAGCCCTTTCGGTATTCTTAGCTTTTTGTATTTGATTCGAAGCAGCCATCGCATTAAAGGTCTGCCCATAAACGACAATACAACCGCAATCATACTATAGGTAACAATAGCGCTAAAATACCACAATAAAAAAATGGTAAAAAGAAATCCGACTGCCAAAAGCGCGTACCTGGTCCACCCCTTTAGTTGAATCATTTTTTTCGAGTTTTAACAAATATAACCGAAATTGTATCGCTATCAAATTGCTTTTTCTATGATTTTAC
>JBFFMM010000001.1:0-70960 GCA_041554075.1 Draconibacterium sp. | reverse complement strand
TGAGTTAAAGCCCTTAATCGAAAACATGGATGACATTGACCAACACCTGCCTAAGTTCAAATACTTTAGAAAGGTATTAGACTTACTGGATTTTCAAATAAGCTTCACACAAGAACGGTTTAAATTTGACAACAATTCAAACAAAAACCCACCATCCCCAGATACTTATAATAATCGAACACTGACTATTCCAGAGAATTCTTCGCAGCAAAACAACACAGTCAATTCTAAAAACCGAAAAATTCGTTGGACTGGTTCAAGTATTGAATTAGTAGAATTGGGATATGCTTTATTTGCTTCTGACAGCATTAACGATGGTGATGTACAGATAAACACACTAATGAATTATTTATCTGAAATCTTTGATTTTGATATAAAAGGTTTTTATCGTGCTTATTGTGACATAAGAGACCGGAAGGATAATAAAACGCTATATATTAACAAATTGGAAAAGAATTTATTATTGAAAATGGAACAAGATGATAATAAAAAAGATAAACGGAGATAAATAAGATATTGAAACTTACAATTTCAAAAAAGTATATTTACCTATTCACCAAATGTGCCAACTTCGGGTCATTTTTAATCCTATGCATTTCGTCAGAAACAATCTGTTTCGTTTCCTCTTTAATGTGATGATAATTATCTTCAATCTGTTCTTTCATTTTGTTATTACCAGACCGGTCAGTAAAGTTGGTAATTACCGGTATCTCCTGATAAGTTTTGGTCTCTTTTGCCACCTTTTCATTTTCCACCACTATTTCAGCATGAAATATCTTCTGCTCAATACGTTCATCGAAATTGTCGGATACCGCACCAACAAAAGTCCCTTGTGTTAGATTGCTAATTTTAGAGCCAGGAATTAGCAAATCCATTTGGGTGTTTATAGATGTTGATTTATCCTGCCGATTAATGGTCATTGATTGCCGTTTTTGCAATACTTTTCCAAAACGTTCCGACAGCGTTTTTGCTGTTTCACCTACCACCTGACCGCTAAAAATATTTCCAACGGTATTCATTACAACTTTGGCTTCTTTATCACCATAATCCCGGTTTAACTGCGAGAAATCCTGAAATCCTAAACAAACTGCGACCTTATTACTTCTGGCAGTGGCAATCAGGTTGTCCAATCCACGGAAATAAATGGTTGGAAGCTCGTCAATAATTACTGAACTTTTAAGCTGCCCTTTTTTGTTAATCAATTTTACGATACGTGAATTGTAAAGTCCCAATGCGGCTGAGTATATGTTCTGGCGGTCTGGATTATTCCCAACACAAAGTATTTTTGGTTCATTGGGATTATTAATATCCAGGGTAAAATCGTTGCCCGACATTACCCAATACAATTGCGGTGAAATCATTCTTGAAAGAGGAATTTTGGCACTGGCAATTTGTCCTTGCAGTTGGTCTTGCGCTCCTCCTTCCCAAGCATCCATAAACGGAGAAAGGTAGTTCTCCAATTCGGGATATGAAGTTAGGATGGTAAAAATATCAGCATACTTTTTATTCAAGAACTCAATGGCATGTGGAAAGGTGCAATACTGACCATTTTTATAAATTTTCAGGTACCAGATAATTGCAGCCAAAAGAATAATTGGTGATTCAACAAAGAAGTCTCCCTGCTTTTGAATCCATGTTTTATTCAGGTTCAGCATTATTGTATATGCCGATTCGTAAGCATCTGAAATATCGGTCATGAATTCCTGAGCTATGGGATTGCACCGGTGACTTCGCTCAGGATTATCAAAATTAATGACGTAAAATTTTGGCGGAACGTCGTATTTATTAATGTTCTTAAGTAAAGTATTGTAGGCAATCACACTCAAATCGTCGAACTTAAAATCGTAGATGTACATGCTAAATCCCTTCTGGATTTGCTGCTTGATGTAACTGTTTACAACGGCGTAAGATTTACCACTTCCTGGTGTTCCTAATACAATACTTGCCCTGAAAGGATTAACCACATTTATCCAACCCTCATGGACTTTACCTTTATATTGAAAACGGGTTGGCATGTTTATGGAATATTCATTTTCCATCAATTGTGTTTCTTGCATGAAACTTTCGTTTTCGCTATTAAAAACATCTTCCATCAGGTTTGTTTTTAGCAAGCGACTCATCCATAATCCGGCTTTTAATAAGAATATGTAGCCAATTGTGAGAGTAAAAACATACAAGCTTGTTCGGGATAATAACGGAAGCGCAAGTTTCAAAATCACTCCATTAAAGAAGAATAAGACAATTCCTGAAACGAGAAAAATACTAATCTTCATCCAGGTAATTTTTTCTGCTTTTACGCCTCGTGTACCCAAACACGAGAGAGCTATAAAAAGCGAGCAAATTAGTTTTGTCCATAGTGGTTTTGAAAAAATACCGGTTGTGCGTTGAAAATTCAAAAGTATTTTGTCTACCACCCCTACATTCAGTTGAAAGCTTTGAAGCCCTTCGTAACAGAACCAATAAATATGGATAATAGCAATTAAGATACTAACTGCTCGTAACAGTTCAATAATTTTGGCAAGTGCTCTTACATCGTCTTCGTTTTGCATAGTTTAAGATTTACGTTTGCGTTTTTTCTTTCTTTTCATTCTTCTTATAAAGGCTTCCTCTTCATAATTTTCACCCCGGTTTTCAATTCCAAATAATCCGGTAAGGTTTTCAATGGAAGAAGTATGGTCATTGTAAGTCTCAGGATTTTCTGGTTTCAAAGGATGAATTTCGTCTGTATGCTGATTGTCCTGATTAAATTTTTCGTGGAATACATTGGCAGAAAAATCTTTTCCCAATCGTGAGCCATTAAAGACAAATTTTTGTTTGTGGTCGATAAAAGTTACTCCATAAATACGACCGGAATCATTTTTTCGAAATAGTACCGAAATTCCATCCTTCAAAAGCTGCTTTTCAAAATCCTTTTGGTTTTTGGAGTTTTCAAAAGCTTTTGAAATCGTTTGTTTCGGACGTTCCTTTAGCTTCTTGTTTTTAATAATTTCTTTGGCTTTTTCAATCCGCTTTTGAAGTGCATCGTTCCCAACAGTTTTTCCGATTTTTGATGATTTAATGGGAGTACCACAAACTTCACCTTTCTCATTGAGTGCGGCATAAACAATTCCAGTGTAAGCTTTGCCCCGAAATTCTCCTCTTACTTCAGAAACATGAACATTAAAAACTGAGAGTAAAGCTTTGTATTCGTTAAAGGTTTGAAAATGCCACGAACCGGAAACAGGGCGCACAACATTTGATATTTGCTGCTTGATATTTCCTTTTGTAGAATCTATTTTTTTTAGTGCATATCCTTCCGTTTTTTGTTTTTCATTGGCAGGAATTAGGGAATGTTTCTTTTCCAGCTCACGACAAATCCGCATGGATAAACGGTGCTGAAAATTATCCCGAATCATTTTTCCGGTTTCATCCACTTTAACCGAAACGATATGCAAATGGTGGCGGTCAATATCTTCATGTTTGTAAACAATAAATGGTTGGTTTCCATAACCCAGTTTCTGCATATACTCTTGTGCGATTTCCGAAAATTTGTCGTCGTTTAGTTTATCTTTTGGGTCTGGATTTAAGGAAATATGAATAACCGGATTTTCAGTTTTTTTGTTGGCTAACAGATATGGTGCAAAAGAATTGGTGCAAATCCCAATTCCAAGGTTACCTTCTGGCGATTCCATCATATTATTGACCAGCAAAACTCTTGCATTGCCTTCTTCTATCTTCTGATGATTGTATGCCAATGCACTGTACAGCGAACTTCCTGAACCTATTTTTGCAACCATTTTGTTTCAAATTCACGGGTTAAATCCATTATTTGCTTGTTGATTGCAACCAGTTCAAACGTGGCTTTTTCGAGTTGAAACAAAAATGCCAGTGCCTTTTTTTCGGTAAATGTGTTTTTTATGGCTTTGGTAACCTGGTTATAATTCACTCCAATTGCACGGAATTGAGAGTAAAAAGAGGTTAGGCGCATGTAATAATCAACCGTTCCTTTATCTATTTTCACCACCTTAACAGGTTTCTCAAAAATGCATGCAGTAATAAAGTGTGCTTTTACATCCATTCCCGAAGTTTCAAATAGGGAAAGGAACCGGGCATTATCTTCATCGTTTAGGTTAAATGAATAACGGTATATGCGTGGATTCTCTTTCAGCTTTCGTCCACCTTTGTGTTTTCGTCTGTTTTCTATTGCCATAATATTCAATTTTAAGACATTAAACTTTATCCTAATTCTCATTAAAAAATCCCCGACTTCGGAGGGTGATTTTCCCCAAAGGGGCAAGTGGTTTTCAGGTACTGAAAACGTTTTGAGGACCTCAAAACACAACTTGCCGTGTGCCAATGCACACCGTTGTTAGCATTGATAAATTATAATGTTTGTATTCCATTTTTTTGACATTAATATTTCTATAAAAATTCGTTCGGGGACAAAGTTAATGTGAGGGTTTTGAATAGTAATCATGCGGGAACCAGCCAAAGGCAGACAGTAAACGCCAAGTACTTCCGCTCAGTTTAAAAACACGTTTATGGAGAGTTTTTCTCCGTTCATTTGCGTAAAGATTTGCTTGATTAAGCAACTAAACAATTGCACGATTATTTTAATGAATGTGCTTTCAATTGGTCAAATATTCAGTTGTGCAACCAATTAAGTACTAAAACAATTTAACGCTTGCGCAATCAAACATTAAAATGATTAAACGTTTAAACGCAGAATCATTTAAACAATAAAACTGACAATTGAATGGGCAAATAAACAGGCATTTACTTAAGCGAATAAAGGAATGTACAAACGAGTGAACGAACAATTAACAAAACGAACAACAAAATTTAAGTCATGGAAAAGGAAACATTATTTATTGCCTTCAGCACGCAAAAAGGAGGCGTGGGCAAAACAGCATTTACAGTTTTAATGTCGAGTTATTTGCATTACGAAAAAGGCTTGGAGATTGCCGTTATTGATTGCGACTATCCACAGCACAGTATTTTTGAAATGCGACAGCGCGATATGGAACAAGTAATGAAAGACAACCATTACAAACAAATGGCTTATCAGCAATTTACCTCACTGAAGCGGAAAGCTTACCCGGTTGAAAAAAGCCACTCAGAGAATGCGATTTCGACTGCAGAATCGTTAATTGGACAAGCAGATAAAGAGCCGGATATTATCTTTTTTGACCTTCCCGGAACACTCAACAGTAAAGGAGTGGTAAAAACACTCGCCACAATGGATTACATATTTGCTCCTGTAAGTGCCGACCGTGTGGTGCTGGAAAGCACCTTAAAATTTGCCTCCCTGCTTAACGAAAACCTGATTAGTGTGGGCAAAAGCAACATAAAAGGTTTGCACCTGATTTGGAACATGGTGGATGGTCGCGAGAAAAATGAACTCTACGAAGTGTACGAGAATATTATTGGAGAACTGGGACTTAGCGTTCTGAAAACCTTTGTCCCCGATTCGAAACGTTTTCGGCGAGAACTTACGGCACAGCACAAACCTGTATTTCGCTCTACTTTGTTTCCGGCTCACAAAAGCCTGTTAAAAGGTAGCAACATCGATACTTTGGCAACCGAAATTCTACAAACCATTAAACAACAATAAGTATGGTACGCAAAAAAATTAATACCGACGAAATTGATGAGGACTTTTTACTCTCTACCATCAATAACGAAAAACCAGCTGTTGAACGGAAAAAGGAATCTGCAAAGCCACAAAAGCCGGTACAGAAAAAGAAGCAACAAAGAGACACAGATTATACGTCTTTGTTTATCCATCCGTCGGAAAGTAAAGCTCGGTCGGGAAAGCTGGCTCCAATCCGCCCCGAATATCACGAAAGGATTCTAAAAATTGTTCGTGTAATTGCCAATGATGAAATCTCACTTTTTAACTACATCGACAATGTGCTCACGCATCATTTTGAGGAGTTCCAGGAGGATATCATCAAACGTTACAGAGAAAAGAATAAGGACATTTTTTAATTAAAAACTGAGTATCATGATTGAAATTTTAATAGCAATAATTTTAATGTTGCTGATTCTACTTCTGAAAAAATCTCAGATTGTAAAGCCGGAATCTTCTGCTGATGAAAAAAGAAATAAGCCTCGAAAACAGTCACCTACCTGCATTGTTGGCGAAAGCCGCTTTGTTATGAATAGTGAAAGCAAAAATCAAAAGGGAATCTCAGAGCCAAGTTCTGATACATCTGGTAAAATGGACATTGAAATACCGCTCGATTATGAAACGGAAGAAGCCAATAATCAGGAAGAACAGGAGGAATTAGAAATGCTCGGTTTGCACAATGATTATTCCCAAAATATAACGTTTGAAGAAATGATGGCTGTGGTCAATGAAGTCGGGAACCACCAAGCCCAATCCACTCCCGAAACCGGAAAACTTCTTTACGAAAACGGAAATACCGATTGGGTAGAGCAACTGGCATCTACCTCCGAAAACAATGCCAAGCGGATTACAGCTTTAATTGATTTGCATTTGGGAAGATTGGAGCGACCAAATTCGGATGTTAAGCTAAATATTGGATTGACGGGGTTTGATATTCATAAGTTTATTGGTTGATATGTGAGACTATCTAAATTGGAGATATAGTTATGTCAACAAAGCAATTGGATAAATTACTCCTCCCAATCCAGTAAGCGGTTTTCGCCTTTTAAACTTTGAATTTCGCTAATTTCCTGCGATACTTCTACAACTCCTTTGTATCTGCCAGCTTCATCGCGAATAGCAAAGTATTGAATCAATAAACGCATGCCTTTCATATCAATCCAAAAACTTGCCGAGTCTTTTGTGCCGGCTTTAAAAGCTTCCACTATTTTTTCTACCACATGCACACTTTCTTTGGGATGGCAATTATGAACATCGCGCCCAATTATAGCTTTGGTTCGTGGGAAAATACGTTTTTTGGGAGTCGAGAAATATTGCACTTTACCAAATTCATCAACAAAAGTAATATCCACCGGCAAGTGATTAAAAACCAGTTTTATTTGCTCCACACTTAAAATGCCTGTTTCTAAATTTACTTTACCTGCCTCGGTTTCGATCACTTCATTTCCCTTAAATTCCATATCGGGGGTATAAAATGGGAAGCCAAGTTCCAAACTTTGGGTAAATAAATTTTGAAGCTCTTTTTCGGGAATAACATCACCAACCAAGGGGTACAAAATTCGTTCTTCACGAAATTTTATGGCATTCATATTAAAAAACAAATCGCCACTTAAACGGTTAAATTCTTTTAACTCAAAACTTTCTTCATTCAATATTTGAATTGCCTTTTTAAGGTTACGTTTTATATCGTCGTGAAACGACCACATAACCGACAAACAACGAAATTCGGCAATGTATTTTTCGATTACCGGAAACAAAAGATTTTCTTTTATAACGTAGTAGTTTATAAATTTTTCGAGTCCGCTTAAAACCTCCAGCGCCTTTTGTTTTGACTCCAACGAATCTTGATTTTTATTTAGCTCTTTTATAAAAGGTTTGAGTTCGGTTAGCTTTTCGTGCATCAAGCGGTTGTTTTCCAACAAAACCCATAAATAGCTGTTTTCACGGGGCGGTGTATAAGGATAATTAGCAATTGTTTTGTACAACAAATTCAGTATCTTATTGATTCCCTTTTTCATTTCAGGCATCGGTACATCGGTTTTTACCAGTTCATCAACAAGGTAAACCACATCCGACGGAATGCATAAATCAATAATTTCACGATATTCTTCGTAAAGCTCTTTTACGTTTTCATTGATTAAAATGGCCTGAAAAAGTGTAGTAAGCTTTTTAATTCGTTCTGTTCTGTGATTGGTAAATTCTGACATAATCCTTATTTTCTGTTCAACACAAAGTCAAATTCATTTAAATTTTTTCCTGCCAAGCTTTGTATTGTTTCGTCGTCAACTAACTTGTTAATGGCATCGCGTATGGGTGCGTAAGAAGAATGGAGCGGGCAAGGATTTTTTTCGTCGCAATGTTTTAAGCCAAACCCACAGCCTTCAAACAATTCATCGCCTTCTATCGATACAATTACTTCTTTCAAGGTTAAGTCAGGTTTTTCGGTGTTAAAAGAGTAACCCCCATTTTTGCCTTTTACCGATTGTATAAAACCCATCCGAACAAGTCGTTGCAGTATTTTAGCCATGTAATGTTGTGGCGTTTCAATTTCGGTCGAAATCTCCGAAATACCCGGACTGCGCCCATTCTGGTTTTGTATCTTAATGTAAACCAGACCTCTTAATGCATATTCTGTTTCTTTTTTAAACACGGTTATTTTGTTTTTTGCAAAAATACATAAAATCGCAATTGATTAATAGACCTTTTAGTCCACATTAAAAAAAATAGTTTTATATTTGCCCTAAATTTAAAAGTAAAGAAGATGAGTACTGTAGAATTTAAAGACATACAAATTGGAGAAATAGTAGCCGATGATTTCAGAACATCGAAAGTATTTACAGATGTTGGAATTGACTTTTGTTGCGGAGGAAAACAATCGGTTGGAGAAGCCTGCAAAGATTTAAATTTAGATGTTGCAGAGTTTGAACAAAAAATAGCAGAACTAAAATCTCAACCCATTAATCAATCCTTGAATTTCAAAGAATGGGATTTGCCATTTTTAATCGACTACATTGTAAACACGCATCATAAATATGTAGTTAAAACCTTACCCGAGTTGATATTTTATACCGCTAAAATTGCAGAGGTTCATGGCGAAACCCACCCTGAATTAATTGGTATTGCAAAAGATATTGCAGCTGTTAATACCGAATTAACACAACATTTAAAAATGGAAGAGGAAGTTCTTTTTCCTGCCATAAAATCAATTCTTGCTAATCCTACCAATGAAACAAAAGCTACAATCAATTCGGAAATTAAACGAATGTTGGGCGAACACGATTTTGCAGGCGGAACTTTGGATGAAATAAACCGAATTACAGATGGCTACAAAACACCAGACGATGCGTGTAATACCTACGAGGTTGCGTTTAAAATCCTAAAACAATTCGAAGACGACATTCATGTTCACGTGCATCTTGAAAATAATATACTTTTTCCGAAAGCACTAAAACTGGCAGAAAACTAAAATTTTAAGCAGATGAATACAGCAACACAAAATTTAGAAAACGACCATGTTTATATTCTTCGCTTATGCGATGTAATGTTGGCGATGGTAGAAAAACAAAGCGATAACACCAGTCATTTTGAATTGGTAATAAATCTGATTCGCAATTTTGCCGATGGAACGCACCATGCAAAAGAGGAAGATTTGCTTTTCCCTTTGATGGGAGAAAAAGGTTTTTCGCCGGAGAGTGGACCTGTGGCAGTTATGTTACACGACCACGAGGAAGGACGGAATTATGTAAGAGGTGCCGACGAAGGGATTCAGGAATTTAAAAATGGGAATGTCCATGCCTTGCAAACTATTTATGCAAATATGGTAGGATATGCACAGCTTCTACAAGCTCATATCGACAAGGAAAACAATATTCTGTTTCGAATGGCAGACAATGCATTTACCAACGATGAACAACAAAACTTATTGGCGGAGTTTACTAAGGTCGAAAATAATGCACAAGCAGCATTTAGCCCTGAAAATTCTATTCAGAGAATTAAAGAACTGGCAGCTATTTACCTCTAATTAAAACAAAAAAAATTATTCTTATGATTATTACATTGGTAAAAGATGCACCATTGCAGAAAAACCCGCACAAAGTTGAAGTTCGCCGTTTATACGACCACGACAATGCACAAGCCATGCACATTACACTTCAGCCAGGTGAGGGATTGATTCCGCACATTACCCCGGTTGATGTATTTTTCTATGTACTGGAAGGAACACCCCAAATTCAGGTTGGCGACGAAACGCGTACCGTTGAAAAAGATAGTTTGGTTGAAAGTCCAAAAGATATTGTGCATTGTATCGCAAATAAATCGGATAAGGTGGCACGCATTCTTGTGGTAAAAGCACCAAAACCAGTAACAAAAACCATTATGGTTTAGGTCCATTAATCAAAATCCAGTAAACTATTTCATACTAAAAATTAAACTTATTAAAAATGAAATCAAAAAAATTATGGTGGGGATTTATTGCCGTTATGGTGTTTTCCTTTGGTGTTTTATTGTATTATGGTAGAGAAATATATCGCGAGGCACCGCCAATTCCCGAGAAAGTTGTAACAGAAGATGGGACGGTACTTTTTACCGGGCAAGACATTAAAGATGGCCAGAATGTGTGGCAATCGGTTGGAGGGCAACAATTAGGCTCAATTTGGGGGCACGGTGCATACCAGGCTCCCGATTGGACTGCCGATTGGTTGCACAAAGAGGCTGTATTTATTTTAGACGAACTGGCAAAGCAAAACGAGGGTGTACCCTACGCGCAATTAAGCGAAGAAAAACAGGCCTCGCTAAAAATTTCTTTGCAAAAAGATGTGCGAAAAAATACCTTTAATAAAGTAACAAAAACATTAACCGTATCGAATGTACGTGCCAAAGCGATTGCAAGCAACAGCAAATTTTATGGCGGTTTATTTACCGATGACCCGGCCTTGGAAGATTTGCGCGATTCGTACAGTATTCCTTTAAATTCCTTAAAAACCGAAGAACGTGTTCGTTTAATGAATGCTTTTTTCTTTTGGGCATCGTGGGCCTGTGTAACCGAACGCCCCGGCGAAGATATTACCTACACAAACAACTGGCCAGCCGAAAAATTGGTTGGAAACGAACCGGCTGGGGAGCTGCATTTATGGACCGGTTTTAGTGTAATTATTTTATTGGCCGGAATTGGTTTAATGGCCCTTTATTATGCACGCCGCCGTAACGAAGAAGATGTGGCTCCAAAACTATTTCCGCTGCGCAACGAAATACAAACTCCGTCGCAAAAAGCAAC
Source organism: Draconibacterium sp. (assembly GCA_041554075.1). Classification (GTDB taxonomy): domain Bacteria; phylum Bacteroidota; class Bacteroidia; order Bacteroidales; family Prolixibacteraceae; genus Draconibacterium. Next base: position 60,077 of record JBFFMM010000001.1, on the reverse strand, counting down.
CGTAAAATATTTCTGGACGGTTTCGGCACTTCTTCTGGTTCAGGTTATCATGGGAGTTATTACCGCACATTATGGTGTTGAAGGCCAGGCTTTTTATGGGCTGCCGCTTTCCGACTGGCTGCCCTATTCTATTTCGCGTACCTGGCACGTTCAAATTGCTATTTTCTGGATTGCCACATCGTGGCTGGCAACCGGTTTGTATTATGCCCCGGCCATTTCAGGTGTCGAACCTAAATTTCAGAAACTGGGTGTAAACTTTTTGTTTCTCGCACTGCTGGTAATTGTAGTTGGTTCGCTCGCCGGGCAATGGATGGGCGTAATGCAAAAATTAGGTTTGGTTAACAATTTCTGGTTCGGACATCAAGGTTACGAATATGTTGATTTGGGCCGTTTTTGGCAAATATTCCTTTTTGTTGGATTAATTATTTGGCTGCTTTTAATGGGGCGTGCCATTTATCCGGCTTTAAAACAAAAAACCGCCAATCGGAATTTGTTGATTTTATTTTTGATTTCTTGTATTGCCATTGCTGCCTTTTACGGAGCAGGGTTAATGTGGGGCAGACAAACCAATTTAGCCATTGCCGAATACTGGCGCTGGTGGGTGGTTCACCTTTGGGTAGAAGGATTTTTCGAAGTATTTGCTGCCGTAGTTGTGGCTTTCCTTTTTGTTCGTTTAGAAATTGTAAAAGTTACGACCGCAACACTGGCCGTACTTTTTACCACCATTGTTTTCTTATCGGGTGGAATTCTGGGAACATTTCATCACCTGTATTTTACTGGAACGCCAACGGCGGTTATGGCGCTGGGGGCAACGTTTAGTGCCCTTGAAGTGGTGCCACTTGTACTAATGGGTTTCGAAGCATTCGACAACTTAAAAGTAAGCCGCAGCAGTGAATGGATAAAAGCCTACAAATGGCCCATTTATAGTTTTATTGCCGTAGCATTTTGGAATTTAGTGGGTGCCGGAATTTTCGGATTTTTAATTAATCCACCCACTGCATTGTACTACATGCAAGGTTTAAATACCACAGCCGTTCACGGACATACCGCACTATTTGGTGTTTACGGAATGCTGGGAATTGGCTTAATGCTTTTTGTTTTGCGCGATATGAACAAAGACGTAGTCTGGAAAGAAGGTTGGATAAAATTTGCCTTTTGGAGTATTAATATCGGATTGGCTGCCATGGTTTTAATCAGCGTGCTTCCTATTGGTTTGGCGCAAACCGTTGCCAGTGTAAAAGAAGGATTGTGGTGGGCACGCTCGGCAGAATTTATGCAGCAACCTTATTTGGTAACCTTTAAATGGCTGCGGGTAATTGGCGATACTATTTTTGCATTTGGTACAATCGCATTGGCCTGGTTTGTTTTTGGGCTTAAATTTGGATGGAGTTTAAAACCCAAGAATACTGAAAATAACTGAGCCTGTTAATACGCCAATTTTGTAAAATTTTACCGGTTACACCATTAATTTATAAAATGGTGTGCCGGTTTTTATAACGAAGTTGTTTAAAGTAAATGGGGAATTTCGAGAGCGAGCTGTGAGAACAGCTTGCTTGATCATCAATAGCAAAGCTCCATTTTTCTTGCATCCCGAATGCTCGGGACGTAAGAAAAATTAGCTGCAGCCAGTGGAATCAAGGTGTTGCTCGTAGTTTTTCAGATTTACTTAAAACAACTTCAATTGCAATTAACAAAAGTGAGATAGATAAAATGAGTATTTTTAGAGGGAAATGGTTTGTAAAAATAGACCCGGTTATTACAAAATGGATGTCTCGTAATGGTTTTCTTTTGGTAAGAATATCTATTGGGATTATCTTTTTTTGGTTCGGATTTCTGAAGTTTTTCCCAGGTTTAAGTCCTGCACAGGACTTGGCTGTCAGAACCATTTCAATACTAAGTTTCGAACTCATACCAGATGTTGTAATCATTAACGGTTTGGCATTTTGGGAAGTGCTTATCAGCATTGGACTTATTTCCGGTAAGTTTATGCGCGAAACACTTTTGTTGTTATTTCTTCAAATGGCTGGAACTTTTGCTCCGGTATTTCTATTCCCCGATGAAGTTTTTACACATTTTCCGTATGCACCAACCTTGGAAGGTCAGTATATCATTAAAAATCTTGTTCTATTGGCCGCTGGAATTGTTTTAGGAGGTAAACTGCATAAAACTTCAGTAAAAAATAAAAAATACTAAAATTAAAGAATTGGTTTTTTTGGTTGCAAACGAATTTGCCTCCCCGGTTATTTTGGGTGATGGCACTTCGTTTTTTTTGATATATTTCAAACAATATTTGTAACTAAGGGTTATCAGTTTTAGTAGCATCATAAATTAAAGTAAAATAGTATGAGTGAAAACATTGACAATTCGAAATTTAGAAAAACAAAATTAAAAGAGCTGATTTTGAAACTTCACGAAGGCGGTTCGCAAGAAAACGTGAGGCAAGAATTGCTACAAAGCTTGAGCAATATTCCGTATGGCGAAGTGGTGGAAGTGGAGCAGGAATTAATTGCCGAAGGTTTGCCCGAAGAAGATGTGTTAAAATTGTGCGATGCCCACTCGGCAGTTTTACATGGGGCGGTTGATTTGTCGGCATCAAAATCTATTCCCGAAGGCCACCCGATTGATGTAATGTTGCAGGAAAACAAAATGCTAAAACGTTTATCGGATAATACCACCGAAGATCTGCTGGCCATAAAATATCGAAAAGGAGAAGATTTTAAACAGGCTGTTTTGAAAATACGCGGGGCATTTAACCAGCTAATGGACGTTGATAAACACTACCAACGAAAAGAATATTTATTGTTTCCCTACCTCGAAAAATCAGGAATTACCGGGCCACCAAAAGTGATGTGGGGCAAGCACGACGAAATTCGTGAACAGCTAAAAGGAAGTATTGAAATTCTGCAAATTAATGATTTGTCGAAGGAAGACTTGGAAGCATCAGCAGAAATTGTATTGTTGCCCGCCTTAAAAGGGGTTTACGAAATGACCATCAAAGAAGAAGAAATTCTTTATCCAATGATGATGGACACACTTGCAGATGCCGACTGGTACGAAATTCAGAAACAGTCGCTCGAAATTGGTTACTGCTTATACGACCCGCCAAAAGAGTGGCAGCCCGAAGGTATTGAACCCGAAAATATTAATGAAGTACAAACCGCCGGAGGAAATATTCAGTTACCAACCGGAAGTTTTATGGTTGAAGAACTTTTCGCCATCTTAAACTCCATTCCGGTTGACATGACCTTTGTGGATAAAAACGATAAAGTGAAATACTTTACACAAAGCAAAGATCGCATTTTTCAGCGGAACCGTGCCATTCTCAATCGCGATGTACGCCATTGCCACCCACCGGCAAGTGCACACATTGTAGATAAAATACTCGACGATTTTAAGAGTGGGAAACAAACCCGCGCCCCGTTCTGGATAAACATGGGCGGCAAATTTATTCATATCGAATATTTTGCCTTGCGCAACGAACAGGGTGAATACCTTGGTACGCTCGAAGTTTCAAGAGATTTAACAAACGACCGTAAACTGGAAGGTGAACAACGAATATTATCATACGAATAATTGGGATAAGCTTACCTTAACAGTCAGGATTAGCGAAGTCGAAGCCTAAAAACACAACTAGTAATAATCAGAAAAATGAAAGCAAAAGAACTATTAATAATCACCCCAAAAACAAAAGTGCTTCAGTTAATTGAAGCGTACCCGAAACTCGAAGATGTGTTAATTGATTATGTACCGGCCTTTAAAAAACTAAAAAACCCTGTGCTGCGCAATACGGTTGCCAAAATTGCAACTTTACAACAAGCCGCCGCTGTGGGAGGTGTTAAAGTGGAAGATTTAATTAACGTACTGCGAAAAGAAGTGGGGCAGGACATTCTTTCGCTTGAAGGAGATACAACATACAATTCTCAAAAGCCGGAGTGGTTTGATGAAACAAAGGTGAACAAAGAATTGGATATTCGTGAAATGCTGGCAGCTGGCGAGCATCCCGTAAACCAGGTAATTGCCGACCTGCGAAGTTTGCCTGCGAATTCGATTTATAAAATTATCGCTCCTTTTATTCCGGCACCATTAATCGATAAAGCCACCAGCCTTGATTTTAAACATTGGGTGTCACAAAAAAACGATGAGGAGTTTTGGGTGTATTTTAAGCAGAAATAAATGAAGCTGCAAAAAGCTGTCTGATAGGAAGATTTAAAATTGAATAAAAAAATGAACGTAGCAGTTTGGGATACTTATGTGGAACGGAGCGATGGGAAGAAAATGCATTTTGATATTTTAGTGCCAGAGCACGAAAAAGATGCAAATGTTATTTATCGTTTTGGACAGGATTACCTCAGGGGTAAAAATGTTAAATTAGATAAATTAAGTTCGAAAGAATGTGAGTTTTGCCATATTGAGGAAGCTTCGGAAGAGATTATTGAGGCGATTGAAACGAAAGGTTATTATATTGTTGAAATGGAAAATTGTAAGGAATTAAAGAATGGAGCCAGTAAGTAGCAGATACTTACAAATCATCAAGGGAAATTGATGAATTGGTGCCCCATTCTTTTTTTATTTAGTTGGTTAACGCTTTATTTTTAGGTCAATCTGATTAAGGAAATTTAAACAACTCCATGTGCTACACCGCATCGGCAACTTTAATAAAAGCACCTACATTAACCATAGAAGATTAGCAACACACAAGCCCAATCCGTTCAACAATAAGCATCAATGAAATAACTATTTATTTACAACACCTAAAGAGCTCATCCACACAAATCATAAATGATAATCGCCGTTGGCCTCTGGCTGATAAATAATTTGATTGACTTTTAAACTTATTTTACCCTTGGGTGTATTATAACAAATTCTAGTTCCTACTCTTTTCCCAATAATTGCATTACCAAGAGGCGAAAGAATAGAAATTTTGCCTGCCTTTGAATTAACGTCTTTGGGATAAACCAACTCAATTTGCATGGTTTTACCTGTGTCTTTTTGCGTTACCTCAACAATAGAATTCATTGTTAAATAGTTAGAACCAATCTCGGAAGAATCTCGTTTATTGGCGAGTTTAATTTTTTTTTTCAGTTCCGCAATTTCACTGAAATCATTTTTATTAAACTGCTGAAAACTATATATCGTACTTGTTATTCGTGTAAAATCAAGTTTTGTAATTTCTATTGTTTTCATTGCATAAAGTATAATTGTTTAAGTTTTCGATGGTTTACTGTTAAGCAACGGTGCATTAATAAAAGCCAGAAAACAGCTTTGTGCAGATGTTTTTTGTTAAACAATCATTTCAGCTAATTCAATTGCCACTGTAAAATCGACGTCGTCGTTAATTATGTCGTATCCGATGCAAACTTAGAAGATTTTTTGAAACTTCCAAAAAAATGTAATGTGATGAAAATGGGGACTGATACTGAATTCTCGGTACTATACCTGCAGTGTATAACACCTGGGCTAGATTAGTTTATCTCCAAAAGGTAATACGAAGGGAAAAGTTGGGGATAAATGCATTATTTCAAATAGTAAAACGACAATTTTAAAACTAGAATAACTATTTATTTAAATGCTTTAACGAATCCATTAAGTTTGAGATTTCGGCAAATGGCTTATCGTAATGATTAAGATAAATGTCGCTATGGAACGCATCAATTTCATTCAGTACCGGTAATGCCTTTTTCCATTTGTTGGTGCTAATGCAAGATAAAAATTTGCTTCGGGCTACATCCATTCGCCGATTGGCTTTTTTTAATACCCCATCACCTTCTTTTGTTAGTATCAGTAATTTTGCACGTTTATCCTGCACATCGGGTAGTTCATACAATAAATTATTCTTGATTAATCGTCGTATTGTATCCATTCCGGTGGTGTATTCAACCAAATGAATATTAATGAGGTCTGTTTTTTTTGCTTTCTCTAATCCATCAACAGTGAATAAAAAAAGGTATTCCAATCGGGAGTTTAAAGGTAAATCCGCAAGGTATTTTCGAATATAAAAGTCCTCTAAACGAGCAATTCGAAGAATGTGTTCCTGAAATCGCGAAACAGGATCTAGCTTATTTAAATATTCCATACCTTCTGAGCGGGATTTATTTTCATGCCTGGTTCTAATTTTCGTATTAACAATTGTTTCCCGTTCAATTTGTCCTATTATCCACTGCGAAAAATTTAATAAGGTGTGTTCACCTTTTTCTTCGGTTTCATATAAAGCCCAAAAATCAATAAGCTGCTTTATTGCTTTGTATTTACTATCCATAGTTTTTTATCGAATGTCATCAACCCTTTTTGCTTAATTACATCTATTGCGAACTATAATATATCGTATCCGACATATGGCACGCTCTTTGTAATACAAATATAAGAGAAAATTATATGTATTCAGATATGAAAATATTATCACTAATTGAGCTCACCAGAGGCACAGGTATTTGCCAGTACTTGAGTTCGTTTGCTATGATTGAACGAGAAAACTTAATGATTCTCGACACCAACCAATATTCGGTTTTAGAAGAACTGATGGGAATTACGGATGCATCAGTAAAAACCAATAGGTTTGCAAAATATGAGTATTGCAACAACGACAACATTTACGATATGGAAATTTTCTTTTGTCGATTTCATAATTTATATGGTCGAAGCGTACAATTTTCCGAAAAGCCCGATGTTGAACATGTGAATAACCTGGCAACCTATATTAAAACACAAAACTCTCTTAAAAACTGTAAATATCTACTTGTTTATTTTCCATTTTGCGATGATTTGAATGCAATACAACAAATTATTTCAAATTCTGATTATGCTGTTGTTTTTTCGGATGGCACACCCGAAATTGAAGCTGAACTGGTACAGCATATTAATACTTTGCCCGAAAAAGAAAACTGTGTAGGACTTGTTCGTACAAAGGCCGACAATGCCTACGCACATTTTACCGAATTGGAGTCGTTACAGATTGAACCGTTGGGGGTACTCCCATACAATCTGATAATTCAAAATGCAACAATTAGAAATAAAGTTTTTTTGGAAATTGATGACCAAAATGAACAGGGGAAAACGATAAGAGCTGTATGGGTTAAAATTAAAAGTAGGCTAAGAGCGTAACCCGTTTTGCAGTATTTGTATATTGCTTATTTATATCATATAATTTGAACTTAAACATTTATACATTTGAATCGTATACGACATTGTATAAATCGTATGCGACTTTAGTTAAATTAAATTTTTTGTCGAAATGGTGAACAATATTACATTAAAAAAAGATGTTCGGTCTTATGAATGGTTTGATAGGGCTGTTACATTTAGCGATTATTATCAGCTATTAGAGCTTTTGAGCGATGATGTTGGAAAACTGCACATTGCACCTGTTTATTTTCATAAATTGTTTATGCTTATCTCATTTTCAAAGAAATATAATTCAATGAAACTCCCGAGAAATGTAATTACACTAAATGCTGAATTTATTCTTGTAACAGAGCATAAGAAAAAGCAACTGGTTAAAATTGTATTGCCTCAGAATATTCAAAACAATTACGACATATCTATTTATAATCCTATTGCCATTGCCTGTTTAGGTGCTAAGGAAGGTAATCAGGTTTCATTTCTGTACAAAGGTTTTCAACAGAAGTTATACATCGAAAAGTTAGTTACGCAACCGGGAATAATGACAAAAAAAAATGTAGATGCACTATTAGTGAACTCGTACCTAAACTAAAAAAAGATGAAAGAAAAAATAAAAATTACAGAACTTGACTTTATGAGGTTAAGTAAACTCATTCAAGCCGCACGAAACGACAAAAAAATTGAAATCAAAAACCTTGAAGTTCTGGCACATGAAATAAATCGTGCTGAAAAAGTAGATTCCAAATCCATTGAGCCTGAGTTTGTGACAATGAATTCAGTTGTTCAGGTAATAAATGAGGAAACAAAAGCGCAAATGATTGTAAAGGTGGTGTACCCACATGAGGCTGATTTTAAAAAAAGAAATGTTTCGGTATTTTCTCCCTTAGGTTGTGCTTTGCTGGGCTACAAAATTGGTGATACCGTAAAATTTGAGGCGCCAAAAGGAGAAGTTGACATTACAATTCAAAGCATTGAATATCAGCCTGAAGCAGATGGTAAATACACATTATAAATATTGGAATTATGAAAACAATGAAAAAGGAGAAAATGTCGATTACACAAAATACAACAAAAGAAGTCTTTAAAGGCTTATGTATGAATTGTGAGAATCGTAAAGATTGTATGTACGCACTTAAGAACAAGGCTGTTAATTATTGTGAAGAATATATGTAAACAGATAAATTAATTGAGAGAAGGTCTTAGTCATATTTTCCCACAAAAACATCTAATGTAAAAGCATAATTTATCGAAAAAATTCTGCTTAGTTGTCTACAAAATGAGCAAGATTAGTTTAGGCGTACTGCTCATTATGCCCACGAAGTCATTAAACAATTTAAAGCAATTACCCATGGCTCTTATTAAAAAAACAGAAGATAAAAAATTATTTCAACCCAGGAATATTTTTAGAATGGAACAGAATTATTCTACTGAAAGCAGAAATAGTGAGAAAGGAATGTCCTTAACAAATCAGGTCAATTCTGAAAGGCATTTATTTATTGTTCCCTGGCAGCAAATACGGAAAACGAAAGCTTTTTAGCTTTTTACAAATTGAATTTTATATGTACCATTAATGTATTTGTTGGTCTTCCTTATAATTCCATAATAAATAAATTGTAACGGTGCCTTATAATTTTACTATATATGTCGATACCATCCTTATATCCTTAACTATTATTGAGACCAATAAAGGATATCTCTGCAAATACTTCAAAACCTAACTGGTGTTTGGAAGATATTGCGAAAACAGAGTTGCCAACAAAACCTTCAAGCCACAGTGACAAAGAAAAGGACTACAAAATGGTTTGAGAATAAAAATTGTATTGACCATGAAAGAAAATGACATATTTTTTTGCCGACTTGCAAGAAAAGAGAAATTAAAAGCGGTCGCGAATCTTGCAAATTGTCTTTAACCCAACACCTAGCCTACGCATCGAAAAAGTAAAAGAGCGACATCCATCTAAACACTATTATAAACTGTTACAAAGGCAAATTGAGAATAGGTAATGGAAGGCTACATTGTTATGAAACTGGTTTTAATAAAACAAAAAATGCAGAAATGGAAAAAAATATTGAACATTTAAAAGTTGCTTATCTTATTGATGGGCTAAATGGCTATGTTTTACCTGAGGATAAAGCAAAAGTGATAAACTCTTTTGTTGTGACCCAAAACCTGTATTCTTCTGCGGCTAGGGAAATTACAACAAAGTTGGAAAATCTGAATGATGAATTTAAATATGTAAAAGATCGCAACCCGATCCATGATATAAAATACAGAATTAAAACGCCTAAAAGTATCATGGATAAGCTAAACAGACGTGGATGCGAACTCAGTGTTGAGTCTGCAAGAAAACACCTCACCGACATTGCAGGAGTTCGGGTAATTTGTTCTCATATTGATGATATTTATGTTATTGCCGACCTGCTTACAGCACAGGATGATGTCGGAATAATACGAAAATCTGATTATATTAAAAACCCGAAACCCAATGGTTATCGGAGCCTGCATATGATTGTAACTGTTCCCGTTTTTTTGTCAACGAGCAAAGAAATTGTAAATGTTGAGATTCAGATCAGAACTATTGCAATGGATTTTTGGGCTTCGCTGGAACATGAATTGTCGTACAAGCTAACCGCAAATAAAATTGAAGCTATCACGCTGGAATTAAAAGAATGTGCTGATGTTATTTCTGATGTCGATGTGAGAATGCAGAAATTGTATAATAACGCAATTCTCACCGAAGGTATAAATAGGAAGAAAAACACTTTTAAACAATAGGATTAAACGTAGAGGAGAGCAAAATGATCACTCTAACATTTAATCCGGTATTTCGCATTATTTATAATAATTTCTGATTTCTTGCTCAATTTTTTCATCCCACAGCCTAGCAAGTAATTTTTTGGCCATGTTGTCGTAATAGTTTGCTTTTGCACTATTATCAATTTTTCGGTGTACTTCTGCAAGTTTATAAATTGCGGGTATATACATATTGTTAATTTGAACGCAAATCTTATACTGGTTAATTGCTTCTTCATAAATTCCTTTATCAACCAATTCGTTGGCATTTTTAAAATGGTATTCTATCTCCTTGACTTCATTATCGAATCGTAACTGAATAATATCTCGTGATTTTACCGTTATAAAGGAACACGGTATTTCGCGGGTTACTTTTTCAGCAACACTTCCCAACAGCACCCGTTGTAATCCCGAACGCCCGGTTGTGCCCATTATCAATAAATCGTGGGTGTGTGCTTTAATTGTGCTTAATATTTTTTCATGAACAATTCCGGTTTGGAACTCTATTTTGTGGTTTACCTCCTTTAAATCAAATTCCTCGACAAATTCTCCCATTTCTTTCTCAAGCTGCCTTAATAAATAAGTATTTTCCTTTTCCCAGTCCACTTTCAATCTTGGCGAATTACTTGAAAGGGGTTCAACAACTCCTAAAATCCTTAATGAAGCCTTAAATTGTTTTGACAACAAAATGGCATTTTTAAGTGCGTGCCGCGAAGGGTTGGAAAAATCAACCGGGCACAGAATATTTGTTATTCTCACCTCCTCGTTTGCTTTAACGCCCCACACAGGTATATCCGAGTGCCTGATTAGTTTCTCGATGTTGTTTCCCAATTTGCATTTTTCTTTTCCTGTCCGGTTTCCCGCACCCATAACAATTAGGCTAACATCCTCCTTAATGGCTATTTTAAGTATTTTATCAACTGGTTTGCCATATTCAATTATCGGTTTGTTGGTTATTACCCCCATTTTATTGACTGTTTCTCTAGCCTTGTTCAACGAAACAGAAATGGCGTTAAATAATATCTCTTTTAATTCATCATTCTTAACTTCTGCTGAAATTACGTACAAGAGTACTATTTCGGAATTATACGACTGTGCAATTTTAATTGCTGTATTTAGCTGCTCTTTAAATCCTGTGTTGACATCAACGGGGACCAATATTTTTTCTAGTTTTTTCATATTTTTATTTTAAGACTATTAATAGATAAAATTAGCAAATGATTCAATGAAAGCCAATTTGGGAACAGCATATTTTATGTTCGAGTAGCTTAATTTTCAGTGATTTTACAATCTGCTTTGTTGGATCGAATTTGAAACCCATTTCTTACCTTTTACAACTGAAAGATAAAAGACTTAGTACATTTTTTTGTTATTTTTTTAGGTTATTCTTAACCAAGAGTCTGATCACCACTACTATTTATAAAAATGGTTTATTCACTTATTCATTCAGAGACGATTTACACAATGATATTTATGTTGCAGTGCCTTGCATCGTATCAAACCGTCTTCAACAAGGCACAAGTATCCCCTCTTGTTAGGGCACAATAGGTATCATTATGTACTTTTAAAAACCAATCTCTGCAAATCTGAACCAGTCGGACTTTCAAATATTTCAAGATCAAAATGCCTAGCGGCTGCCATTATATGATCAAAAATGTCGGATTGAATCCCCTCGTACTCTATCCATGTTTTAATGCGGGAGAAACAGTATATTTCGATGGGGATGCCTGTTTCAGTGGGTTCTAACTGTCTGGTCATGTGTGTCATATCATGATTGATATTTGGATTGTTTTTGAGCATATTTAAAATATATGTTCGAAATATACCTATGTTGGTCATCCTGCGGCCGTTTACGATGGACGTCTCTGTATTTACGTTCTTTTCAGTATTGTAGGTCAAGATGTCATCACTTCTTTGTTCGATATGTTCCCTGACCAGTTCGATTTTGGCATAGCGTTCGAGCATCTCGTCGTCACAAAATCGTACCGAAGATATCTTTATATTTATGGACCGTTTTATCCTTCTCCCCCCGCTTTCCTGCATTCCTCGCCAATTTTTGAAACTATCGCTTACAAAAGAGTATGTTGGAACTGTAGTTATGGTTTTATCCCAATTACTAACTTTAATTGTAGTGAGAGAAATCCCTATTACATCTCCATCGGCACCATACTTGGGAACTGAAACCCAATCGCCAATTCGGACCATATCATTAACAGTAAGCTGTACACTGGCAATAAATCCAAGGATGGTATCCTTAAAGATAAAAAGTATTACAGCGGATACAGCACCAAGCGCCCCAAAAAGCGCCAGTGGGTTACTATCAATGAAAATAGAAAGTATGAAAATAGTACCTATTGTCCAAACAATGATTTTGGCAAGCTGCGTAAAACTGGCAATGGGCCTATCTTTAAATTTGCTGGATGTACTAAAGTAAACGTAAGAAGCTGAAATTGCAGAACTAATGATCCGAATCACAACCAATGATATGTAAGCCGAACTAAGGGCATTAATAGCGGGAACCCAAGTTGGGTAATCTGAAAAAATAAACGGTAAAGCACCTGTAATGTAGATTGCTGGAATAATGTGCGGCAACTTTGCAAAAGCACCTTTTAAGAGTACATTGCTCCATTGGGCAGATACACATCTTTCCACCCTACGAATGAATTTATTGATTATAAGTTGGGCTATTTTCCATAGGAAGACTGCAATAAGCCCGGCAACTAAAATCAGAATTACCATTTTCAGTAACTGGGCCTGATTCGAATCGATCTGGAGATGGTTCAGTAGCCAATCTTCAAGGAATTTGGCAAAATTAGTTTCTTTTTCGGTCATTACATGTGGTTAATAAAGGTGGATATGATGTTAAGCCTGACTTAAGATCTCAATCAGTGTTTTGAACTTTTCTTCTCCATTAATTAATAAACTAATGGAGTTAATAGCGCTAATGCACTCTTAGAAGTCTTGTTTATAAAGTTACTTAATTTTAGATGGTTCGCATCTATAAGCCCGGTTTCTTTATCGCTGTGAGTGGGTGATTAACGTTCGAGAGCAGCTTTGTAAGCCTCGTCGTAGAATCTCCCCAAATTCGACCAGTCGAAATGCAAGGAAGCTTCTTCGCACTTGTAGCGTAAAGAAATACGGTCGCGTCCTGTCATCTGTACACATTTAAACATGATGTTTGCCAATTCTTCGGCAGCACTGTTAAAATTACCATTATTACGTTCGATAATGTACATTCCCTTCTCTTCGTGATCGGGTATATTATTTACTACATAATCGCCAAAACCCGCCAAATTACTTGTTACCGAAGGCAATCCGCTAGCCAAACATTCCAATGGAGTATATCCCCAAGGTTCGTACATACTTGGGAATATTCCCAAATGGCAACCACGCACAAAATGCGTATAATCCATTTTAAACAGCGGATTGGTTGTAGAAATAAAGTCGGGGTGATATACAATCTTCACTTTATCGTGCTGATTATTTACCAAGTTCGACGAGCGAAGAAAAGTTAAAATCTCATCTTTGGCATCGTCAACTAATATATGAGTAACTACTTTGGGCAAATTCTTTGTTTTCCAACATTGCACATTTCTGCGCAATTTCAAACGCAAATAGTCATCCACCATATCACGTAATTTAGGAAATTCATAGCCATCAGCTGCTGATGTAATTTCGGTGTACAAACGTTTTCCAACCTGTTCTTTTATTTCATTAACTGCACGGTGTACATCTTCAATATCAACGCGTGACTCAAGCACCTCGGGATTAAATGAATGAAAGGGTCGTTTGGTAATAAAAAACATAACCACTGTCATATCTGAACCTGTTTGTTGCAATTTCCAATTTAAACGGGCCAAAGCCTCAAGCGTTAAATCGTAACCTTTATTCTGATATTCGTACCTCCCCGATGTGAAAAAGTAGAGTGTTTTATCCAAATCAAACGGGTAACTTTGGAAAAAGTGGCCCATTACAAATTCGTGAATTTTATCTTTTACCTCAACATGTTGATTTTGTATTTGGTGCAAAGCCTCAAATCGTTTAATGTTTAGCCCGTTTGGCAAAAGCATATCAGGCGTGCGCCCAAGCAAATGTGTACATTCCTGAGCAGTGACCTCACTTACGGTTGTAAATACATGTGCTCCATGTGCCGCTGCACGTTCAATTTCGGCAATTGGCCGAACATTAAACCTATCGGCTTCCTTTTCCCATTCGTAAAATGGAAGGTGCTCGTAAAACGCCGTATCATTCATGGCCAAATAACGACCAAGTATAGTAGCGTGCGTAGTAAAAACCGTTTTTACATTTAGGTTCGATTTGCGTATTCCTGGAATAGGAAGACCTGCCATCCACTCGTGAAAATGCGCAATAATATTATTTTCGCAAAAACCACCTGTACATAAATAATGGAAAAATTCTTTTACTTGAAAACCAAATGCTACTACCTTGTCCAACAATTCGTCACCTTCAGGAATCGAAATATGATAATCGTTAAATAACTCGTATTTAATATCGCCTAATTTATCGTATACTGAATACGGATTAAAAAGTACCACATTGGGCCTACCCGAAACAATCCACTGACCATAATGCACATCGAAACCGCGCGATTGCATTTCTAAAACTGCTTTACCTGTTGGAGTTGAATAATCCCTCGCCGGATCGAAATGTGCAGCTACCTGATCTTCAATGTAAGGACCAATAAGACAATAATCGTTTACCCCCCATTTTTTAATCACCGAAGGAACTTTCGAACGAATAACGGTATAAATTCCGCCCACCTGGTTACAAACTTCCCATGCAATTTCGAAAAGCTTAGTACATTTAACCACTTCCTCTTTCTCCTGTTTCTTAATCTTTCCTACAGCTGCCATATGTCTGTTTTTTCGTTAAATTGATTGTTGTTTTTAGCCTTCATTTTTTCTTTCTATTAATATACGTTTTATCAATAATCAATAATCAATACAATTTATTTTCAAAAGAAAAAGCCATTCAGCAGGATATAAGTATCCGTGTTCGTGAATTAAGTAAGAATTCTATGCCCGGCTACCAGGCTTTGCGTAAGAAATAGCATTCCTATTTACTTTCATACGAAGGCAATCTATATTTTTAAGAAGTTCATAAGTTCTATTAATGGAATAGAAGGTTCTCGTTATAATTCGTTAACAGCATAAAAATTGCACCTACTCTTATGCCTTTCATCATTTAGATTTATTTTTACAACATTCTTTCGCAGCTCTTCCAAGCCATTAAATACATTCTTGGAATGTGGAATGGCCCCTTCCAGATGTTTCCTTTTAAAGACACAGAAATGCGGCCATCGCGGTGGAGGTAGCCGTACCATTCGCCGTGCTCTTTGTCGGGGAAGTGTTTGAATGTCCAGTCGTGGACTTGTTTGTGCATTTCGGCGTATTTTTCATCGCCGGTAAGTTCGTAAGCCATTATTGTTGCAATTACGGTTTCGTTGTGGGGCCACCAAAATTTCATGTCGTGCCAGTATTCCTGCACCGGCAAACCTTTCACATCTTTGAAATAAAGCATTCCACCGTATTCTTTGTCCCAGCCAATTTCCCACATCCAGTCGAGCATGGTAGTTCCAAGCTTAATTAATTTCGGGTCGTTGTTGCGCCGTCTGGCTTCTTGCAAAATAAACCAGGCACCTTCAATGGCATGTCCGGGGTTTAAACAGCGCCCATCAAAATGGTCGATGAATTCGCCGTTTGGACCAACTACTTCCATTACTGCTTTGTACTCTTGGTTCAAAAAGTACTTTTGAATTTCATAAATCCAGTTGGTAATTTGCTCGGTGTACGATTCATCACCCAAATTTTTACGTAATTCCTGTGCCGTAACAATTCCAATCATTGGACCACCCATTCCCCGCATTTTACGGTTTTCGGTGAATTTTGGAAGAATTAATCCCGGCATGGTATTGTAGCGTAAAAAGGTATCGAAAGCTTCTTTTGCTTTGGTTTTATACCTCTCAATTCCGGTAGCCTTATAATAAGCGGCGTACGCAATTGCAGCAAACGATTCAGAAAAAACATAACGACGCATACGAATTGGGTCGCCTTTTTTGTCAACAATAAAATACATTTTACCGTTTTCGTCGTAGCATTGTTTCTCGAGGAAATCGATGCCGTGTTTGCCAATTTTCAGCCATTCCTCTTTTTTCTCCACTTCGTTATACATGGTCAAAATCATCCACGTAAAACGACCGGTTTGCCACACACCTTTGTCAGTGTCGATTACCGAACCATCGCGGTTAAGACAGAAAGTAAAACCACCATCTTCCCAATCGATACAGTGTTTTGTCCAGAAAGGGATAATATTTTCAAGTAAACCTGTTTTATAAGTTTCAAGGTAATTTTGTATGGTTTGTTTATTCATGATATGTAGTTTATTATATTTTGTATTTACCCCCCGTTCTCGCTTCAGCCCGTCAAGCGGGCTTCCTGCTCAAACTGGGGGTAACAAACACTTTATTTCTCTATTGTTTTCCAGGTTAAACCTTTAATTTCTTTTTTGTTTGAAAAAATAAAACTTGATAAATATGCTACTAAAACAGTAGAGACAATTCCGATGGCTCCGTACAACCAAAACGAAATATTGGTATTCAGATTTACATAAAATAAAAATGTTGTTCCCAAAATAAATCCTAAAAGAGCACTTCTCCCATCAATTCTCTGGAAGAAAATTCCCATTACAAATAATCCTCCCAATCCGCTGGTTAATAAGCCCAGCACAAAATTAAAATAGTCGAAAAGTGATAATATATTCCAGGTTGCCAGCAAAAGAGCAAAAGTAATTCCGGCACTTCCAAAAATAATTCCAGACCAGCGTGCAACCCACAGTTGCTTTTTATCATCTGCTTTGGGAAACAGGCGGTTATATATATCGGCTGTAAACGAAGTAGAAATTGAATTTACACTGGACGAAACAGTTGACATGGTAGCGGAAAAAATTGCTGCAATCAAAATCCCAGCAATACCAACAGGCATTTTCGACATAATAAAATGCGGAAAAATAGAATCTGTTTTCTCCATTGCAAAATTCATTTCGCCCGGATTTGTTTTATAATAGGCAAAAAGGGCCGTTCCTATAAAATAAAAAAGAACCAAAACTACAATGCTCATCACACCATTCAATAAAATACTTTTTCTGGCCGATTTTTCGTCCTTTGTTGTTAGATATCTTTGAATAACCGCCTGATCTGAACTATATGAAATTAGATTATTCGCTAATCCACCAATAATAATCACCCAAATGGTTGCTTGTGTAAAATCAAAAGCAAAGTCAAAAATTTTCATTTTATGATATTGAGCACTAATATCTATAACACCTGAGAAACCTCCTTCTGTTCCCATAACCAGAAAAATTGCGGAAAGAATAGCTCCACCCAACAATACAAACCCTTGAATTACATCGCCCCAAACCACCGCTTCAATTCCTCCCATTGTACAATAAATAACGGTAATTACTCCCATTAACCCAATACATATGAAAATGTCAATTCCTGTTACAGCAGCTAATGCCAACGAAGGGAGATAAAGGACAATTGCCATTCGTGCAACCATAAAAATAATAAACAGCAAACTGGCTAATAACCTCACGCTATAATTAAATCGCTTTTCCAAATATTCATACGCTGTTGTTACTTTTAGTCTGCGGAAAAATGGCAGGTAATATTTTATTACCGGGAATACCAGCAAAAATATGGTAAATGCCAAGGGATACAAGCGCCAGTCTGTGGCAAAGGCTTTTGCAGGAATTGCCATAAAAGTAATGGCACTAAGCATTGTAG
Organism: Draconibacterium sp.; assembly: GCA_041554075.1. GTDB lineage: Bacteria > Bacteroidota > Bacteroidia > Bacteroidales > Prolixibacteraceae > Draconibacterium. Next base: position 42,363 of record JBFFMM010000001.1, on the reverse strand, counting down.
CGAATATACTTATTCCGGCAGCCCACCATGGAATCCGACCTCCCCCTTTGAAGAAATCGTCGGTACTGTTTTCCTTTTTCATAAAAAAGTAACCCAAATAAAGCATTCCGCCTAAATAGGAAATTAGCAAACACCAATTTAGCCAGCCAAACTTTGGATCGGCTTTTAATTCACCATAATAAACTTTTGGTGTACGAATTCCGGGCATCGTTTCGCCATTAATAAGTAACCAGCCGTTGTTCCACGCAACAACTTTTGCACCAGCCGGTGCCGGAAATGGATATTCGTCGCCAACGGTCCAACTGTTTGTAATTGTGTGGTAAACCAGCACTTCTTTATTGAAATTATACCAAGCCGGCTCTTGCGAAAGATAATCTCTCTTCCAACTTTTAAATTGGTTTATTCTTGCCGTGTCTCGACTTTCGATTGCCAATTTTCCTTCGCGTTCCTTACGCCATGCATCGTTAAAAACATAATAATTTACACCTCCAACAAATAGGATGTGATTCATACCCAAAGGAAATCCAGAAGCTCCGTGTAAGGAAAATGGCTCGTAACCATTTGGCGCAATTTCTGAAATTTTAGTCCACTTCGCTGTTTTTGGATTGTACTCCAAACCATCAGTTGTAACATCCGGTTCTTTCTGATTTTCAGAAAAACTCGAACCACTAAAAAGATAAAGGTGCTTCTCTTCGGAGCCATTTTGAGCTACAACAACGGGTTGCAATCGTGCCACTCCAGGAAAGTCGGCCAATATTTCCCACTTAAATTCATCGGTTCCTTTTTTCGAAATATCGAGCGATAGAAAGGTGTTTGCCAATTTACCATCGGCTAAACCACCCACCACATAAACAATATTATCGACTAATGCCGCCCCCATTTGCGTTACAGGAAATGGTAATTCGGGGTAGTTTTCAATTTCGAGTTCCGAGTTGTTTTTGTTCCATTTTAAAAGATAAGTAGAACTGTAGGTTTCGTCGTTATTGTTTCCACCAATACACAACAATCCATCGGGTAAATTTACCGAAGCTCCGTATGCCGTTTCATTTGGAATTTTCATTCCGAATAACCAGCGTGGTTTTCCGTCTTTTTCAACCAGAACAAATGCATCGTTGTAATACTTTTTCGCGCCACCATCAACAACTGGAATATCCGGAAAATTGCAACCACCGGCTACAATTACCACATCGCCGGAATTTCCGGCAAAAGGCGAGGCAAGTCCATGTTGTATTTCCTGTCCTTCGCCGGGTGGTATTTCGATACTCTCCGACCACTTGAAATCGTTTTTATAATCCGATTGAGCAAAACCCAAAATGGATATAAAAAAAAGGATTGCGATTAGCTTTAGTTTGTTCATTATTTAAAAATTAGTATTGGTTGACGTTGTCAGGAGCTTCGCACGCTGACAAGTCCTTGTTAGCACTAACCCGACAGCGTCCTTGGACCTGTCAGCGTTAACTAAATGACATTGATTATCGATTACAAAACTCAAAAAAGCCGATTGCTTCCAAATCATTTTTCATCGCTATTTCTTCAGCATCAGAAATGGTTTGTAGCGGCAAACGATTTGGGCCACAGTCTAATCCTAAAAATTTCATCATACGTTTTCCGCCCGAGAGGTTACCACGGTACTTCCCAAGAATTTCGCAAAATTCGTGCGATTTATGTTGCAATGCAGCACATTTTTCCATGTCTTTTTCAGCGTAAAATGTACACATATCTTTGTACAAACTATAGCAATGATTGTATGTCCCTCCAACTCCACCGTTGTTCCCAAATGCAAGACTATCAAGAAACATTTCGTCTAAGCCCCACAACATTTCGTATTTTCCGTTTGCAACTTTTCGGCACAATTCAAATTCGAAAATGTTAAAATCGGTATATTTTACTCCGGCTAATGTTGGAATTTCGTTTTCTGCCGCAATTAAAAAATCTTTAATCGGTAGGCGGAAATTATTTAATGGGGGAATGTGATAATAGTAAAAAGGCAATTCAGGAGCCGCCGAAGCAACTGCTTTACAATACGCAACAAACTCTTCTGTTCGTTTTGGAGCGAGGAATGTGGGTGCCATCGCGGAGATTGCAAATGCACCAATTTTCTGTGCGTGGGCAGCTAATAATTGTTGTTCACTTACATTTACTCCACCTGTGTGAACCACCACTTTCAGTCTGTCGCCACTGGCTTTGACCCACTTTTCGGCAACTGCCATTCTTTCTTCACGCAAAAGCAAAGCTCCTTCGCCGGTACTTCCGCAAACAAAAGCGCCGTCAACGCCATTTCGCACTAAAAAGTCAGCATATTTTGGAATTAAATCAAGGTTTAAATCCCCGTTTTCTTTCATTGGTGTGAAAGGTGCTGCAACGTATCCGTTAATTTTTTTCATATTTTAAAGATAAGTGGGAAGACCGAAGTTAGAAGTCGGAAGTAAATCCGTGCAAACCGTATGTTTCATCTTCCACATTATTTAAATTTGTTATATCTGTTTATTTTTTTTCTTAACACTGCCTTAATTCTATTCTAAAACCACCTTTAAAACTATTTTTTTTACTTTATCCGATTGATTGGCTCGTCTACCCGGAGCATGCCAATCTTCCGGAAATAAAAGGGAGACATAGCCTTGTTTCATATAAACAGATGAATAAGCACTATTTTCAGCTATTTGACAATCATTTTCATCACTAAAATCTGTTACTTTTTGCATATGGTCAAAAGCCACCAAAATCAACTCTTCTCCTTCAAATAAATATTGAATATCAATGTATTTTTTATGTCTTTCAAACTTTACAGGTTCATCATTCAAAGGATTATATATGGAATAAATAGCGAACAGATTCTTATCTTCAATGTTAATAATTTTGCTTCCCTTTTCTGTTTCGAGTGCTGAGAAAATATCGTTATGATTGGCTTCTTTTAAATAGAGTAGTCCTTTACGAATCCTATCACCTTGAAGACGCATTTTTAAAACATCGTCTAATTTTCCAAAGACTGCCATTGTATTTATTTTTGAGATTTTTTGTAACGGTCTTCACCATCCGTTAACCATTCTAAAGAAAAACTCACAAATGGATTTTTTGTATACTCATCCTTTTCAAAAAACAGCCCAATCTCGCCATTTTCCAAAACGGTTAACGACGAATATGCTGAGCCTCCGGCATAAATTGTTTTTCCTTCTGTCCACGTTAGTCCTTCGTCGTAACTCACCCGAACAGACATGTTTTCGCGTTCTTTTTCCGTTTTTGCATTCGAAAAAAGAAGTCGGTTTTTGTCGTCTCCATTTTTTACCGATGTATAACGAATAATACTTGCGTTACAACTGGGGTCGATTAGCGCCGAATCGGCTTTTGTTTCCCAGGTAAGACCTTCATTATTCGAAGTATGAATGTAGCGAACTCCACTTCCATTTACGCGGCTGTTAATCATCCAGGTTCCATCAACCAATTCTACTATTTTCGATTCGTCGCCCGGCAAAATTGGGGTATCGATAAAATACCACGATTTTCCATGGTCGTCGCTCCCAAATACATGTAGTCCGCTTTTTAGATTTACCATACAATGCAGTAATTTATCCGTGCTTGTATAAATTCCGCGTCCCGATGTAATAAACTTAAAATCGTTGTGCCATTCGGGTTTGGCAATTTGTGAGGTAATATCTTCGGGTTCGCTCCATGTCTTTCCGTTGTCGGCACTTTTTGTTACGTGCAGATAGTATACATCTTTTTCCTTGTCTAAATCCATGTAATTGTAAAACATGAAAATTTCATTGGTTTTTTCATCCACAATCATCGATGGGTCCGATGCTGATTTTCCAAGAGGGAAGTCAATAATCTTTTCGATTTCAGTCCATGTTACTCCGTTGTCGGAACTTCGGCGAATTACAATATTTATATCGTCGCTCCATTTTAAATCGCCACACGAAGGAACGCGTTCGTCGATGGCAGCAATTAAATCGCCATTTGGCGCGGTTACAATGGCCGGAATCCGATAGCACGAAACATCCGGATTCATTGATGTATCGAACAAATCCACAAATTCTAATTTCTCACTTACCTTCTGTGATTTTTCTTTCTGATTGCAGGAAAGTAAAGTACCTGCCAGTAGAATTAGTACTAAAAATGAAATCTTCATATTTTTTGTTTTTTTGAGTTTTATTTTTTTTGAATATTTATATCGGTAGAATATTGCAAATTTTCTATTTCCCTAACTCCGTTTTCCTGAATATCAACCGGAACACAGGTAAACATCCATTTCCAGGAATTACCTCCCTGCGGAATTTTCAACAAAAACTTGTTCCAACCTTTTTGAAGTTGGATTTTTGTTGGCTCGCGGTAATAATAATCTTCGTCCACAAAAGGTATTTCCGGCGTATTCGATTCTAACCCGGGTTGTTTCCATTTTGGAGGCTGAATTTCGTTGTCGTTCACCCAAATTTTTGGCTTGGTATAATGCCATTCTCCCATATCAGCCGTTGGTCCACCACGTCTGCCACCCGAACGCGACCAGTTTTGAAAACCAATCCAGAAATCCATTTCCTGTTCTTTTTCAACAAAGATATAATTGAGGGCATAAACAGTTCCTTCTTTCTGCTGAATGGGAGATGGAAATCCAAAGAAATGGTTGAGATGAACGGTTCCGCCGTATAAATCGGTTTCGTTCCATTGGTAGGTTTTGCCATCAATAGTATAGCTGTTTTTAATTTCTTTTTCGGGTTCAAAAGTTTGTTCAAAATCTCCGTTGTGATTAAACGGGCCAATAATTTTCCACGGAATATGACTGTTTTTCACGAAAGGAAATTCTTTTTCCTGAAAATAGTTGTTACGGTGAACGACCAGCCTGTTTTCAAATTCGTGGTATGCCAGATATTCCGGTGAATTTACCGGAGGCAACTGTGCCCAGTATTTGTCGCCGGTTGATTTTACACCTCGCCAAATTGCTTCGCTGTAGGTGAGCATAAAAGGATAAACCGAATTTTGCAAAAGTATATTTCTTTCTTCCTCAACGCGGTCGTCGGGCCAGCAACACAGAATTCCTCCCAGGCGAAGTGAGTCGCCATGTTCGGCGCGACAAGGTTGCTGAAAAAACAAACAACCGATACCCGCCAGTGGGTCGAGGTGGTTAATGTAATTGGCACGCGAATCAATGAACGGATGACCTGCCAATGGCTCGTGTTGCGCCCAAAGTTGTTTTATGGAAGTACTGTCGCCGGGCGTTCGTATGCCGTGCCACCACGAAATATATTCGCGCTTATTGTCATGGATCTTTTGGATGATGGGAACTAAAAAATCCTCATCTACCATTTCCGATGGTTCGCGTACTTCATCGGTGCCCAAATGAATGTACGGCATTATTTCTGGTGGTGCCAGTGTACACAATTCATCTACTAAATCCATAATAATTTGCTGAACTTCAGAACTGTTCATTGATTTAATGCCCAATGCTTTACGAAAAGCTGCGGTGTGCCCAGGCACATCAATTTCAGGAATTAAGGTAATGTGGCGTTGGCGGCAATATTCAACAAGGTGTTTAAATTCTTGCTGGGTATAAAATTTCCCAGGTTTGCGGCTTGTTGCTTCTGCCGATTGCAGTTGCGGGTATATTTTGCTTTCCAGGCGCCACCCCGGATCGTCGGTAATGTGCATATGAAACACATTGTATTTGTAGGCCGCTAAAACATCAATTTGTTCTTTTAATAATTCTGGTGTTTGGTAATTGCGCCCCACATCGTGCATAAAGCCACGGATTTGAAAGGCTGGCCAATCGTTAATAACACATTTTGGTATAGTAAAAGTTTCTCCTTCAGTAGTAATTAATTGCTTTAACGTTTGTATGCCGTAAAAAATTCCGGAGGCATCGGAGGCTTTTATTTCAATTTCATTATCAACCCGAAGCTCATACGCACCAGGGAAACCATGCGGGTTTTTAACTTCGGTTTTAATTAGTTTTATGGTTATTGGCTTGCTTTTGTCTTCTTTTCTAAAGTGCTTTTCTAATACTTGTTGTTGCTTTTCGAAGCTGCTTTTTGAATCAATTACAATTCCACTAAAAGACAATTCTTTTTCTCCCCATTCAATTTCGTGAGGAAATGGTATTAATGCGGGTTTTATATCTTCTTTAACTTGACAAGACAAGAAGAAAAAAGTAAGAAGGACTAAAATGGTTGATGGTTTGTACATATTGATTCATTTCAAATTGAAACTATCTAAAGTATATATTTCAAAATTTAAAGGTTGTAACATTCAAGTAATTCTTTAGAGAATAGTGCCGAAATTGAGAAGGCGAATATCGAAATCAGGGAGCCAAGGCTCCCTAATTTTTCTAACAAATCAAACTAAATCTATGAAAAAGGGTAATCTTATTCGCCCAATTAAAACATTCAAAACTAATATCCTTCTGTTTGTACGAGTTCCGAATCATTGGCAAGCATATCTTGCGATATGGAGTAGTAAATTTTATACGCTTCATCCTCACTCAAGGTTTCTACCTCGACGAAAACAATTCCGTCGCCGGCACGCACTAAATCCCACCACCTTTTTCCTTCTCCAACAAATTCTTTTAATCGTTCTTCTAAAATTGCATTTTTATTTTCTGCTGCAGAACCGTTTGAATACTCATTGCCTGCAAAATTATCGCCATAGGCTCTTGCTCTTACAGCATTAATTTCAGTCGACGGGTCTTCGCCTAAATTATTTTTAGCCTCTGCCAACATTAAAAGTACATCGGCATAACGGTACAATGGAATATTGTTGTAGTTTTTTCGTGAACCATCGTCTCCAATAATCCCTAAAAATTTTGCCAAAACTGCTCCTTTGTAATTTTCGGAACCTGCCTGGTAAGGAATATGTCCATCGGCATTGTTGTACAGGCGAACAAAGTTACTTCTGCGTAAATCATTTATATCGTCCAATTTCAAGAGTACTTTATCTGATGGACCAAATCTACTTGCTCCGTTAACAACAAAATCTGCCATGGAATTTCCTTCATCATCAAAAAGTTCAGCAAAATCAACTGCCCTACCGGTAAAAGAACCGTAATAATTACTTGCTTGGTCTTGTTCATAATCGAAGGCAAAAATAAACTCATTGTTATTTTCATTTCCCTGCCCCCATAAATTACTGTAGTCAACCAACTCGAATCCGTTTATTTGACCAAGTGCAGCTTTTGCTTCGGTAAAATCTGGATTTCCTCCGCCAAGTACATTTCCTGACCATAAATAAACATCGCCTTTAAGTGCAAGGGTAGCTGCTTTCGACCAATAAATATTTTTTCCTTGCCAAAAACTATTATCGCTTCCAAAATATTCAAGCGATTTTGCAATGTCGTTTTTTATTTGCGTCATCACTTCACTTTTAGGAGACCTGGGTTTTTTAAGTTCTTCAAGATTAACTTCTAATAAAGGCTCGGTTGAAATAGGTACATCGCCCCATGCTTTTATCATTGTGTAATAAACCTGGGCACGTATCCCATAAATTTGCCCAAGCATTTGGTTTTTATCTTCTTCGCTGGCAAAAGGCACTTCGGGTGCATTCATTATAAAATCGTTTATATAATGTAAAAGCCCATAAAAATTCGCCCAGTTATTGAAGTGTACAACAGATGAACTGATGTTATTATCTATTAAATCAATTCCTGATGGTGATTCAATTGTATTTCCACCCCAAATATCGGAGCGTAATTCGCCCATTTGCCATATAGTGTAGGCATAATTTCTGTAGCTGGCATAAATGCCGGTGTGTGCTGCCCTTGCAGCTTCTTCTGTGTCCCAAAAACCATTGTATGTTAATTCGCTTTCGGGCTGCATATCGAGGTCGCATGAGCCCAGAAATGCAATTGCCATAAATAATATTATATATTTCTTCATAATAATTAAGGATTAAAAAGTTACGTTAACTCCCAAAGTCATTGTTCTTGGTAAAGGGAACCTTCCTGTGTCTATACCGCTCCCCGATTCTTCGGGTGTACTGCCTGAAAATCCATTAAAGTAGGCTAAATTTGAACCGGTTACATAAAGTCTAATATTTTGAAAGGTATTATTTGCGATTTTTCCATCGAGGTCGTAACTAAGTGTTACTTCGCGAAGTGCAAAATAATCTCCTTTTTCCCACATTCTTGAACTGCTGTTATCCATAGAACCTTGGTCGCCACCTGCTGCCAAATGGTTTCTTTGTCTGTCTACCAAAGTAAAAATTGGCACATTTGATGTTGGATTTTCCGGTGTCCACGAATCGGCAATTTCAGCGGGTCCGTTTTGGTTACCCTGTGTTTGCGCAATTCCTTTTACCCTTCGTCCATTTATAATGTAATGCCCCACTGCAAAGTCGGTTTTCACAAAAAGATTAAAATTCTTATAGCTTAAATCAGAAGTAAAACCTCCGGTAAAATCAGGTGTCCTTCTTCCAATAACCTGACGGTCTAAATAGTTAATTACATTATCACCATTCAGGTCTTTCCAACGGGTATCGCCCAAAAACCGGGTATCTTTTTTAGTTGCAAATTCAACCACCCTGCCTGCGTGTTCATCAATGTCGGCTTGTGTTTGGTAAACACCATCAAAAACATAAGCAGTAATTAAATCATAGCCAATTCGTTCGCCTTCTTGTAATCCTCCAACATATTTCGAATCGCCAGTTGCCGGGTCATAAATTTCTGTACCACCCTGCCTGTTTTTATCCACGCCGTTTTCAGGAAGATCTTTTGCATAATTTTTAACCGAGTAGTAAATCAGCCCTAAATTCCATTTCAGCGAATTCGTTTCTACTACATTTGCGTTTACCTGTAATTCTAATCCTTTGTTTTGGAGCGTTCCGTTGTTTGTTGTAATAGATGAAAATCCGGTCCAAAGCGGCAAGGTAAGATTTGCCAGTTTATCCTGAACATCGCGGATAAAATAGTCTCCAATTATGGTTATTTTGCTATCAAACAATCCCACATCCAATCCCATATTCAGGGTTGTCGAACGTTCCCATTTTAAATCGAGCAAAGGCAATTGATTATTGGCATATCCTGTCTGCGTATCATAAATATCAGTTGTTCCATACTTTCCGAATACTCCAAAATTGCTTAATATATCGATGTTACCATTTACTCCGTAACTTAACCTTGGTTTAATTTTATTAATTGTCGATTTCAGGTTCGAACGTTTAAAAAAGTCTTCATTGTGAGCATTCCAACCAACAGATACTCCAGGAAAAAATCCATATTTATTATTTCCCAAGCGCGATGTTCCATCATGTCGAAATGTAAATCCCAACAAATATTTATAATCAAAATCATAATTTACCTGACCAAAAACGGATGCAATTTCGTACCCCGTTCTAAAAGAACTTGGAACTCCCGAAGCTTCAGAACCTACATTCATGGTATAAATTAAATCGGTAGGAGAAAGGCGGGTGGCAGCGCTTAATGTAAAATACTTCTCAACAAAGTACTCTGCACCAAGCAATGCATTTACATTGTGTTTGTCCTGAAAAGATTTTTTGTAATTTAACATAGATGTTAACTGGTTGCGTAAAGTTCTTCTATGAGAAGCAGCAGCTAATCTTTCAGTGTTTAAACGTCCTGAGTTTAAGTAGGCTTTATTGAATGATTCGTTTGAATTATTAATGGCAAAATGACTACCCCGTACTGTAAACGTAAAATCGTTTAAGAAGTTGTAATCCAATTGAACCGAGCCTGTAAGCCGCTGTTCCAAATTATAGCGCACAAATTTGTCTTGATAATACAGTGGGTTACCAAAACCAAGATATGTTCCTGGCTGGTATTCATCCGACAAACTTCCATCAGGATTATTGTTATAAATACGCGATGTTGGTGCTAAACCAGCTGTTCTTTGGAACAAATTATACTCACTATCATAAGGTAAGTTTTGATTGGAATGAGCATAAATAATGTTTGAAGAAACCTTTAGGTTTTCGGTTAACTTATACGAAGCATTAAACGTTCCCGAGTATCTTTTAAATGCAGAACCAAAAACCAATCCCTTATCGTCAAGATAGCCAAGTCCTAAATAATAGGTTCCTTTATCATTCCCACCATCAAACGACAGGCTGTAATCTTGTGCGTAACTGTCCTGGTAAAACAACTCGTTCATTTGGTTTTCCTGAAATAGTAGCATTGTACCGGGATTTACAGGGTCTTCAATGGTTTGCCACCCCTCGTAATCCAATAAATAGCGATTATCATCCGACAATACCATTGTCGTATAAATCGAATTTGTTGCATTGTTTCCTGTTCCAGCTGCATGACCACCTGTTAAAAACTGGTTCAACCATGCATAGCCCATCACATCTTGTGCTTGTTTTACGCCTAAACGATTAAATTTCACATAATCGGCAGCATTCAAATATTCCATCGGATCTTCGCGACGTTGGTTCGTGGTAAATTTGGCTTTGAAATTAATATTCGATTTTCCAACTTTCCCCTTTTTTGTGGTTACCAAAATTACACCGTTGGCAGCCCTGGCACCATAAATTGCAGTTGATGCGGCATCTTTTAAGACTTCCATCGACTCAATATCATCGGAGTTCAAAGCATAGAACGATCCCGGAACTCCATCAACAAGTATTAGCGGGCTACCTGTGCCATCAAAGCTTGTTCCTCCGCGCACCACCATGCTCGGGGTTGTACCTGGTTGCCCACTTGTTTGGGTTACTTTTAATCCGGCAATTGTACCTTGAAGTGCGGTAGCGGCATTCGAACGGGGTGCACTTTCTAGAACTTTTGTATCCAGTTTCGAAATTGAAGTTGTCATTTCAGCGCGCGATTGTGTGCTATAACCCGTTACAACAACTTCGTCTAAAGCAGTTGTTTCTGTTTTCAATTGAACATTAATAACATCGGAGCCTCCCAATGTTACAAACTGTTTTTCGAAACCAATAAAAGAGAAAACCAACACATTTCCCTCTTCGGTACTTAACGAATATTCACCATCAATATTGGTAACTGTTCCCTGTGTCGTTCCTTCAATAACAATTGAAACACCTGGCAAAGTTTCCCCGGTGTCATCCGTTACCTTACCAGTTATAGCTCTGGTCTGTCCAAATACTACTGCCTGAAAAAACACCAGGCAAAGCATTGTAAGAAGTACTCCCATACTCAGGGAAATACTTCTGTTTAATTGCAATCTGTCTTTTTTGTTGTTTTTCATAAAATTTAAAATTTGATTAATCCCATAAGTCTTATGTATGACATAAGACACGACAAATGTATTTATTATTTTTATATTTCAAAATTATTTTACCATATTTGCGTATTAAGTCATACATAATGATAAATAAATTTCATAGAAATGAATAACGAAGAAAGCATGCTATCTGTAATAGACACAAGGAGTTTGGTTGATAAAGTTGAATTTAATCTTTTAAAATATTTTGAAGAGAAAAAGCTACATCCGGGAGATTTAATTCCGAAAGAAGTCGAATTAGCTTCAACAATGCAGGTAAGCAGAACGGTTATAAGAGAATCCCTAAACCGATTGAAAACAATGGGAATTATAGAATCAATAAAACACAAAGGCACCATTATTAAAAGTCCTGATTTTTCAAATATCCTTAAAAAATCTATGATTCCAAGCATATTGGATAATACAACCCTAAAAGATATTTTTGAACTAAGACTTGTACTTGAAATAGGAATGGCTGATTCAATTTACAATCATATAACTGAAAAGGATATTGTAGAGTTAACCGAAATAGTTGAAAAAGAACCCGAATCTTCGGAATCGTTACTATTTGATATCAAACACGAAATTTTATTTCATGGAAAATTATATGAAATAACTAAAAACAAAACATTAATTAATTTTCAAAAAATATTACTTCCCATATTTAATTATGCCTACGATAGTGGATTAATTGACAGACCGATATCCAAAAAGAAATACGTATCTCATAAAGGCTTGGTGGAAATATTAAAAACTGGGAACGCCAATAAATTTAGAAATGCTATGCGAAAGCACTTGGATAATCATTTTAATCGCTTGTTTGAATAAATAATCAGTCACAGTTTTTAACACTCCTTTGTCTTCTCATGCAAGTAAATGACGGACAAAACCTTGCTTATTCTTAGGATTATATAATAAACTTCACAGGATATTTGATTCTAGTTACATATTAAAAAGTAAACGAGAACAACAGCTTATAAACAGATAAGAACTAGCTTCATATTTTATAAATATTGTTTTGCAATAAAGTATGTGGTTATTCTTCGCTTTCACTCCTTGATTAAACTTAGTAGAAGTCCGCCATTTTTTCCTATACCAATTCAAAATTACATATTGGTAAGCATGGGTGATATACACAAATGGAAATACCAGAAAGTGCATTAAACGCGAAAAAGGTGACAGTACTACAAAAACAAATGCTGATGCAACATGGAGTTTTATACTCAGTGGCATAGAAGCAACGGTTTCTTAATTTGTTGAAAATAAAAATATCGATTTTAGGTAAGGCACCAACGAAATGGCAAACCAAGCCGAACCCCAGCAGTCGAAACAGGAAATGTTAATGAGAAAAAACTGATTAAAGTATTGCGAAAAGAAGTCGGGCAATACTCTCTTTCGTTGGATAGCGATACCACTTACAATAACCAAAAACCCATTTGGTTTGATGAATCGAAAACCAGTAAAGAACTCGATATTCGTGAAATGCTGGCAGTTGGCGAGCACCCCGTAAACCAAGTAATTGCCGACCTGCGAAGTTTGCCCGAAGGGTCTATTTATAAAATAAGTGCCCTCTTTATTCCAGATCCACTAATCGACAAAGCCACCAGTCTTGGTTTTGAACATTGGGTGGACCAACAAAAAGACGAGAAATATTTGGTATATTTTAAGAAGAAATAATAACAATTGCCTTTCAGTAAGCATATAATCTTCTGCACTATTCGTTTGTAACAAGGCATAAACTGCTGATTGGTTTTAACGACAAAAGATGAATTGCAAATTTGAGGACAACAAAGCGCTTGTTACAAACTTGTGTTACTTTGAGTTACTTTTTGAAAACAAATTTCCGATAAAAAATATCAAAACTGGCTCGCCGGACTCTAAATTTTTGTTTGTCATGCTGGCTTGTCCAGAAACAAAAAGAAAAAAGAGATTGCCACAATCGTTCCTCCCTATCAATGACAGATTCATTTAATGTATTGAAATTCAATAAGTTTATCATTAATTGTTTTTAAAGATCCTGATCCATCATCACCTTATTATGCCCATTCAAAAAATGGGTGGTCTCTCGCAATGTCGGGCGGAGGACAATCTCTTTCACCCTAAATTCCTAGTTTTATAGAACGACTCACAATCAAAGTATTCTTAAAACTTCCAGAATATCTTGAGCCGACATTCTTTTAGTATAATTGGCTTCAACATGTGCAGCTACAATTGTAAAATCCTGATTAATAATAAAAGTAGCAGGAACCGGAAGCATTTTGGAACCATCTCCGTTTTTCATTGTTAAATCCCTTCGGCTGTGATAATCGGGTCCTGGGTCGAATTGTAAATTGTATGCTTTTATTACCTCTTGATAACTATCACTTAAAACTTCAAAATCGAGGTTATTTTTTTGTTTGGCAGTAAGCGCATTGTCAGGGTTTTGCGGACTAACAGCAAGTATCTGAGCTCCAAAAGAATTATAATGATGTATATTTTGTTGTATTTCGCGCAAATCAAGATTACAAATCGGACACCATTCTCCCCTGTAAAATTTTAGAATAACCGGTCCCGATTTCAAACATTGACTTAACGAAATTAATTTGCCTGTTGCATTTGGTAAAGTAAAATCAGGAGCCTTTTCCCCAATTTCTAATCCTTTAACATCTTGCGCATTAGCAACAACTAATTTTTGAAACTCTTTTAACTCACTCATAAATTGTTTTTAATAATCAAACAAATCTATAAAAATAATACTACTTAGTGTCTGTCCATAAAGTTGAGTGTTTGATTCAGAAAGTTCAAATTCGAGGCTTGTGAAGTCCTATAGTTTTGAGTTTACTCTTGTAAATGACCAATTATAGGGCGAGCGTAACGAAGCAGTCAGACTTTCTTGACGAACACTACTTAATTATCCTCCTCGTTTGCAAAGGAAGATAAGCAGATGATAGAAAGATAACCAAGCATTTACCAAAATTTAATTTTTTTTTGAATGTTCATAATGAATGTATTATATTTGCAAAGTGAATATTCACCAACCTTGTAAGAAAATAGTAAATGACTGAAGAATTATCTGACAGACAAAAAGAAATAATAGATGTTTCGCTTGATTTAATTGCGGAAAACGGAATCCAGGGACTGACTATAAAGAACCTGGCAAAAAAGATTGGTTTCTCTGAATCGGCAATTTATCGTCACTACGAAAATAAAATTCAAATTTTAGTGGCAATTCTTAATTTCTTCAAAGAAAATACCGAACGTCTTTTTACCTACGAGTTAAATGCTGAAGGAGACGCATTGACAAAAATAAATCATTTGTTTTTCAATCAGTTTAAAATATTTTCAGCTTCGCCCTCATTGGTAGCGGTTATATTTTCGGAAGAACTTTTTCGGAACGAAACAATTTTGGTGGAGAAAGTGTCGGAAATAATGAATAATAATTTCAATACACTAACTACAATAATTTCAACCGGACAGAAAAAAGGCGAACTCAGAGCCGATGTTGAAGCTGAACATTTGTCGGTAGTGGTAATGGGAACACTCCGTTTGTTTGTAAAACAATGGCAAATGTCGAACTACGCTTTTAATCTGACAGAAAAAGGTAGTGAACTTTCGAATTCAATAAAAATATTAGTAACAAAGTAAAACATCAGAAAATGGAAATAAGTAAAGTAGGCGAAACTAAAATTCAAGAAACTGCACACAAAGTGGATGTTCGCAAATTATATGACAAAGATTCGGCACAAGCCATGCACATTACTTTGCAACCAGGCGAAGCGCTAAAACCACACATCACTCCGGTTGATGTTTTTTTCTATGTTTTGGAAGGAACTCCCGAAATTCTTGTGGGAAAAGAAAAAGTGGAAGTGCAGTCCGATAGTTTGGTAGAAAGCCCAAAAGGCATCGTTCATTGTTTATACAACAACTCAATAAATGTTGCGCGCATATTGGTGGTGAAAGCACCTAAACCAACCACGCAGACAAAATTGTTGTAAAAAGTTACGAATTATAAAAGCTCACAACTTGATGGTGAGTTTTTTTTGACGCATGTAGGTTAGTTAATATTCACTTACTCTAATATCATGGAAACACAAAAAAATGAAATAATTGAAAAAGCTGCTAAAATAATTATGAATTCAGGTGTACAGGAACTTACCATTCATAATTTAGCCGACAAGCTAAACGTAGAAGAAAGCCAACTTTATAAGCAACTTACAAAAGACGACGATATTTTACTGATGCTCCTGTTGGGTTTCGAAACAGATATAAATGAGTTTAGATCAGAATTTGTACAAGCTACTGAAACCCCGGAAGCTGAACTCAAAATCCTTTTCAAAAAGCTTTATTTCTTGTTTTTGCAAAAACCGTATTACCTCGATATAATTTTCGATAAAAACCTGGAAAAGAGGGATGAAAGTATAAGAAATTCAATTTTGCGAATTCGGAATACCGCTGAAAACTATTTGAGCTCGATAATTAATAAAGGAAAAAAAGAAAATACTTTCAAAACAAAAGAATCGACCAAAATTCTGGTTGGCAAAATATTATCCGGGTTTCGTTTATATATGAAAGATGAGCAACGGATTCATGAAATGATACTTGAATTAAAAACATTGAGAACATTAAAAGATTAGTATAAAATGAAAGCTAAAAAAATTTCACACTTCAGGTTTGTGAATATTCACATATTAAGAATATTCATCTTAATGGCAGCTGGAATAACTGCTTTTACAACAGGGAATGCACAAAACTGGACTTTACAACAGTGTATCGACACGGCGCAGGTAAACAATAAAAACCTGCAAATGAGTAGAAACAACATTGAAATTGGTGCCGAAAGACAAAAAGAAGCGAAAGCCAATTTAATTCCAAAAGTTAGCCTGAATGCGGATTATAAATATTTCATGGATTTACCATATCAAGTAATGCCACAATCAGCATTTGGAGGGCAAGAGGGTCTGTTTAAAGAAATACAAATGGGTGTGCCACATAACATTGGCACAAGTATCCAGCTTGCAATGCCTTTATACAATCCTCAGGTTTACGGAGCAATTCAAACCACAAAAATCGCTTCCGAATTAAGTGAACTTCAATATAAAAAAACAGAAGAGCAGGTATATTTTGAAATTTCGAACCTGTATTATAACGCTCAAATTTTAGCGCATCAGCAGGAGTTTATCGAAAATAATTTAGTGAACACCACAAAACTGCTTCAAAATTTAGAACTGCTTTACGCCCAACAAATGATTAAGAAAAGCGATGTTACAAAAGTAGAATTGCAACAAGAGCAACTCCTTACGCAGCGCGAGCTTATAGTGAACAATTTTGAGCAGGTATTGAATGCTTTGAAATTTTCGATGGGGATTTCTTTTCAGCAAAAAATTGAAATTGACACGGAAATCTCAAACAAAACCGCAACCGAATATTCTGTTTTAACACCACTTGACCTACAAATTTCGTACACCCACAACAAGCTGCTTTCTAATGAGTTGAGCACATTAAAAGATTCTAGGCTCCCATCTGTTTCACTGTTTGGCAGTTACGGACAGACCGGATTTGGTTACGACGAAAAACCAAATAATTTTCTGAACTTCTACCCAACTAGTTTTGCCGGTTTGCAATTGTCAGTTCCCCTTTTTAATGGAACGGTGACCAAACGTAAAATCAACCAGAAAAAGTTGGAAATTCAAAACAATGAACTTCAAATAAGTTTGGTAGCAGAACAAAACCAGATGTTGATAGAAAATGCATCGCAAAAAAGATTAGTAACCCAACAAACCATTGAAAATACCACAGGGCAAATAAAATTAGCCAGCACCGTTTACGATGAAATGGTTTTGCAGCAAAAAGAAGGAACAGCCAATCTTACCGATATTTTACTTGCCGATAACGCGGTTCGTGAAGCGCAACAAAACTACTTAACGGCAGTAGTTGACTTTTTAAAAGCCGATTTGGAATTGAAAAAATTAAGCGGAAATATTTCATCAAAAAACTAAAAAAAACAGCCATGTTAAAAAAAATAATCTATACCGTTGTTATACTTGCACTCATTGCTTTTACCATTTTCAAACTGAAAAGCAATAAAGAAATTACCGAGAAACGTGTTTATCAGTACGATAAAGAGAAACCGATTAGCGTTCAGGTTCTAAACATAAGTACTGAAAATTCAGAAAATGAGCACCTTTTTTCAGGAACATTCGAACCTGATAAAGAGAGCAAATTAAGCGCTGATATCCAAGGCAAAGTAAGCGCCGTTTTAGTTGATTTGGGAAGCCAGGTTCAAAAAGGACAAACACTTATTCAGTTAGATAATTCGCTCCTTAAACTTCAACTACAAAGCGTTGAAATACAAATTGAAGGTTTGGAAACCGACGTGCAACGTTTTACTGTTTTGGCAAAGGCAGATGCAATTCAGGGCGTTCAGTTGGAAAAAGCAGAACTGGGTTTAAAAACGGCAAAAGTGCAAAAAGCCACTTTGTTGAAACAAATTGATAAAACCACTATTCGTGCACCATTTAACGGAATTATAACTACAAAATTCACCGAAGAAGGAGCGTTTGCCGCTCCCGGAATGCCGCTGCTTCAACTCACCAAAATTTCACATTTAAAGTTTACGGTGAACGTACCGGAGAATGAATTATCCAAATTTAACAAGGGACAAATTTGTGCCGTGTCGGCTGATATCTATCCTGAACTTTTGCTCGAAGGAAAAGTAACAATGGTAGGAAGCAAGGCAAATATAGGCAACAGTTACCCGGTGCAGTTAAATTTAAAGAACACTGCTGATTTAAAAATTAAATCGGGAATGTTTGGAAAAGTGACCGTAAAAAGTGGCAGCAACACAAACCGAATAATTATTCCTGCATTCGTAATGGTTGGCACCACAATTCAACCACAAGTTTATGTTGTTAAAAACGGAAGTGCAGTGTTGCAAAATATCACGATTGCCGAAAGATTGAAAGATAAAGTGGTCGTTTCAAAAGGATTAGCGGAAGGAGACCAAGTTATTTCCAACGGTTTTATCAATCTTTTCGATGGCGCAAAAGTCACCCTTAAATAAGCTGAATCATGAATATTACAGAAATATCCATAAAACGACCTTCCCTGATTATTGTGCTTTTCAGCGTATTTGCACTCTTGGGAATTATTGGTTATCAAAACCTGAGTTACGAATTGCTTCCCGATTTTAACCAGCCGGTTGTGGTAATTAAAACCATTTATCCCGGCGCCGAACCTCAGGAAGTGGAAACCTCGGTTTCGCGAAAAATTGAAGATGCGCTTTCGAATTTAGAGGGTGTTGATTATTTAGAAACCAAGTCGATGCCCAATGCTTCGGTTATTATTGCCAACCTGAAATATGGTACCAACGTGGACAATGCCATGCAGGATGCGCAACGTTATATCGACAACATCAGCACCGATTTACCAGCCGATATTCAGGCACCGGTGATGAGTAAAATTTCGCCCAACGATTTACCCATTATTTCCATCAGTGCCACCAGCAAGCTATCCGAAACGGAATTTTATCAGAAAATGCAGGATGATTTTCTTCCTCAAATTCAGCAAATAAAAGGGGTAGCCGAAATTACCCTGCTGGGTGGCGAAGAACGCGAAATACAAGTAAAGGTTGACCAGGAGAAACTCAAATTGCACAAAATATCCTTGTTGCAGGTTGTGGAAGCCATTAATATGTCGGGATTAGATTTGCCAGCCGGAAAAGTACAATCGGATAAAACAAATAACTCTGTGCGTTTAACCGGGAAGTTTGCCACTGTTGACGACATTATGAATGTGCAGCTTGCCATGCCTTTTCCTGGAAGCCCGGTGTATGTAAAAGATGTAGCCAGTGTAATTGATGGGGTTAAAGAAATTGAATCGGTAAGTCGTTACAACGGGATAAACGGAATTGGATTGTTGCTGAAAAAGCAAGGCGATGCCAATGCGGTGGATGTTTCGAAGTTGGTTCACGAAAAGTTGAATGTTATTGAAGAACAAAACAAAGAAGCAGGTATAAAATTTATTATTGCAGATGATTCAACCGACATTACAATTGCGGCTGTTGATTCCGTTGTTTATGATTTGATTTTGGCGGTTATCTTGGTTTCGCTGGTCATGCTTTTATTTTTAAAGAGTTACCGAAACGCATTAATTGTAATTGTTGCAATTCCCACATCATTGATAACTGCCTTCGCAGTAATGTGGTTAATGGGATTTACCCTAAACCTGATGACCTTGCTCGCTATGTCGCTGATTATTGGAATTCTGGTAGATGATGCCACGGTTGTTTTGGAAAATATTCAACGGCATCTGGACATGGGCAAAGATAAACGAACCGCTGCGATGGATGGACGAATGGAAATAGGGTTCTCCGCGGTTTCAATCACTTTGGTTGATGTAGTTGTGTTTTTACCCATCCTTTTCTTACAGGTCTTTATTGCCGATATGCTCAAACAATTCTCAATAGTTGTTATAACATCTACATTAACAAGTTTATTGGTAGGTTTTACAATTACTCCATGGATGATGTCACGAATTGGCAAAAAGGAAGAATTGCAACCCAGCAACTTTTTTAACCGCTTTTTGCTTTGGTTCGAGCACCAACTGGATTTATTTATTGATTGGTATGGCAAACAGCTCAAATGGGTACTTAGTCATAAACTAATTTTCATTGGCTTCGTTATTTTATTGTTTGTTCTAACTGCCGGAATGATGAAGCAGGGGATTATCGGAAAAGAAATGATGTCGACTGGCGACCAGGGAAAATTCCGCTTAAATCTTGAATTTGATAAAACCATTACGGTGCAGCAAAACAACATTGTTTCGCAACAGGTAGAAAATTATATTCTTCAGC
Source organism: Draconibacterium sp. (assembly GCA_041554075.1). Taxonomy (GTDB): domain Bacteria; phylum Bacteroidota; class Bacteroidia; order Bacteroidales; family Prolixibacteraceae; genus Draconibacterium. The sequence continues at coordinate 22,377 of JBFFMM010000001.1, read as the reverse complement.
ACAATGAAGTAGCCACACTTTTCAGCAATATTGCGGGTCCCAGTACCGGAATTGGAAGTCTTGGCGTAAGTTCTGCCAATAAATCAGAATTCACCATTCAATTAAAACCCGAAAATGAACGCGATATAAAAACGGAGGCTTTTATGAAATCGTTGCGAAACGAGTTGGAATCGGAATTCTCGGGAATCAATTTTTCAATGGCTTTTATTGGATTGCTGCCCAAGTCGGCGCCTATTAAAATTACACTGAGTGGAGCCAATCTTTCGGAAGTGATGGAGACAGCCGCAAAATTGCAGGCTGCAGTTGAAAACATTCCCGGCGCCGATAATGTGCAACTTTCGGTTGTGGAAGGAAATCCCGAATACAAAGTGATTCCTGACAAAGATAAAATGCAACGACTGGGTTTAACAACAGCTTATGTTGGCATGAATTTACGAACTGCTTTTACCGGAAACGATGATGCCACCTTAACTGAAAACGGCACCGAATATCCGGTACGCATTTGGCTGGACGATTTTAATCGCCAAAATTTTGAGGATGTGCAAAATCTATCCATAATAAATCCGATGAACCTGCCCATTTCTGTTTCTCAGTTTGCCGAAGTAAAACAGGATAATTCGCCTTCGCTGCTGGAACGACTCGACCGTCAGGCTTCGGTAACTCTCACTGCAGAATCGTTTGGCAGACCATCGGGTACATTAGCCGACGATGTAATTGCTTATCTAAAATCGCAGCCACTTCCTGAAAATGTAAAATTAACATGGGGAGCAGATATCAAAACCCAGAATGATAGTTTTGGTGCGCTCGGCTCGGTTTTGATGATTTCTTTTATTCTGATTTATTTAATCATGGTGGCTTTGTACGATAGTTATATTTATCCGTTTGTTGCCTTGTTTGGAATTCCGGTAGCTGCCATCGGCGCTTTTCTGGCATTGAATTTATCGAGCAATGATATCACCCTATTTGCACTTTTAGGTTTAATAATGCTAATGGGCTTGGTAACAAAAAATGCCATTCTGATTGTTGACTTTACCAACCAACTAAAAGCTCAGGGCGAACATTTCAAAAAGGCACTTATCATCGCTGGTAAAGGTCGTATGCGCCCAATACTTATGACCACTTTATCAATGGCTATTGGAATGCTACCCATTGCAATGGCTACAGGTACAGCTGCCGAGTGGAAAAATGGTTTAGCCTGGGTGATTATAGGCGGAGTTCTTTCGTCCTTAATTCTCACCGTGTTTTTGGTGCCCGTGGTATATTATGCCGTAGACTCGGTAAAAGAAAAATTCAGCAAAAAGAAAGAAAAATAAGATGAAGAAAGCACTGATAATTATACTACTGCAATTGGCTTTTCTGTTAATTTCGTCCACGACCGAAAGCAAAAGCTTGCAAACCACCCCGATTTATCCGTTAACGGTTGAGGTAAACAATTTGCAAAATTCAAACGGAGTTGTACAGTTTGCTTTGTATAATGAGCCAGATTCATTTCCTGACGAACATTACAAAAAATACTACCGGAAACTTACTGCAAAAATTGTAAACGGTGCTTCAAAAATTACTTTCGAAAATCTCCCTGAAGGGAAATACGCTGTAAATATTTTGCATGATGAAGATTCAAATGGAAAAATTAAAAAAGATCTAATCCTCCCGAAAGAAGGAATTGGTTTTTCAAATTATCATTCCATTGGAATTACTAACCGACCTACATTTCAGAATGCTTCATTTGAATTGGTAGCTGATAAAAAAATAAAAATTAAGATTATTTATCTCTAAAAAAAGGATGATAATAATGGCGTAACAAATAATTCTAAGGTCTGAAACGCCGGGTTACAAGCCCATGGTTCTGAATAAGATACGATACTATTTCCCTTTATAAACTTCAAAAATGAAAAGACAAGTTTATATATTTCTTCTCATCTCCGTTTTGTCAATTTCTGTTTTTGGGCAAGGGGAGGAATCAATGTTAGGAATTGGATTGACTACAATTGCTCAGGCAAACCAAGGGAATAGTTACATTACTTTCCCGACCGACATTGGAAATATTGAAACACTTTGGTTTGAAGGAAATATAATACCGAATTTTTATTTGCGAAGAAGTAAGAACTCCCGTTTGATGGGAGTACTTACTCCGCAGATAATCATTAGAATGTACAAGGAGGAATCGTTTCCGGTGCGCACGCCAAGTTACAAGCCGCAAATTAGCATTTACTACCGACTCACTGATTTTGAAAAAGACAGAAGCCTGAATTTATTTGGGCGGGTCGGACACCATTCAAACGGACAGGATGGGATTTTCTTTTTGGAAGATGGCAACATTAATTTAAAATCGGGAAATTTTGCTACTAACTTTTTGGAATTTGGTGTAATTGCGACCAATGTAAATACCCGTTTTAATGCCTACCCGTTTTTTAAAACATCATTTGAAATTCATCCAGCGAGATTTATTCAGGAAGAATTAATGGGAATTTACAGCCGGTACCGGTGGCACAACACATTTTCGATTTTTAAACTTGCTTCAAACGATGAATCAAATGCTGCCAAAAAACCAGCAATTTCATTAAAAGGTGAAACCACCTGGATGTTTGGCGATTACAATCAACTCAATGCTTTGTCAGCCGACCATTTAAACCTAAGCCTGACTTTTTATTATCATCCAAAATTTTTAGAAGACATCGGACTTTTTGTTCAATATTATCACGGTTCGGATTATTACAATATGTATTTCGACCATCGATTAGATGTATTACGGTTTGGAATAATGACTGAAAAACTAAGATTTTAGAAATGTAAAAAACTCAACTAAAATGGATATTATTACGACAGAACAAAGAATACTTAAAGCCGCCCAGTCAACTTTCCTTCGCTTTGGTTTTCATGGCACTAAACTTCAACAAATTGCTGAAATCGCCAAAGTCAATAAATCGGTTATTCATTATTATTTCAGGACAAAAGAAAAGTTATATAAAGAAATTCTGAGAAAAATTATTTTGTATATAGAATCGGCTGATTTGATGGATGAAAATTTACGAGAAGAAAATTTGAAAGTGAAGTGGTTTCTTTATACCGAAATATACAATAATCAAACGCTTTTTGAGAAAATACTTAATGAACTGTACCCCGCCGACTGGAGTACAAAACAAAACCGTATAATAGAATTGTTAAAAATTGAGAAAGTATTTTGAACTTTGTGTTGCAAAATAACAGAAAAATTAGTGCAATTAATCAATGCAATTGCCACTACATTACCAAAGCTACCATCTTTGGATTTGAACATTGGGTGAACTAAGAAAAGGATGAGATTTCTTTTGTGTATTTCAAAATGAAATAAGTAATCTCAATTGTTCTTCGCCTTAACCCCCTCATTAAATTTAGTTGAACTCCTTCTTTTCTTTCTGTCCCAGTTCCAAATTACATATTGGTAGGCACGGGTGATATACACAAACGGAAATACCAGAAAGTGCATTAAACGGGTGAACGGAACCATTGCAATAAACACAAATGCACTTGCAACATGCAGTTTAATACTCAGCGGCATAGCAGCCACAGCTTCGTAATTTGGGGTGAATAAGAATACCGATTTTAAGTAAGGCGCCAAGGAAATAGCAAACCAAGCCGAACCCCAGCGGTCGAAATAGGCAATCCACAAACCCGAAAGAACCTGAATAAGAATTAATGCATAAACCACCATATCCATTTTTGAGGTAACCGTTTTTAATTTGGCTACTGCAATTCTGCGGTAAATTAATGTGGCTATTCCAAATAATGAAAGCAGACCAAAAGCAAATGCCGATATTTCAATTATTAACAAACGAGTGGGTTGCCCCGTAAACGAAATGACTGCTTTTGGAAACAGGAACCCGATTAAATGCCCGAAAAACAGGGCGACAATTCCGATATGAAAAGCGTGACTTCCCCAATACAAAATGCGGCTTTCGAGAATTTGTGACGAAAGCGACGACACCGAAAAGGGTTGACTTCGATAGCGAAAAATTGAACCCACTAAAAATATCAACAATGCCGCGTAGGGCAATCCTATAAAAATGAAATTATTATACATTATTTCTTTCCTTTAAATTTTTTCCGTTCGAATAATGATTTGTCGATGCCGGTAATATAATGGTTCAGGAAATCTGGTTTTTCCTTCGACCCAATTTTAACCGCTTCGTATTCCGAGTTATTAAAATCCATCTCAAGCAGTGCAATCAGAATTTCAATCGGAATATTAAAAATGCTATTCTCGCTCTCTAATTTCTGATTCATTTTAAGAAGTGCCGGCAAAAGAATACTTACCGATAATTCTTCTGCTAAATCCTTGTCCGCGGTTTTTGAAATCAGCGTTAACATGTTTGGCAGAAAATCGGCAAGGTCGCTTCCACAATCGTTATCAATTTTTTCCTGCTCTTCTTTTACATGGTATAAAAACCGCCCTCTTTTCGAATCGTCGCCAAAAATAATGTAGCCAATATCTAAATGACAAGTTGCCTGAACATCAAAAGTTTTAATGTAATGTTCTTCTAAACTGGTAATTTCTTTATTGCTATGAAATTCAATAAAAGGCACAAATTTAGCAGCCAGCACTACCTCTTTTTCAGCCAGAATTTCCGATACACGCTGAATACTTTTTAAAGTTTCAGCTGTGGGATAACGAAACAAATCGGCGATATATTTATAAATCTTCATTTACAATCCTCTTTCTGGTTTATGATGAAATCCAAAGCCAGTATTTCCTTTTACATCACCCGAATCTTCAATCATTTCCAACGCTTCTTCGCGGTGAGCCGGTGGAATTACATAACGTTCTTTTACAGTTGGCAACGATGTTAAACGATAAATGTCGTCGGCAACTTCGCGGCTAACGCCAACCTCTTTTAAAATTTCCACCAACTTTTCTTTGCTTTGGTCGCCAACTGTTTCTTCGCGGCGGAACCAGCGCACCGCCATTAATTTTTTTAGCACCGTTTTAATGGTTTCCTCGTTTCCTGCTGAAAATAAACTTGCCATGTACGAAATCGGCAACCTTGTATTTTCAATTCCACCAAAAAGTTCTTCAGCAGAATTATGGTAATTGCCATCCTCTATTTTCCCCATTGTAGGAAGTAGCGGTGGAACATAAAATAGGTTAGGAACCGTTCTGAATTCAGGGTGAAGTGGCAATGCAAGCCCCCATTCTTTTACAAATTTATACACCGGTGATTTTTGTGCAGCTTCCAAGGTATCATCAGAAATTCCATTGGCTTTGGCAGCTTTTATAATTTTCGGGTCATTGGGGTCGAGATAGATTTCCATTTGATTGGAAACCAAATCCGCCTCATCGGAAATAGCAACGTTTTTAATTAAATCGGCATCGTACAGCAAAACACCCAAATACCTGATTCGCCCCACGCAAGTATGCATGCAAGCCGGTACTTGCCCGGTTTCCATACGCGGAAAACAAAGAATACATTTTTCCGATTTTCCGGTATTCCAGTTGTAATATGTTTTTTTGTACGGACAAGCAGTTACACACATTCGCCATCCGCGGCATTTGTCCTGGTTCACCAAAACAATACCATCTTCGCCACGTTTGTAAATTGCCCCCGACGGGCAAGCCGCCACACACGCCGGGTTCAAACAATGATTACAAATACGAGGTAAATAATGCATGGTCATTTGCTCCAACTGAAACATGGCTTCCTGTTCGGCACGCGAAACATTTTTCATGTTTACATCTTTTCGTGCATAATCAGGGGTGCCACTTAAATCGTCATCCCAGTTTGGTCCACCTTTTACATCCATTGGCTCGCCGGTTAGCAAAGAAATAGGGCGTGCTGTGGGTTGGTCGTTTCCTTCCGGAGCATCAAAAAGATTACTGTATTCGTAAGTCCATGGTTCGTAGTAATCATCCATTTCGGGCATGTTCGGGTTATGGAATATATTTTTTATTCCCTTAAATTTACCGGCTCCCTTCAAATTCAAAAAGTGTTCTTTCTTCTCCCAACCACCTTTATAAATCTCCTGGTCTTCCCATTTTGTTGGATAACCTGTTCCCGGCTTTGTTTCCACATTGTTCCACCACATGTATTCGGCACCTTTTCGGTCGGTCCAGGTATTTTTACATGCAATTGAACAAGTATGGCACCCGATACATTTGTCGAGGTGAAAGACCATTGATATTTGACTTCTTACATCCATTTTGTTTTTTTTAATCTTTTGAAATTCTTAGCCCAGTTCCACTCTTTTCATTTTTTGCACCAAAACGTGTGAATCACGATTCACTCCAACCGGTCCCCAATAATTAAAATGGTAGGTGAATTGTCCGTAACCACCTGCCAGTAAATTTGGTTTTAAGCGAACGCGTGTAAAACTGTTGTGCCCGCCTCCCCTTTCGTAACCACGCACCTCCGGTTTTGGCGAAGAGTACGTACTTTCGGTAGCGTGATAAACAATACAGATTCCCTTAGGAATTCGCGCACTTACAACTGCTCGCGCACCATAAACACCGTAATCGTTAAAGACTTCTACCCAGTCGTTGTCTTTTACGCCAATTTCCTCGGCATCTTCCTCACTCATCCAGCACGGAACCATTCCTCGTGAAAGTGTAAGCATTCGTGCTGTGTCACTGTAAGTGGTGTGCATTTGCCATTTCCCGTGTGGCGTTAACACATTTAAAACTTTTGCTTTTCCGGTTGCTACCGAATTTTCCAAATCGCCCAATACATTTGGTTTTGGCGATGGTTTGTAGGTTGGCAAATTCTCGCCATATTTAATGTACAGTTCGTGGTCGAGATAAAAATGCTGCCTTCCGGTTAGCGTTCTCCACGGAACCAATCGCTCAATATTGTAAGTAAATCCTGCGTAAGCTCGTTCATTTGCCATAATTCCCGACCAAACCGGCGAACTAATATATCGCTGTGGTTTACTCTGCAAATCATTAAAATCGAGTTTTACATTTCTGAAATCAGCTGAAATATCAGTCAATTTCATACCTGTTCTTTTCTCCGCATTTTTATATGCCCGGTGCGCCAATTCGCCATTGGTAACCGACGAAAGGTGCAGAATTGCATTTATCGCCTCCTCATCTTCTTTCAACGACGGATAAACTTCACCTTTTATTTTTTGAAGATGACTTTTGTCCTCCAATAATTTATCGTAAAAGTCAGCTGTTTCATAACTATTTCCGTGTGCACCCAGACCGTTTTTTGTATTTCTGCCGAGCGTAATAAACTTGTTATAAATTTCTGTGTAATCGCGGTCAACAAAGGCAATGTTGTGCATGGTTTTTCCCGGAATCATTTCACATTCGCCCTTACTCCAGTCTTTTACATCAGTCTGTGCAATTTCAGCTTTCGAATCGTGCATCAGCGAAAGATTTACAATATCTTTCATGGTATGCGGGAAGTGTGTTTTTGCCACCTCGGAAGTTACTTTTGCAATCTCCCTGAAAATAGCCCAGTCGCTTTTGGCTTCCCAAACCGGAGGCACAGCAGCGGTTAGCGGGTGAATAAAAGAGTGCATGTCGGTAGAATTTATATCCGACTTTTCGTACCACGACGCAGCCGGCAAAACAATATCGGAGTAGAGCGCCGAAGTATCCATCCTGAAATTCAGGTCGATAATTAAATCCATTTTTCCACGCGGTGCTTCTTCTTTCCACTCCACATCGTCAACCAGACCTTTTGCCAATTCGCTGGCAACCGAATTATGGTGTGTTCCCAAATAGTGCTTTTTGAAAAACTCTTCGCCTTTTGCACTCGACATCAATGCATTTCCTCGCCAGATGTACCAAACTCTTGGGAAATTTATTTCTTCATCGGGTTGCGCAACCGAGTGCACAATTTCCTCTTCTTTTAATTGTTCCAATAAGTAATTCCGAATTTCGTCATCCGATTTCGCACCGGCATTTCGGGCATCGCTAACAATTTCGAAATTGGGTTTATTGTATTGCGGATAAAAAGGCATCCAACCGTTTCGTACCGATTTCACAATCATGTCGGCGGTGTGTAAACCACTCAATTCATTTTTAGGAACGGTATTGTAATGTTTGTGGTGTCCATCGTAACGCCACTGGTCGGAATTCATGTAATGCCAGATTGGACCTTGCTGCAAACGAGTAGGACCCTGCCAGTCTTTTCCCGACATAATCAGCCCCCAGGAATCTACAACTGCTGCTTTTTCCTGACCTACATAATGATTTAATCCGCCGCCATTTTTACCAATACAACCCGTTAACATCAACGCCATTGTACCCGCTTTGTATATCAAATTACAGTGGTACCAGTGATTTACTCCGGCGCCAATAATAATCATACATTTACCATTGGTTTTTTCAGCGGTAATCGACCACTCGTGGGTAAACTTGATTACATTTTTAGCTGCAATTCCAGTAAATATTTCCTGCCAGGCAGGTGTGTAAGCCTGGTCGGTTTCGTCGTACGACTTTGGGTAATCGCCTTCCAATCCGCGACTTACACCATATTGCGCCATTATTAAGTCGTAAACGGTTGTTACGATTACTGACCCATCAACGGTTTTTATTTTTTTTACAGGAACGCCACGCAATCGTTTTTTATCGAGACCAAACTCGGTGAACTCAACCTGTAAAGTGTCGTCGCTTTTATCTAATAAAGTCAATAGCGGGTCGTAGTCACCACCAATCTCGGCATCCACATATTTCATGTTCCAGTTTCCATCGCGGTCGTCCCAACGGTGACCTGAACTTCCGCCCGGACAAACAAATTCGCCTGTATCTTTATCGATATTCAGGAATTTCCAATCGCCATTTTCAGCGTCTTTGTATTTGCTGATTTTGTTCGCACGTAACAATTTTCCTGGCTTGTAAACTCCATCTTCTTTATTCAGTTGAACCAAAAACGGACTGTCGGTATAACGTTTTACGTAATCAATAAAATAAGGAATTTGCTTTTCGTGATGATATTCCTTTAAAATAATATGTGTAACTGCCATCCAAAAAGCACCATCCTGTCCGCCATGAATTGGAATCCACTCGTCGGCATACTTCCCCGAAGCATTTAAATCGGGTGAAAAAACTACGGTTTTAGTTCCGTTGTGACGAGCTTCGGCAAAATAATGTACATCGGGAGTTCGTGTTTGTGCCACGTTTGAGCCAACTGCCGCAATAAATTTCGAATTATACCAGTCGGCACTTTCAGCAACATCGGTTTGTTCTCCCCAGGTTTCAGGAAACGAAGGTGGTAAATCGCAATACCAATCGTAGAAACTTAAGTTGACACCACCCATTAATTGTAAAAACCGGGAACCGCCTGCGTAGGAAAGCATCGACATTGCCGGAATTGGAGAAAATCCCACCAAACGGTCGGGACCATATTTTTTTACGGTTGAAATATTGGCAATTGAAATCAGTTCCAAAGCTTCGTCCCAGGTAACCCTTCTAAATCCACCTTTTCCTCGTGCATTCAAATACCGCTTCCTTTTTTCGGGGTCGGTTTGAATATTTTTCCACGCAGTCATTGCATCGCCGTGTCGGTTTTTTTCTTCCCGAAACATATCGAGCAAAGCACCACGTACCAAGGGATATTTTACCCGAATGGGGCTGTATAAATACCACGATGCTGAGATTCCACGCTGACAACCACGCGGTTCGTAGGGAGGCAAATTTTTATCGATAATTGGATAATCGAGTGCTTGCGTTTCCCAAACCACCACACCATTCTTTATGTGAATCATCCAACTACAGCCTCCGGTACAGTTTGCTCCATGAGTACTTCTGACAACTTTATCGAATTGCCATCTGTTCCGATAGAAATCTTCCCACTTTCTTGTTTTGGGAGAAATTAAATCTTTTATCCAACTCATACGATTATATTTTGCGACTTGTTAAAAAAGTTGGAAGACTGAAGTCGGAAGACCGAAGTTTGTCCGTGCTGCCCGAAAATTAGTCATCCTTTTGTGTTATTTTCTATTATTGATGATTTCTCATCTGCTATATTCTGTGACCCCCTTTAAATTCCCCCAAAGGGGGAAAACCTCTCCCCTTTGGGGAGATTGAGAGGGGCTTTAGTTAAACCTTCTCTGCCGTTTTATTATTTCGTAATTAACACTACGTTTTTTGCGTTTAAACCAAACTACCGAAATTAACACCAGCAATATTACCATTCCAATAATTCCGTGTTTTATAAAATCAGCAATTGAAGTTTCAGAAACCACATTTTCTTCATCGGCATGCATTAAAAACACCTGTAATTTAATGCTTTCGTCTTCGGTTAAAGCAGCGTGTTGATAAGCATCTTTCATTGCCGGGAAAGGTGGAAATTCGATGATTCCTTTAATACCTGGAAATCCACCGTTTCGTGAAAAACTTTTGGTTAAATCGGCTGCCAGCAAACCACCCTGAACGGCATCTTTTGTATTTACATGGTGACAGGAAACACACGAGGCACCACCATTTTTAAATTTTCTTTCACCATGAAAAAGTTCCTTCCCTTTTATTCGATTCTCATCGGTGTCGATACTTGCCAAAAATTCGGCAGCTTTAACTGCTGCCAGCGAATCGGATGCAGAAGCGTTTGTTTCTCCACCTTCAGCATCTGAAGTACTAAAACTATCGATGTATTTAATAATGGCATTAATATCAGCATCGGGAAGATTGTAATCCATCATCGGAAGTTTATTAAATTCTTCAAAAAGAGCAACGGCATCAGCATCACCACTTTTTACCATCGTTTGCGAAGATTTTATAAAGTTTTTCAGCCAGACTGCGTCGCGCTTTTTACTAACGTCCAACAAATCGGGTCCCAATAACTTGCCCTGCCCAATGGTGTGGCATGCTTTACACTGTTGGAATAGTTGTTCGCCATCCTGAGCTTTAACTGAATTCACAAGAAAAACCAGAAGGATTACCAGGATTGCAAAACTGCTGTTTGTAATTGTTGTTTTCAAATTTATATTCATGTTTTATTCCTTGATATTTTTTTCATTCTCGTTATATTTCTTTATCCACAACAACAGTTCGACTTCGCTTACTGTGACTGTCAGACTGAGCGTAGTCGATATCTGAAAACAGACCTAAAAGTTACGCAGGCAACTCAAATTCGGTTTCCCACTCCTGCTTTACAGTTTCCGATTTTAGTTTCACTTTCAAATACTTTTTCTCGTCTTTGTTTGTACCAACTTTTCTCCCAACCACTTTGCTGGCGCCTTTTTCCTTATCGTCAACCACATCTCCCAATCGTGGCAAAAAAGGGTAACAAATAGTTATTTTCTGGTCTTCGTCATCAACCAATCCCATTGCCTGGTTAAAAAGTATCATTTCAAAAGTCTCAACAATTTCCTCGCTTTCCAATTTCGATTTTTCGGGTTCACTCAATTCATAAACCCATTCCATAAATACCCGAAAAGCTTTTTCTTTCAAGTCCTCCTGAATATTTTCAGGAAATGGAGTTCGGATGTGTTCATTGTCTTCAAACCAAAATTTAAACGACTCTTCAAAAAAATCACTCCCAATAAAATCTTGTTCTTTTACGAATATTTCGAATTCTTTGTCTGTCATATTTTTCAATTAACACTCAATCCCCGAATTTTTTCTTTGGTAATACCACCAGTTTAAAACAAGGCAAATTGCGTAATAAACTGCAAAACCGTAGAGTGCATATTCCGGATGCCCAATTTCAATTTGCTGCCCAAAAACTTTAGGAATTATAAATGCGCCATACGCTGCAATGGCAGCAGTCCAGCCCAACACTGGACCCGCTTGCTCTTTATTAAAAATATAGGGAATACTTCTGAAAGTTGAGCCGTTGCCAATTCCGGTTGTTAAAAACAGCACCATAAAACTGGCAAAAAACGGCCACCAATAAGTTTCGGGTGTTGTGCTATTGCGGGCTTGAATTACAAAATAAGCTACAGCCACAGTTGCCAGAATTTGTAAAGTAGTACTTATGGCAGTAACTTTTGCACCACTATTAATTTTATCCGATAACCAACCACCTACCGGACGAATTAGTGCACCGATAACCGGTCCCAAAAATACCCACATCAAAAAATCGGGGGCGTTGGGATTAAGATAGCTGGGGTCGTTGGGGTTGCTAAACACAAAAATATCCTGACTTAACTTTGGAAAAGCAGCTGAAAAACCAATAAATGAACCAAAAGTCATGGTATAAATAATGGTCATTATCCAGGTGTGTTTGTTGCCGAAAATTGCAAATTGTTTGTTCAGGTTGGCTTTCATAGCGCCCGGTGTGGCATATTTCATCAACACCAGCGTAAGAATAACAACTACTGGCAAAACAATCCACATATTCAGTTTCAAACCAATTAAAAGATAAGTACCGATGAAAGTAGCAAGCAAGCCTAAAATAATCATGTACGAAGTTTTGCCAATTCCCTGCACAGTTGTTGGCAATTTGGGCGTTCCGGTAATCACATTGTTCATTCCTAAAAAAGCGGCAACAGATGCCAGCGTTAAAACCGGAACCCAAATCCAGCCAGCATTTTGAAACCCCGACAAGGGTTCACCAAAAGCATTGTTTACATCGCTACCCACAACGCCAAAAAACGAAAATCCGATAATCCATGGAATAATTTTTTGCATAACGCCTACACCCAGGTTGCCAATTCCGGCATTTAATCCAAGCGCGGTTCCTTGCATACGTTTTGGGAAAAAGAAACTGATATTACTCATGGAAGAGGAAAAATTACCTCCGCCAAAACCGGAAAGTGCCGCCAACAAAGCAAAAGTAAGGTAAGGTGTATTTACATTCTGCAAGGCAAAACCAACGCCTATAACCGGAATAAGTAATAATATAGTGGTCAGGAAAATTACATTTCGTCCACCACTTAACGAAATTAAAAAGGAATTGGGAATACGAAGCGTGGCTCCTGCAAGTCCTGCAATTGCCGGCAAAGTGTAATATAGGTTATTGATTTCCTTTAGCTTTTCGGTAATTTGTGCTGCGTCCATATCGGATGATATCATGCCAAAATTAAAACCAAAAGCTTTCATTTTTGTAGCAATGATGCTCCACATCATCCAAACCGAAAATGCCAGCAAAAGTGCAGGAATTGAAATCCAAAGATTTCGTGTTGCGGTTTTATTTCCGGTGTTTTTCCAAAATGCTAAATCTTCAACGTTCCAGTTCTCGATATTAATTTTCATTGTGGCGGTATTAGTTTTGTTTAGCTTCAATATTTAATGCAATTTCAGGAGAACTTTGTCTGTTCATTTTAGTTATTGTACGGTGCATCCAAATCAAACAAAGCGCCGATAAGAACAACATAAACAACCAACACGAAGTCCATAAACCAGTGCCTTTTAAAAGATATCCAAAAATAATTGGGCAGAAAAAACCACCGAGACCACCGAGTACTCCCACCATTCCTCCAACTACTCCAACTTCTTCGGGAAAATAATCGGGAATGTGTTTGTAAACTGCGGCTTTTCCAATGCCCCAAATACTTCCAATTAATATTACCAAAACGGCAAAAATCCATACGTTCGCCTGAAAATATATTTTGGTTACTCCTTTTACAAGTAATTGTTTCCGAACCACTTTATCGCCTACTTTTACAACAGGTTCCTGCCAGGCTACTTTTGAGGGAAGTACTAAAAGTTTATCGTCCAGATTTTCCGATTCCCCACTTTTTACTTTAACCGGATATTCTTTTTCGCCTACTTTAACCATATTATCGGAAACAAAGGTTACCACACCATCTTGTTTCGCCATAATTCCTTGTCCGGGCGAAATAATTTCCATTTTCGGAATAAAAAGCAAAGCACTGATTGCTACTGAAGCTCCCAAAACCCAGTACATAATTTTTCGTGCTCCGTAAATGTCTGACAACCAGCCACCCATAGCTCGAATTACACCCGAAGGCAAACTAAACAACGCGGCAAATATTCCGGCGGTTACCAGGGGCAAATAATACACATTTACAAAATAAGGAACCAGCCATTGCGAGAAAGCCACAAAACAACCAAACACTAAAAAGTAATACATTCCAAAACGCCAAACCCGTATATTTTTTAACGGACTTAAAATCTGTTTCATATTCTTATTGGTAGATGCTGGTTTTTTGTTTTCGGTAAATAACAAGAATATAATTCCCATAATAATTAATGCGCCACCATAAATTAATGGAAGTTTTCTCCAGCCTTCAATATTCGCTCCGTTATCCGTTAACCAATTTAAAATAGATGGAGCCAAAAGTGTTGTAATGGCGGCACCTGCATTACCAGCACCAAAAATACCAAGTGCGGTTCCCTGCCTGTGTTTCGGGTACCAAACCGAAGTGTAGGCAATGCCAATCGCAAAACTTACACCGGTTAAACCAAAACCAAAACTATATAAAGCAAAAAAGAAAAAGGTGTTGGCTGTTGAAAGCAAAAACAGTGGAACTGAACAGATAAGAAGTAGAATTCCATACACCCATTTCCCCCCAAATTTATCGGTAAGAATTCCGGCAGGTAAACGAAAGATTGCCCCGGTTAAAACTGGAATTCCCATTAACCAGCCAATTTTTACCGGTCCCCAATCGAAAACCTGGTTGTTAACTAAAAAAGTTACCAATACACCATTTAGCATCCAAACCGCAAAACATACGGTAAAAGCAAGGGTATTAAAAAAGAGCATTCGGTGGGATTTCAAAGTGGCGACTTGTTCCATTCAGTATGGTTTTATGGTAGTTGAATAAGTGTATGAAAATACTGTTAATCTTAACGGTATTTTGTAACAGATGTTACAAATACTAGATTATATCAAATACCACTAAAATATTTCTTTAATACTTCAAGCTGTGATAGTAATTTTTATTAGTCTATACAAGCCTTTAGTTTGTGGAAAATAGATAGATAATCGAGTTCAAAAAATTCTCCGAATTATTAGTTTGTCAACTTACTCTTTCTTTTAAAATCAACCTTTCAGGATTGATAAAATTATGAAGTTGAATATTACTAATCCGAGTCCGTTTTAGAACCAGGAATACTACATTCTGAAAATACCGATTGGGTGGAGCAACTGGCATCTTCCTCCGAAAATAATGCCAAGCGGATTACAGCTTTGATTGATTTGCATTTGGGGAGGTTGGAGCAACCAGTTTCAGGTGTTAAGCGTGGTGATGAGTTAATGGGATTTGATATTGGGGAGTATGTGGGGTATTGAAGTTTATACACTATTCACAGAGGATTTTGTTTATCTTTTTAGCAATATTTGGCGAACTGTCTTTTAGTTTCCTTAAAACTTTTTCAATTTCGTTCTTCCCATAAAAGCCGATAATCTCCTCCAACTCCTGCTCGTTACCCCGTTCAAAAATACGCTTAATAATGGCTGCTTTATTCTTTTCCCAATTAATGGAATTAATATCTGTATCCCAAAATAATGCCGGGCGAAGCTTCAATAAATCAGGTTTATTCTGAAGTGCTCGTTTTTTCTTTTCCTGCTCAATATCGGAATAGGCTTGCAACAATAAAAAGAAACTTTCATCTACCCCAAGCGTATTGCCCAGTCTTATTGACAAAGAGGGATTAATGCGACGCTTCCCTTTGGTTATATCTCCTAAAAGTTGAGGATACTCACCAATTAAAATTGCAAGGCGGCGTTTAGGAAGTTTTCTTTTTTTCAACTCCCTCTCGAGGATAATTCCCGGATGAATTCCCTTTATCAGTTCAATATTTTTATCTAAGCTGCTCATAATTAACTCTACGCAATATAAACAAATTTGTTTACACACTATTGAGGCTAGATAAATGTTGAGCAACTGGCAGCAACTTACAAGAATTACCAAAAGCGAATTTTAGGTTTGATTGATTTGCAATTAGGGAGTTTTGAGCTGAATATTGCTTCTACTTCTGATGAAGAGGTTGACGAGTTTGATGTTGAAAAATATTTTTGAGGATTACAAACCGTTCTGTCAAAAGCAATTAATTATATCAACAACTGTAGAATACAAAATTAGAATCCTTGGAAGTGCGACTGACTGTTCTTTTTAAGATTTTAAGAACTACCTAAAAAGCAATAGAGCTGGTATAAAATGAAAACAACCAATGGACTCCAAATAAAAAAATGATATTTAAAAAAGTAATTAAAGTAGAACTTCCGTTTTATAATAAAAGCCTGATATTTAGATAACTGAAAATATGGTTTGCCAATTTGTGCTTTTTCCATATCGAGCTTTTCATGATTTTCAAACCTAGATAATACTACATCATATTCCTTAGAAATTTGCTCGAACTCGCGCTCCTTTTCCGTGTGGTTCTCAAATGTTTTAATTATTCTGTGTTGATTATATAGGGACGAAATTTCCCTAGCACAGTTATGATACTGAATGGATAAATATTGAAAATTATATGCATTTTCAAACTGGCTGAATATTAATATAAGGATTGACAACGCAGTTATAGTAAATGCGAAATAGTTTTCAGGAATTTTTGTAAATATTTCAAATTGATAAACTTGAATAAGACTTACAAGAATGATATATGCAGTTAAATAACCAATTGTTTTCATTGACAGTAGATGAAGTCTTTTACATCTGTCTGCCGCGACAAAACGAGCTGATTTAGTAATCCAAAGTTTATAGTTTAATTCTTCAACAAATGTCTTTTTGAGATATGGAGGTACACTATCTCTGTTTTTCTTGATGTTCCTAGCCCTTTTTCTTTTTTTGCAATAGAGTCTGATTGATTCAAAATTGATTGGCATATGCTGTTTGGTTAATATGAAGGTTTGCAATTTTTCTTATTTGGGAAAGTGGGGTTCTGAGAATACAAGTTTTTCGATATTTTCAATTCTCATTAGCCTGTAGATGATTTCTTTAGTCGCAAATCGCTTACTATCTGCTAATTTCTTGTAAGGACCTGAGATTAAATCTCGTTTTCCTGGTGGTTCGTATAAAGCATTTTCAGCAGAATAATTTACGAATGGTATATAACCAGCATCTTTATTCGTTGTATTATCAGCGATTAATTCGTTTCCCCAACTAATACCTAGCTTATAAGCCATTGAATCTAACGCTCCATAATAATCAGCAAAGCCATATTCTTTTTTATATCTCTCAAGAACTTGCAAAACTTTTTCATTAGGAATGGCTTTTTTTAGTTCTATAATTTCTTTGTCTTCTGGATGCATATCTTAATTGTTATATGTTTTTACTATTTCCCACAAACCTCCTTTGTAAATATTAAAGGCTTCATCGTATCGGTCTTTATGAATAGCCATACACAATAAAAACCTTGGACGGCTCATTCCAACATACGCCATTTTCAAAGTTTCTTTTGTGTACGTGTCTTTTTTGTTCTTGGGTTGTACGTAAGGTTCTCCCATTATTTGAGGAGCAATTGACTCACTCTCAAAATTACTCTGATACCATGTTTCCATATAAAGTGTAGCAGTATGTGTTTCTCCTTTTACTTGATGAATATTGGATACTTCAACTTTTACTTCTCCATTTTCTGGATACTTATAAATATTGCTTAATTCAATTGTTTTTACATTAAAAGCTTCGTCACTAATTTCATTATTTAAAAAACTTACTACTTCAGGATTCGCTGAGTTTATGCCAAAAACCGGGAATAACTTTTTAATGAAATGTTTTCTGACTTTATCAACGGTATTTTCATTAATCGAATTGGTTTTGTTCAGTTTGCTAATCCATTTTGAACATGACTTATTGAATTTTTCAAGCCGTTCAGTTTCATCAAGAGCAGAAAGAAAAGTTGTCTTTGTATAGAAATAATTGCGCCCATTTTTTGCATATGTTTTCCCTTCGATTCGCAGAATATGCAGCATTGCTTCGATAATCTTATTTTTATAATCCTTAACTTTTGCTCCTTCCAACTTTCTTAAGAAACTTTTCAATGATGTGTAATCTACTTTATCTTTCTTCTTTACTTCCTTATGATAATCCTCAAAATAAGATTTAAGCTTAAATCTTTCAGGGTATTTTTCATCCAACGCCTTGCCCACCCAACCAACAGCTTTTATTGGTCTGCGTTCTCTTTTTGATACTTCAAATACAGACAGTTGCTCTCCATCATAATCTATATTTCTATTCAATAATAGTTCACAATATTTAGGTAGTACTTCGTCTGGATTTTCGTAAACAATCATAATTGGCTGATGAGATTGAATATCTCCTGATGCCTTTAAATCGGAATTATTTCCAATGCATACTGTTTTTAAAACAGAAGTTATGGTTTCACCAAATCTACAACTTGTGTTTATAGATAGAAAATCTCTGGGTTTCCATATTTCCTCAATACTTACTTTGTTATAAATTGATTGAAAAGGGTCGCCAAAGCGTTGGATAATTGTCTTTTTGAAATCAAAGGTTTTATCTAATAACTTTATTTGATGTAAGGCAGTGTCTTGCATTTCATCAATAAAAACATAATGAAATCTAGAAGATAATGCTTTAATAGTCTTTGGGTAAGTTTGAATATAATTCTCAGCATATGTGTATGCATCATCATATGACAATGTGCCTCTTTTAGTATGAACAATATTTATCAGGTTTATAAACCATTCTTTCAGCTCAACTTTTTCTCTTTCTTTCCAATCAGTATAGTTTCGTTGATTCCTACTTTTAGGTTTATTAAATGAAAGTATTCTTCCATCATTTTTAGCTATTTCCTGATTTTCTCCTACTCTTATAATTCTAAGGTTTGATAAAAAAGTATCCTCATCTCCATTGAAAGAAAAGCTTTTGACGATTGACCATATGTTTTTGGATAACTGGTTCCGTCTTAGCTTGTATATTTCATACTTGAAAATGGTTACAATTTCATGCCCATACAATTCATTAGAAATTGAGTTAATTTTCTTTTTGTTGACATCTGTGTAATAGGGTATTGCCAAATATTTATCTACAAAAGATTGTATTGTTCCAAAGTGATTTGGATATCGGAAAAGAACATCTGCTTTGCTTCCTAACTTATCTTTAATTTCATCAATTGCAACATTAGTATGAGTGAGAACACAGATTCCTTTATTCTTATCGAGAGGCATTCTGTTTGCCAGAATCAGGAGCTTTGCGAGCAAAGTTGTTGTTTTTCCACTGCCAGGGCATGCAACGATATCTTTAGATTCATTGCACTTAATTATTTCTACTTTTTCTGCATCATCTAAAAAGCAGTAACCCTCAGGAAGTAAAACCTCTGAAGCATGCATTATCTCACTATCTGTTGCAAAACTCTTCTTAGTCATCATTCCCTCCTTTTTCAGCAGGCTCAGTTACATAGTAGATTGCTTTACATATGTAACTGAGATATTTATCTTCTTCAATTAGTGTCTTATAGGTCTCTTTGTCCTTTTCAAGTAGCATCGCTAAGCACTGCGCTGTAACTGCTTTAGATACCTCTCCATCATTAATAGGTTTGAAAATTGCATATGCAATCTCATTGGGCTCCTTGCCTGCCAATTTTTCATCAATAATACTGGCTTGTTTGGTTGCCATTTCCATTAATTCCTCATCTAGACAAGTTGCTGCATCGTTTTTTAGGATTTTAGCACATTGAACGGCTTTAATTAAGTCTTCTTTAATAACACTAGAAGCTATTTCATATTCCAGAGTCCAGTTTGGAGATATAAAAAGATTTACATTCTGTAATGGATATTCATTGGTCTTAACTTTTTTAGTTATCGTTCTAATTTCAGTAATTATTTCTTCAGTAATCTCAACTGTACTATCTTCCAGAATGGATTCTATTTCTGATTTTATTCCAGTGGCAAACCGAGATACCAATTTTCTGTGTTTTTCTCTTTCCCAGAAATTACTAATTGAAGAATAAACACTTCCTTCTATTCCATTAAAATCAATGTAGTCAGGATACTGTGCTAGTTTTTGAGCAATCTCATCTGATATAAAGATGTATTTGGGTCTGTCTTTTTTCTCCTTTTCTTTGTAAAAATCGAAACTCTTAATGTCTAAGTCGGATATTATGGAGACTGGCATTCCCAGCCAATCATCTTGATGTTTTTTATCATTTTTACTTTTCCGTAAAAATATCTGAGCATATCTTTTAAATGCAGTACTTCCTACATTAACAATTGACACTCCGTAGGTATGAAGTGGTCTTCCGATTATATTTGCAATTGTTGGAATTAATAAGTTTTCGACATCACCCTCAACAATAATTACTCCCCGCGCAAAAAATAAATTCGCTTTTGTTGCATCCAAAAAACGCTGTAAAAATTGATAATCTCCTCTTTCCAACTGGGTGAATTTATGCCCCATCGGAAAAACACCATTGTTTCTTTGACAAATAATAAGTTTTTCTAAATCAATTTTGGAAGCAAGTGTAGTGCTATGAGTCGTTAAAATAAATTGACCATACTTATTCTGATTTTTCTCGATAAAATCAATTACTGTAAGTTGATATTGAGGATGTAAATGGGCCTCCAACTCTTCAATTAGGGTTAGTTTTAATCCTGTAACCTTTTCTTTTAAATGCAATAGCTCAGCAGCCATACATAACAAATTGAGAGAACCCAAGCCTGATTTATTTTCCTCAAGAACCAAGTCCAGTTCTCTTAAAATCTCACTAAGCTCTGAATCTTCTATTTTAATTCCTGCTTTACGGTCTTCTCCACGAAACAGAAAATCTTCCGTTAGAAATTCATTAATCGTTTTTCTTATTTGTTTCCCTTTATCGTCTTTGTTGAAGTATTTGTTTACCTTTTTACCATAAGAATTGTGGTAATTTTCTAAATCGTGTTTTTTTCTCGTTCCTGTTTCATCAGCTTTGTCTTTAAATGCATTTAAGCTTTTTAAAATCTGTGCTAATCTAGATTTTCTACCATGTGTCATTTCTGTCAAGGCATCACGAAGTGGTTTCAAGTAAATTACCCTTAAAAGATTTCGTGCTTCTCCTTCCAAATAGGCACCATCTAAATCAGCTCCTGCACTAATCTTAGGATAAATACTATTGTCTTTTCGTTTAGCAGTAAGCCAAACTTTTAGTTGGTATTTATTGTTTTCGTCAAAACCAATCCATTCAAGAAAGTGACCTGCATTAACCGGATTAAAACCAGAAAAGGTACATTCGATTTTCAACTCAGTAGCCCTATTATTTCCTTCTTTATAGAAATCTTTTTCATCGAGTTGTATAAATTCTTGACTTTGTGTTTTTAGAACGTAACGAATAGCATCAATAATTGCTGTTTTTCCAGAATCATTTTCTCCAACTAGTACATTTACGCCTTTTTGGAATTGCACCGTTAAGCCCGACTCGGCGGAATCAATACTATCTCCTTTTATTCCATATTTTCTAAAATTCCACAGTTTTAGCTGAGATAAATACATATTTACGGGTTTATTGATATTGTTTTTCACATAGTAGATTTTATCAAACCTATATGAATCTCTGATTTTTAGCATTATAAATATACATTATTCAGAACTGCAAATGAAATTTGAACTCTATAGTTATGAACAATTGCTTCTATTATAGAATCCAAATCATTTGAATAACATTTTCCACTAATACTGAATAAAAACGGCAAACATTTCCTCCGGTATTCTCTCCTGAAATTAGAGTACCAAGAGTATGTCGAAGCATCTCAAAAGTAGATTTAGAACTTTCTATTATTACTTCTTTTCCACCGCCAAACCCAGCCACAAACTTCCACTTAAACCCACCTTTATATTCCCCTGATTGAAGCCTATACATTTGGTTCGATAACAGAAATTTTCTGTCTGAGTATGAACCAAATTGCAAAAAATGAAAGAAAAAGAATACGGGTAAAATCAGTCCAATTCGAAGTGAGTTTCCCCCCGCAACCCAAAATCAAATTAAAGTTTTTTTAAACGTCATGTCGTTTCTATTGCGGCATGCACAAAACAAAAAGTCATGAAAAAAATCAATTCATTAAAAACAACATTCATAGTCTTATTCTCATTTTTTGCCACAGCATTGTTTGCTCAGGGCGATGGTTCCGCAGGAATCACTGAAGCAACAAGTATGGTAACCTCCTACTTTGCCCCAGCTACAAACCTGATTTATGCCATCGGTGCAATTGTTGGGTTAATTGGCGGTGTAAAAGTGTACAGCAAATTTTCGAGTGGCGACCCCGATACCGGAAAAACCGCAGCATCGTGGTTTGGAGCCTGTATTTTTCTGATTGTGTCGGCTACAATTTTACGCTCCTTCTTTTTGTAAGAATCATGGGAACCTATTCAATCAATAAAGGAGTAAATAAGCCAGCCGAGTTTAAAGGCCTGCAAAGCCAATACCTGTACATTTTTGCAGGTGGCTTGCTGGCTTCTTTCCTGGTGTTTATGGTTTTGTATTTCGCAGGGATTAATCAATGGGCATGTATTTTTGTGGGTGTTCTTTTTGCCCTGTTTGTTGTCTGGCTATGCATTTCGCTTAACCGAAAATACGGTCAGTTTGGTTTAATGAAACTGCAAGCCACTAAAAAC